>JBGSUE010000029.1:0-32207 GCA_041753515.1 Patescibacteria group bacterium
TAAAGACAAGAAAGAACGCGTGAACGATGCGGTTGCAGCCACCAAAGCCGCACTTGAGGAAGGCATTGTGGTTGGGGGAGGCGTTGCGCTTCTCAAGGCCCGTGCGGTATTGCCGAAGCTCAAAGATGGTATGAAGGATCATGACGAGCAGGTCGGGGTGGATATTCTCTACCAGGCACTTGCTGAACCGGTCCGCTGGATTGCCAAAAATGCAGGGGCTGATGAAGGATGGGTCATGAAGACGGTCGAGGAAAACAAATCTCCCGACTTCGGATTCAATGCTATGACCATGCAATTCGGGTCGCTGACTGCGGCAGGAGTGATTGATCCGGCGAAGGTGACGAGGACTGCTGTCCAGAATGCCGCATCCGTCGGCATGATGGTACTCACAACCGAGGCGCTCATCACTGATTTGCCGGAAAAGAAAGAACCGGCAATGCCGGGAGGAGCCGGCGGCATGGGAGGTATGGGAGGAATGGGTGGAATGGATTATTAAGGGAAAAGGAGAAAGGTACAAGTACTAAGTACTTAAAAACCCCGCGTGCGCGCGGGGTTTTTTGTATTATAATTACTGTATGGGTGAAGATGATCATATTAAATCCACGGTATCAGTCTACAATTCTATCGCAACTCAATATGCACTTCAGGCAGAGGCACATGCCCCTGAAAAAGAGCGCCTGAAATTTCTTGAGCTTATGCCGCAAGGTGGGTGCGTATTGGATGTAGGCTGCGGATCCGGGCGTGACGCAGCCTATTTTGAATCACGCGGACTTGAAGTGGCTGGCGTTGATCTATCAGCTTCGCTTCTCACCATTGCCCGCAAAGTGGCATCGTGCGCCGAGTTTTATGAAATGGATATGCGGCGTCTTACGTTTCCCGATAATTCCTACGACGGCATCTGGTGCTGTGCCGCACTTTTACATCTCAAACATGAGGAAATACTTCCTGTCGTGAAATCATTTTATCGTATTTTGAAAGCAGGAGGCGTTTGTTTTGCGAGAGTTAAATCCGGAACCGGTGAACAGTATGATATTGCGCCATCAACACCCGGAAAAGCCCGGTATTTTTCGTATTTTACTGAAGAAGAGTTCATGAAGTTTTTTACTGATGCAGGATTTTCGATAGTAAGTGTTGAAACATTCAATGAGTCAAAACGGTATAAAGACGGGTATGACATAGACTGGATCGACCTCTTTGCCCAAAAGCCATGAGTACGATGATTACCTGTTTTGATCACCACGGAAAGAAACATACGTTACCTGCTTCGAAATTTTCATTTCGTCCAAGTGCGAATGGTATTTTCATACAAAATAATGCATACCTGATGGTTCAGGAACGATGGACAAATCTTTGGGAGCTGCCAGGAGGAGGGGCTCACATCGACGAGTCGATTCCGGATGCGCTCAAACGCGAGTATCTGGAAGAAACGGGCTTAACAATTACCGTCGGAACACTCCTGCGGTTCACGGAAGATTACTTTTATGCAGAGGACAGGGATGAGGGGTGGCATAGCCTTCGGTTTGTGTACCGCATAGAATCGGTGCATGGCACTCTGAAGGAGAACGGAAACGGCGATGACATCGTCGCAGCCCGTTTCATGACTAAAGATGAGCTAACAGATCAAAACACAGCCAAACCATTTGTGTTTGAAATTCTTAAAAATATTGTATGAAACAGTATTTTCTTGCAGAAATTACCACGAAAGATCATCTTGTGCATCAGGGGATTTACTGGGAGCCGAAAAAGAAGGGAAAGAGTGCAATCCTGTGGGTGCATGGGCTGACGAGCACGTTCTATGGAGATCTTCTGATATTTGAAAAGATCGTGAACCGGGCGGAAAAATACGGTATCGGATTTGCTTCTTTTAATACCCGCGGGCACGACATGATTGCGGGGTTGCGGACTGTTGATCCTTCGAAAGACTCGGGTTTCGGGCATATGGATGGTGGAGCCGGACGGGAAGTGTTTGAAGATTCTGTTCATGATATCGATGCCGGAATTATATTCTTAATCAAACAGGGTTTTAATAGTGTTATTATTGCCGGCCATTCCACTGGAGCAAATAAATGCTGTTTTTACGCAGGGACGCAGAAGGACAAACGGGTGGCTGGGGTTGTTCTGGCCGGACCGATCAGTGACAGATATACAGAGTATGGCAAACAGCCATGGTACATCATATATCTCCTTAAATTTTTTCAGAAAATCGGGAGGGGACATATACCACTCAACGGTTTGGGATTTTTTCCGGTTTCTCCTGACAGACTTCTGTCGCTTACTACCCCCGGTTCCCATGAGGATGTATTCAACTACGGGGATCAGGAACCAAAACTGCAGACATTTTCTCGGATCAAACAGCCTGTTTTCGTTGTTTTGTCCGAAAATGACGAATACAAAGACCGTCCGATTGAAGAAATCCAAAAAGCATTCGATTCGCATGCATTCTCAAAACGCTATGCATCGGTTATCATCCCCAATGCCCTTCATGGGTACGAAGGACAGGAAGACGAGTTTGCGAAAATTGTGGTGGAGTGGGTTTCCGGGCTTGACAACGTTTCTTAAATCTATATAATATTATATAGATTGTGAAAACGTATAGTTCACTCCATCATGTTGTTTCCGCTCTTCGGTCATCGGGAGGAAGAATTGTCACTCCCAACAGCCTTGCTCTTTTGTATCCAGATATGTCACGGCAGGGAAGATATGAATGTATCCAGCGGATGCTGAAAAAAAATATTATCAACACTGTCGTTCATGGTGTGTATGAATTGACAGAAAAACCGCTTTCAGCATTCGAAAAAGCCCAGGCAATAAACCCGAATTCATATATAAGCCTTGAGACAGCCTTAAATGTTCATGGTGTCCTGTCGCAATTTCCTCATATAATTACATCGGTAACTCCAGGTAAAACTAAAACAGTTGACAGTGGTCAGACGTATGCATATTTTCATATCAAACCTAACTTGTATTCAGGATATACAATAACTGACGGATACCTGATGGCGACACCGGAGAAAGCGCTGATCGATTATCTCTATTTCGCGTCAAAAGGATTGCGCAGTCCTGATATATCTGAATTTGATTTGTCGCATATAGACAAAAAAGCGCTTTCACAGTATTCATGGAGTAAGCCATATGCTCACAGGTGACCAGATTGTCCAATTTTCAAAGCGTTTTCGGATAGATCAAGTATCCGTACTGCGCGAATATATCCAACTCAATTTTTTATCTGCGCTGTACCGGTCGGAAATGGTGAAAAAAACGTATTTTAAGGGGGGGACGTGCCTTCGGCTGATATTCGGCTCAGGCAGGTTTTCCGAAGATCTGGATTTTACCACGGATTTGTCTGCCGTTCAGATTGATCGTGAAATAGTACGCGCATTGGTGCCGCTTGGGCAGGAATTTCCCGGTATCATGGTAAAAAAAATCAAGGTTCCAGCCGGATTCAGCAGGAAACTCCATCTGATTCCTGAGGGGATTTCGCAACCACTGACCATAAAATTGGATTTCTCCATACGGGAAACTGTGCTTGATCCGGAAGTATCAATTCCCAAAAGTGAATATCCGCTATCTGTTCTATTGCCGGTGGCACATCTTTCCATGAAAGAAATTTTTTCAGAAAAAATTCGGGCGCTTATGCTTCGAAAAAAAGGCCGTGATTTGTATGATATATATTATCTGTTAGGAAGAAACGTTCCTGTTGAGAAAGATTTCATCCAGAAAAAGCTGGATTTTTATAACGAAATATTGGATTTTTCCAAACTTGAGACGGCAGTGTCTGAGTGGAACAGTGAGGACCTGAAACGTGATCTTGGACAATTTCTGCCGCAAGACGTCCGTCCGATTGTGTCAAACCTTCCATCACTGACAATAAAACTTCTCCGAGAAAGACTTATTGAAACACAGAATCCTGTCTGATACATAACAAACTTTCATGGATCACTATTTTATTAACATTCCGGATGCAAATATCCATTATCTTGTAGGGGGTCATGGTCCGCCGTTGATTATCCTTCCAAGTCTCGGAGTATCCAGTATGACATACAGAATAGTAGGGGAATGCTTGCTGAAGAATTTTACTGTGTACATTCCGGATATGTATAAAGGGTTTTCGAAACATTATAGATTACCCCACTCAATTGATGACTATTGTACCGCACTTCACACCTTTTGCAGCTCGCTGAACATCAAAAAATATTTTTTGATCGGTTTTTCTGCAAGCGGACTTGTGGCGACCCGGTATTGTCAGTTATATCCGGATGAAGTGAAACGCATGCTGTTGTTCAGTACGTCAGTTGCTCCGATACGTTTCAAATATAAATTTTTTCATCTGATTGCCGGATATGCAAAACTTACCGTGTATTATCTGTATCCGCGGGAAAGACTGGCTTTGGATATTCTTTGGTATAAAGATACGCTGTATCATTTCTTTCGAACCCCTATTCGGTTATTGAGAGAAATCGTGATAGTCGTTCAGGATGCCGGAAGTATCATAAAGAAATTTCCCGTACAAACAAAACTGTATTTTGCACTCAAAGACGAGTTTTTGCCGCGATCCGTTCATGACGCAAATATGAATATAGAAAATCTAGAAGTTATTTCTGTTGATGACGACCATTGTTGGTTTTTCCGCAAAAAAGAAGCATTTGCATCAATCGTGAAGACGTATTTTGTATGAATATTTCAATTCCAAACAGATTCGGTGAAAAGTTGGAGATGCTCATAAAAAAGCCGGATGAGGCAGGAAAATATCCGGTAGTAATTCTGGTCCCTGGAATCGGTGCCTCGATGCATGAGACAAACAATTCCCATGACGAAATTGCACAACGCCTTTGCGATGCCGGCTTTGCCGCAGTGCAGTTTTCATTTGCTGGGCGGGGAAAGTCCGAGGGAAGTTATGAGGATATGACTTTGTCGCGACAGGCTCTTCAGCTTGAAGATGTAATTACATGGACGAAAAAGCAGGATTTTGCCGATCAGGATAAAGTTGGCATCTATGCCATGTCATTCGGCGTGGCAACAACAATCAGACTGATGCCGCAGGATATTGCCTCGTTTTGTTTCGTATCCGGTGCATACCATCCATATGAATCACTGAAAAACCTTTTTTCGAAAAATGGCGAAGTGCATGAAGACGGCATGTCGTGGAGGAAATTTTCCAATGGCGATTTAATTCGATTGAAGCCAAACTTCTGGCAGGATGTGAAAGCGTGTGATATGACTGGTCAATTAAAGAAGCTAACACAGCCAGTATGCATGATTCACGGAACTGCAGATCCAAAAATTTCATGTACGGAAGCTGAAGATGTTTTTTCCATCATTCCGTCAACTATTAAAAAATTTCTGCTCATTGACGGCGGGGACCACGGTATCATTGACGTCCCGCCCCAAACAAGGCAGGTATTTTTGAAAAAAGTCGTACAGTGGTTTGAAGATACCTTGTAATTTTGTATAGTTTTTGCTAATATTCATACATATGGCAACAATAAACATTTCTTTACCTACCACATTAAAATCTCAAGCAGAGAATGCAGTTGGGCTTGGTCTGTATTCTTCTTTTAGCGATTTTGTCAGAACGGCAATGAGAGAACATCTTGCCGCAATTAAATATAATGTTTGGGCGGAAGAGGCAAAAAAAGAAAAGAGAGAAGGAAAGGGTACGATCATTAAGTCAGATGCAGAACTTGATGCGTATTTTAGAAAATTAAAACTCCGAACCATGAAAAATAGTAATATATAATGGATGAATATTTATTTTTCTGAAAAATTTGAAAAAAAACTATTGGAAATTGAAAGAACAAACCCAAAACTAAACAGAAAGATTAAGAAAACAATTAAATTGTTTTCGGTGGACCCAAGCTACCCGTCTTTACGACTTCATAAAATTCAAATTTCGCATAACTATTCAATTTCAGTTGATATGAGCATGCGAATAATTGTTCATTGGAGGAAAAACGATGCGCTATTTCTTAATATTGGTTCACATAATGAGGTCTACTAAGGCAGAGTATATTCTTATGGTAGAATGGTTCAAAGAAAACAAAGTTCCAGTAGTATAAAATATGACAGACATGATTTTGGTTTATATTACCTGTGTTAATGAAAACGAGGCAAAGAAAATAGGGGAAGTTGTATTAGCAAAACGATTGACTCCGTGTTATAACATAATTCTTCAAACGTATTCCGCAGCATTCTGGCCACCGAAAACCGGAGAAGTTGAAAGAGTAAACGGATCAGTGCTTCTGATAAAAACTTTGGAGTCAAAATATAATGATATTGAAGCAGAAGTACGGAAATTGCATAGCGACAAAACGCCATGTATTATCGCATTTCCTGTGGCACATGTATTTGATGATTATTACAGATGGTTGAAAAAAGAATTGGAGTAGTATGGCAACAATTATTTCAACAAATCCCGGAAAAAATTATGAACCGATCGGTGAAATGACAGCGAGTTCTCATGATGAGGTCCGGCAGAAGGTGATGTTGGCACAAAAGGCAAAAGATGATTGGCGTAGGCTTGGTGTGGCAAAGAGAGTATCTTTCATGCGAAATGTGTATTCAGTATTTAAAAAGCATGAATCAGAGATTTCAGACATCATTACAAAAGAAGTCGGGACACCCATTACGGAATGCCGTGGAGAGATTACATGGGACTGGGGATATTTTGAATGGTTTCTGGATCACGCAGAAGAAAGTCTTGCGCTGAAGATAACAGGAAAAGATAACATATCAGTCCATACCGTTCATTTTGAACCAACCGGAGTTGCTGCCGTCATTACCCCCTGGAATCTTCCGTTTGATCTTTTTCTTTGGGGAGTAGTGCCCAATCTTCTTGCAGGAAATACGGTTGTTCACAAAGCGTCCGAAGAATGTATTATAACAGGCAAATTGCTTGCGGACATTATGGAAGAAACGGGATTGCCGAAGGGTGTATTTTCTGCAGTTCACGGCGCAGGAGATGTAGGGGAATATCTCGTGAATCAAAATATAGACCTCATCTGGTTTACCGGAAGTACTGAAGTTGGAAAGAAACTGTATCGCATTGCTGCGGATAAATTCATCAAGGCAATTCTGGAGCTTGGCGGATCAAACCCCGCAATCATATTTGATGATGCAGATATTGACGGTCTGATTGAAAACATAATTTTCAAGCGGTATGGATATGGAGGACAGGCATGCGATGCAGATAAGCGGCTGATCGTTCAGAAAAGCATGTACGATGAAGTAGTGGAAAAATTGAGTGCCAGAATCAAAAAAATCAAACCGGGAGTACCGGATGATCCGTCGACAGAACTCGGGCCGCTTGTTTCGAAAAAACAGCTGGAACTTCTGGAGAATCAGGTGGATGATGCCATAAAACAGGGAGCAACAATGATACAAGGCCAGCCGGTTACAAAGGATTTGCGGGGAGCATATTATCCGGCAACGATTTTGACAAATATTATGCCTTCCATGCGGGTGTGGAAAGAGGAAGTATTCGGTCCCGTGTTATCCGTTGTTTCATTTGACACGGAAGAAGAGGCAATACAGATGGCCAATGATACGGTGTACGGATTGGGATCCCAGGTGTTTACAAAAGATATGAAAAAAGCAGCGCGTATTGCTCGTGAGATACAAGCCGGCAATGTAGACGTGAACGGGGTAGGGCATTTCAGACCGTACAATCCGTTCGGCGGATATAAATCATCTGGTATGGGGAGAGAACATGGGACGTTCGGATTTCAGGAGTTGTGTCAAATAAAAGTAATTTCTCAGAATGCATAAAGGAGGCAGATATGGCAATATTGATTTCTTACAATCCTGCAAATGGAGAAAAAGTAGGGGAGAGTGTAGTGTCGACACCTGAAGATATTCAGAAAGCAGTTGAAAAAGCCCACGCTGCGCTTAATGCGTGGAAGGATACCTCATTTTCCGATAGGGCCGCAATCGTACGGAAATTTAGGAAACTGCTTGTTGAAAACCAGGAGAAGCTATCCCAACTCATAACGAAAGAGATGGGGAAGCCGATCAGCGAATCACGGGAAGAGATCGAATGGGAGCTGGAATTTATCGATTGGTACTGTGATAACGTTGAACGTGTGCTTGGGGAAAAAGTGCTGCGTGAAGACGAAAAAACTATCTATAAAACTGTGTGGGAACCATACGGAGTGTGTGCCTCCATTGCCCCGTGGAATTTTCCGGTGACCATGGCATCAACCGGGATTACAGCCCAGCTTCTGGCCGGCAATACGGTGATTTTCAAACCCAGTGAATACACGACACTCTCACAAAAACTGTTTGTAGACCTTTTTAATCAGGCAGGATTGCCAGAGGGAGTGTTGCAATGCATTGTGGGAGACAGCACGGTCGGAGCAGCACTCGTTGATTCTGATATTGATCTTTTATGGTTCACGGGGAGTACAAAAGTGGGGCAATTTTTGTATAAAAAATGCGCAGAGAAATTTATTCCCTGTATGCTTGAACTTGGCGGTTCAAGCCCCGGCATTGTTTTTGCCGACTGCGATTTGGAGAAAACTGTCGATACGGTTGTCAATGCCCGGTTTTTCAATGCCGGACAGGTATGTAATGCATTGAAAAGGCTCTATGTCGAGAAGTCTATCTTTGATGTGTTTGTGAAAAAACTTACTGAGAGGGTACAAAAAGTGAAACTTGGGCCGATGGTTTCGGAAAAACAGCTCAATGCGCTTGCCGGACAGGTGGAGGATGCAAAAAAGAAAGGGGCTCAAATTCTTCTTGGAGGAAATGTGCCGGATGGAAAAGGGTATTTTTATCCGCCAACCATTCTTACGGACGTAACAAGATCGATGCGTGTGATGAGCGAAGAAACATTCGGTCCAGTGTTGCCTGTCATGCCGTTTGAATCAGAAGAGGAAGCAATCCGGTTGGCAAATAACACTGTGTATGGACTCTCTGGACTTGTGTTCACTAAAGATGCTGCAAGGGCAAATCGTGTAGCGCGAAGTCTTAAGGCTGGTGGAATATCTGTAAATATGGTTTTAGCATATAAACCATTTGCCCCGATGGGAGGGTATAAATTAAGCGGCCTCGGGCGTGAGTATGGGGATGAAGGATTTCAAGATCTGGCACAACTAAAATATATCTGCGAGGCTAAATAGTTCAATCCTGCCTGCCGGCAGGCAGGTGTTCGATCAATTGAACCATAGTATACTGAAAATGGTATGCCGAGGATTTCGAACAGGTATCTTCACAAAGACATCGAACAATATCTGTGTGATATTCTGTGGGATTATCTTGCAGCACTCAACAACCGTGAATCCGTGAGGGAGTTTGTTGACAGTATTCTTTCTTCAACAGAACAGATCATGATTGCTAAACGGCTGGCTATAGCAGTATTGATTTCGCGAGGATATACGTTCGAAATCATCGATGACAAACTGAAAGTTTCCAAGGCTACCATCGCAGGTGTTCACCATCAGCTGCAATCAGGAGCAGTAGGGTATAAGAAGGCGGTAGAACACATTGAAAAAAAGCGCGATTCTGCCCAAAAGGGTGATTCCATTGAAGAGTTTTTATTAAAGTTGATTCCGCCGGCTGCACCTGGAAGCAACAGATTTCTTGTGAAATCATCCGTTGGAAAAACGCTATATAGAAACAGAAAAAGAAGGGAAGTTATATAGTTCAATTGTTCGATCAATTGAACTGTATATTGTGACAGTGTGATACTATTTACATTGAGGAGTAGTATATGAAGCTCGACGGGAAAGTGGCGGTGATTACGGGGTCAAGCCGGGGGATCGGGAAGGCAACGGCTGTTCTTTTTGCGCAGGAAGGTGCCAAAGTCGTCATCAATTACAAGACCGATGAGGAGAATGCCCGCGATACGGCTCGTGAAATCGGAGAAGACCGGTGTATGGTGGTATGCGCTGATGTGTCAAAAGAAGAGGACGTAAAAAGGATGGTTAATGAGACGATTAACCGGTTTGGACATATCGATATTCTGGTCAACAACGCAGGGGAAATATTCAGGCCTGGTGACTGGAAAACTGATGTGGCCACATGGCATAAGACTATTGATACAAACCTGACCAGTGCGTGGCTCATGTCACGGGAAGTGGCACCGGTTATGCTTGATGCCGGACGGGGGTCAATTATCAATATCGTGTCAGTCTACGGATTTATCGGGGCAGCTGCGGTCCTTGCCTATACCTCGGCTAAAGGCGGGCTCATTACCATGACAAAATCGTTAGCTAAAGAGCTTGCACCGAAAGTGAGAGTCAATGCAATTGCCCCATCAAATGTCATGACGGATATGACGCGCGGAACAGGTGATCAGCTGATTGAAGTCTTCCGCAAGGATACGCCTTTGGGCCGGATTGCCGAGCCGGAAGAATTGGCAAAACCTATATTATTTCTTGCCTCCGATGACGCAAGCTACATTACCGGCGAAATACTGGTTGTGGACGGGGGATACTCAATCAAATAATCCAATAAACCAATTTCCAATAAACAAATTATTGTCTGAGGAGTTGGAACCAGACGTTGAATCCGGCGAGTTTGATTTTGCCTTCCCGCAGGGCATCGATTTTAACGAGCGATATGATCGCTTCATCAGGAACGCCAAGTGAAATGAGATTCTGCCGGCCGTTGAACGGTTTTTCGATCACGTAAAATGCGCAGATTGTTTGGGCTCCTGCCTGTCTGACGATATCCATGAGCTCCATCGTTGTTCTTCCCGTATCAAGAAAATCGTCACAGATGGCAACTTTTGCGTTTTTTGGAAGACAGTCTGCCGCAACAGACAATTTTACCCGTTTGCCGAAGGTGAATGAATGGCTTTTAATCTGATATGCAAGATTCTGTGTGTGTGGTGTGCCTTTGGGTGCATAAATGACATCCGGAATACCAGGCAGGAATGTGGCGGTTGCAAGGGCCAGAAAATTGCCGGATGAGGGGGCGGTGATCACGATGTCGGGGGTAGAGAGGGAGACGGCAGATGCCAGTTCCTCCCCGATAGCTCCGATCAGTTTTGTATTTATCTTATGGGTTAAGAAATGGGAAACATCAAGGTTGAGGAGCATTTTTGTGCTTTTTGGATATTTGAAGGGGACGATCCGGGATTGGGTGACAATGGATGCGGCAAGAAGTTTCTGCGCACGGGAATAGGAAGATGCAGAGATCATTTCAAGTGTAGTTTTGGGATCAACAACAGGAATATCTGGAAAATCTTCCATTACTGTATTGTTTGGGCAAGATGATATTTACGGACAAATGCGATCTGGGATGGCGTATACCCGAGTGACAGGAGAAAATCCTGTATCTCCGGTTTGGTTTTTTTCTCTTTGGTCAAGTTTGCACTGATAAGACTTATCATTTCCGTGGGTTCATAGGGAAAAAGGATCCATTTTTTTGTTTGTTTCGCATAGAAATCCGGGAGAAAAGATGAATGGGGTTTATAAAACATGGAGACCGTTGTTATTGATGCAGGGCGTAAATCTTTCAGATATTCGATACCGCGGATAAATGTTTTTCCTGAATCGGATACGTCATCCACTAGAAGAATATTTTTTAATATTATGGAAGTTCCAAGCGTTTCTGTAATTTCCGGTTTTCCGTGTGCCTGGATATTTTGATAGCTTTGGATTGTGAATGTGGCAACCGGCAGAAGCATGAAATCGGACAGAAGGTGTCCAAGTGTCAGTCCTCCACGCGAAATGGCTACGATTTCGTCGTATGTTTTGCCGTGGCTTAAAATTGTTGCAGCCAGTTTTTGTGCCGTTTGATGGTATTCGTTCCAGGCAAGAGGGAGGTAGGAAATTTTCATGATTTCTATTATGTATAACCCTTGACGAAAGTCAATGGATGCCTATAATTATCCTATGGATACCCCTAAAAAGCTCAAATATTCCTCTATTGCCATTTCAGGGAAGCCCGGTGCCGGACGTTCGACACTCCTCAAAAATCTGAAGTCGTATCTGGAGCCCCTTGGGTGGGAGACATTTTCAGGAGGCGACTGGTCCAGGAAGTTTGCCATAGAGTCTGGAAAACATGAAATAGACGATGTGACGCATCATTATGCCAAGGATGTGAGTGAAGAGGTTGATCACAAGATTGATTTGGCGTTGCGCGAGAAGTTGTCAGATCCTGATACCCATGTAGCAGTTGAATCCTGGTTAGCCGGGTGGAATATGCGGGGGTTGAAGCATGTTCTCAAAGTGCTTTTGATGTGTGACGACGCATTACTGGTGGACCGGGTGGTAAATCGCGACAATCTGACGGTTGAGGAGGCAAAAAATCACCTGTTTGACCGGGAAAACTCGAATCTTTCCAAATGGTGCCGCATGTATCGGGTACCCAAAGAAGATTTCTGGGATCCGAAGCACTATGATCTGGTGATTAACACATACTCCCACGGTCCTGTTGAAACTATGGATGTTGTTCTTCAGGCACTCGGGTATTTTAAGAACGGCAAAAAATGACCAAACGGTTTACCATGATCGGTTCTTCGTATCTTTTTCTTTTTGACAAAAATTCGATTCTTTTATCACGGCGGTTCAATACGGGGTATGAAGACGGAAAGTACAGTGTGCCGGCAGGGCATGTGGAGGATGGAGAAACACTGATACAGTGCCTTCTTCGCGAAGTGAACGAGGAAATCGGCGTCGATCTTGATCCGGCATCAATAACACTCGTTCATGTCATGCACAGGAAACAGGAGGACATCCGTGTCGATTATTTTTTTACTGCACGAATTGCATCCGGGGTCGTTAAAAATATGGAACCTGCAAAATGTGATGATCTCTCATGGTTTCCATTGGACCGTTTACCGGTGAACACGATTCCCTACATCCGTTCGGCAATCGGCCACGCCCATTCCGGCAAAATCTACTCAGAATTCGGATGGGTTTGATGGTATAATAGTTTGCCTGTAGTGTGATATGAGACGATCTATTTTGATTATCCTGATATGTTTTTTTGCCGTAATTTCCGCACCGGTTTTTGCGTTGGATACACAAACTGAACAGAATAGTATTGACTGCTCGCCCTCAAGCCGTGAAGCTCCTATCGATTACCCTCTTCCAGAACCGGGTATCTTACCCGATCATCCATTGTATGCGATAAAAATGCTCCGGGACCGGATTCTGGAGGTATTGATTACTAAACCTGATAAACAAATAGAGTTTCATATATTACAGGCGGATAAATTTATTGTCATGGCAAGTCGTTTACAGGAAAAAGGTGCTGGGAGTACGTATATTGTCGATTCTATTCGGTTCTCGTTAGAAAATGCACAGCAGGCACTCGTTCATCTTGCAGATATCAGGTCTTCGGGTAAGGCATTCCCGCTAAATTTGAAAGATACATTACTTCTTTCCTCAAAAAAGCGCGATGAGATTTTTTCTGACCTTGCCTGTCAATCTGGTATCGAAAAGTCTGACATTGAAACATTTTTAAAAAAAGATTTGCTTCTCATCCGTGAGATAGAATCATTTAATTGAATACACTTTGTATTATTTAAGTATCTGAAATTAATGCTTTGTGTATTTTATTCCGAAGAATTCCCACGTTGCGCCGGGTGTGAAGCTAAGAAAAAACATTGAGTATTTTTGATATATATCGTGCCAGTTGACACCCAATATATAGTGCCTTAGGATAAACGTGGACACCACTGATAGTGTCCTTTTCATTTATGAAGTGTCCGTACTGTAGTCATGAAAATACCGACGTTATCGAAACACGGGACAGTGAAGATTTATCAGTAACACGAAGGCGAAGAGGGTGCCAGAAATGTGATAAGCGGTTTACAACCTATGAACGGGTTGAAACTATACCATTAACAGTTATTAAACAGGATGGACGAAGAGAGCCTTTTGACCGGGATAAGTTGTATCGGGGGATCTGGCGGGCAAGCGGCAAATCGTCTATCACTGCAGAAAATGTACAGGATATTGTAGACAAGGTTGAGCGGGAACTCATTGGCGGAGAGACGACAGAGATAGTGAGTAAGAAAATCGGTGAACTGGTTGCCAAACGGCTGAAAAAACTGGATAAAGTTGCCTATATACGGTTTGCAAGTGTTTTTAAACGGTTTGTGGATGCGGAGGATTTTGAAAAAGAACTGAAAAAACTTTTATAATTTTTTATTAAAGGAAATGTTTATGGAACTGACCGGACTAAGAAAAACAGTATTTTTAGACAGATATGCCCTCAAGGATGAAACCGGAAAACCGGTTGAGCAGTCTCCACAGGAAACATGGAAACGTGTATCGCATGCAATTGCAACGGTAGAGGATAAAAAAGTCCAAAAAGTTTGGGAAGATACATTTTATAGTGCGATGCAGGATTTTACATTTGTTCCGGGCGGACGGATTCTTTCCGGTGCCGGTACAGGATATAAAGTCACGTACTATAACTGTTTTGTGATTCCCAGTCCCCATGATTCCCGCGGCGGTATTCTCAAAACATTGACACAGATGGTGGAAATCATGTCCCGCGGTGGGGGAGTGGGTATTAATTTGTCCTCGCTTCGCCCACGTGGCGCGCGGGTGACTAAAGTGAATGGATTCTCATCAGGCCCGTGCAATTGGGCAGAACTTTTTTCCGTGGCAACAAAAGATATTATCCAGCAGGGGGGGTCGCGCCGCGGGGCGCTCATGCTCATGCTGTGGGATTGGCATCCGGATATTGAGGAATTTATTACCGTGAAACAGGATCTGACACGGATAAATGGCGCAAATCTTTCCGTGTGCGTATCCGATTCATTTATGGAGGCGGTCAAGAAAGACGGAGATTGGGATTTGGTATTTCCCGATAAAAACGATCCCGACTACGATGAGAAGTGGGATGGATATATGCCAAACTGGCTGGCGTTGGGTAAAAAACCGGTTGTTGTCAAAACCATCAAAGCTCGTGCACTGTGGGATTTGATTGCCACAGCGGCCTGGAAAAGCGCCGAGCCGGGTGTCGTTTTCATGGAGCGGTACAATAAACGTTTCAATAATTATTACTGGGAGCATGTAAACTGTGTAAATCCATGCGGTGAAGAGGGATTGCCGAGTTGGGGGGTGTGCAATCTCTGTTCCATCAATCTTGCGGCACTCGTGGATGAGACAGGGAAAATGGATTATGAACGGCTTGCCGAAATTGCCAAAACCGGTGTTCGGTTCCAGGATGACGTGATTGATGCGGATAATTATATTTTTGACGAGATTAAAAAAGTGCAGCAGGAAGGAGAGAGAAGGATCGGGCTTGGAACGATGGGTCTTGGGGACGCGCTCATCAAGATGAAACTTCGGTACGGATCCAAAGAAAGTCTTCCCGTGATCGATAAAATTTACCGTACGATCAGGGATGCGGCATATGAGGCATCCGCAGACATTGCGGCAGAAAAAGGATCATTCCCAAAATTCGACAAAAAATTGTATCTTGAGGCATATTTAATAAAACAGTTGCCGGAGGCAATCCGGACAAAAATCCGTAAAAACGGCATCCGCAACAGTCTTATTTTACAACAGGCCCCTACCGGTTCCACATCGCTTCTCTCTGGTGTTTCAAGTGGAATAGAGCCGGTGTATGAATTTGAATTTATCAGGCGTGATAGGCTTGGTGAGCATATTCTCCGGCATCCGTTATATGAAGCATGGTATGAGGAATTTAAAGAGAAAGAAGGGAGAGATCCCACAAAAGCAGACAGGCCGGATTATTTTGTCTCTGCCAATGATCTGACACCCGAGGATCACGTGATGGTGCAGGCAACAATCCAGAAATATGTGGATGCATCAATCAGCAAAACTGTGAATGCTCCCTCGACGCATACCGTAGAGGATGTAAAAAGGCTCTATACGCTCGCGTATGATGAAGGGTGCAAAGGTATTGCTTATATGAGGGAAGGATCCCGTGCAGGAGTTCTGACCCGCACAGACAGTGAGGAAGAAAAAAAGAAAAAAGAAGAAAGCGTGCCTGCCGCATCTCCGGTACCTGCCGTACCGGAGGTGAAGCCGCGGCCGATGGTGGTACATGGGTCCACCTATCAGGTGGAAACACCAGTTGGACAGGCGTATGTGACGCTCAATACCAACGGCGGCAGACAGCCTTTGGAGATGTTTATTAATGTGGGTAAAGCCGGAAGCGATGTGACAGCGATGGCTGAGGCTATCGGACGACTCACGTCTCTTATATTCCGGATTGCATCTCCTATTTCTCCTATGGAGCGTGCGCATAAAGTGGCAGCAGAGCTTGTGGGGATTGGAGGGGCACGGTCTTTGGGATTCGGAGAAAATCGGATCAGATCATTGCCTGACGCAATTGCCAAGGTGATAGACAGGCACTTCGGATTTTTTGCCAAACACCATTTGAGCGATACTGATGCGAAACAGGTACATGATACTGCAGGCAACGGAAACGGACACCTGACTGCATCAGTCCATGTACCGATCGATACTGATCACCGTGAGGAAAATGATCTTGAACAGCCTGCGGATCCTCAGGCGTATTCTGCTGCTGTTGCGCAACAGCGGATGGTAACGGTGGACTTGTGCCCGTCCTGCGGCGAAGGAAGCCTGGTGTTTGAAGAGTCCTGCAAGAAATGCTACAGCTGCGGGTACTCTGAGTGCTAATGAGAATTTATACTAAAACCGGTGATGATGGGACGACGGCGCTTTTCGGAGGGAAACGGGTACTCAAATGTCACGAACTTGTTGAGGTATATGGTTCCATTGACGAGCTTAACAGCTGGCTCGGATATATTCTGACATCCCTCACGGATAAAAAATTGAACAAGTTTTTAACCATCGTCCAGTCGGATCTCTTTTCCATCGGATCAACGCTTGCCGGGTGGAAAGGGGACATAACTCATCTTGAAAAGCGGGTGGGAGAGATGGAAAAACTGATCGATTCTCTTGATAAAAAACTTCCGGAACTGACAAATTTTATTCTCCCTGGAGGGTCAGTTGCCGGATCGAGACTTCATATTGCCCGAAGCATTGCGCGCCGCGTCGAGAGACAGGCGGTAAAAATTCATGCAGATAGACGGATAATCATGTATTTAAATAGACTTTCTGACGCATTATTTATACTTGCACGGTTTATAAATAAGAAATCTGGTTTGAGAGAGAGTATCTGGCAGGCTTAACGGGAGTATTACTTCACCCGTATTTGGTATAAAATAGGGAGTATATGAGTGACGACCTGTCCACTATCCCGGTTACCACAACACCGCAACCGGTTGGAGTGCAGTCCAAACCGGATGAAACGAAACCAAAAAAGCCCGAAACCCCACCGGGAGCAGTATCCGGTCCGTCAAAGGAGATCATTGGGTCAATCGGTCCGTCTTTCGGTGAAATTGTAAAACCTGAGGAGTCACGGATTGAGATAGAATTACCCAAAGAAATTGAACGGGTTGGTGTGAAAGCCGTACCACAATCCGTAAAGATTCCCAAGAATCTGGAGCGTGTCGGGGTGAAACCGGCAGGAGACAACGTACAGCTCGGGACCGGAAAGAGTATCCAGCTGCCACTCACAGATACGCAAATTGTCGAAGGTTTAAAAAGCAGTGTCGGCGATTCACTTCGTTGGTTAGCTGAATGGTGCCGAAAGAAGCTTCTGGCAATCGCGAACAAGAAACCATAATTTGTATGAATATGATAACCCAATCAGGTGATCTTCAGACACAGATTCTTCTGAAGCTCGGTATGTTCGGGGTGGTGTTTGCTGCAGTGATACTGACACTCCTTGTAATATTTCTCGTATTCTATGTGATATTCCTCGTTTGGAAATACCGGAACCGTGAAACAGAATCTTTGGAATATTCACTCCTTCAGGTGGCGGTGCCCCGCGACAATGAAATAAAAATTGACGCGGCTGAACAGCTGTTTGCGGCACTTCATAGCATTCATCACCCGGGATTTTGGTCGTTTTTATCTCCCGGCCATCATTTGTCTTTTGAAATCGTTGCAAAACGTGAAGATATCCGGTTTTATGTATCCGTCCCGCATAAGCTGAAAGATCTTGTGGAAAAACAAATCCACGGTGCGTATCCTGGGGCAGATATCCGTGAAGTTGACGAATACAATATTTTTTCCCAGAACGGAAAAGTCGCTTTTGCAGGACTCGTTCTTAAAAATACGGACTATATGCCTATGCGAATCTACCGTGATCTTCCCACAGATTCCTTATCGCTTATAACTTCTGTTATGGCAAAAATGCAGGGTGATGAAGGTGTGGCTGTACAACTCTTGGTAAAACCGGCAAACCATAAATGGGCATACAACGGCCATTCGTATATATCCAAAACCAAGAAAAATGAGGCAAACCCGGAAAAAGCGAGTTTTTCGGTTGACCCTAAAACACTGGAAGCGGTTGAGCAGAAAATTGCAAAACTCGGATATCAGGCAATTGTCCGGATTGTCGTATCAAGCCAAACGAAAGAAATGGCAAACATGCATCTGGAAAATATGGTGACAGCCTTCGGTCAATTTGCCAGTGATCATAACTATTTCACAAAAATTAAAGTTCCGATCAAATACTTTTTCATGCGCGATTTTATTTACAGATTTTTTCCTATCTGGTCGCCTCCACTATTTAAACAATATTGCATTTTCAACAGTGAGGAATTAGCTACGATTTTTCATCTGCCAAACAAATCAATAGAGACGGCACATATTTTTTGGCTCAATGCCAAACGGGCGCCTGCTCCCAGCCAGATTCCGGAATCAGGTTTGTTTTTAGGTGTTTCACGGTATCGGGGAGTGGAGCGTAAAATTTTCGTTGGGGACGAGGATAGACGGCGTCATATGTACATTATCGGAAAAACCGGTGTAGGGAAATCACAATTGTTAGAGGAATGTGTCATTCAGGATATAAGAAGTGGAAAAGGGATTGCTGTTGTGGATCCGCACGGAGACCTTATTGAAGGCATTCTTGAGCGTATGCCGCCGGAGCGGGCAGAAGATGTGATTTATTTTGATCCATCTGACGCGGATCGCCCGATGGGTCTTAACATGCTTGAGGTAAAAACAGAAGACCAGAAACATTTTGTCGTGACATCAATCGTGGGGCTTATGTACAAGCTGTATGATCCCCAGAAAACCGGCATCATCGGTCCGCGGTTTGAGCATGCGGTCAGGAATGCCATGCTCACGGTCATGAGTGAGCCGGGAAATACGTTTATTGAGGTCGTGCGGGTTTTGACTGACAGCACGTTTGTGCAGGAGCTTTTGCCGAAAGTATCGGACCCGATTATTCGCAGATACTGGACCGATCAGATTGCCCAGACGTCTGATTTTCATAAGTCCGAGGTTCTCGATTATATCGTGTCCAAGTTCGGGCGGTTTGTGACCAATAAGCTCATGCGCAATATCATCGGCC
This sequence comes from Patescibacteria group bacterium, assembly GCA_041753515.1. GTDB lineage: Bacteria > Patescibacteriota > Microgenomatia > UBA10105 > UBA927 > JBGSUE01. Next base: position 19,324 of record JBGSUE010000029.1, read on the forward strand.
AGTCCAAAAGCGCTTTTGATTTCAGAAAAGTTATGGATGAGGGGAAAATACTCCTCATCAATCTTGCCAAAGGGAAGATTGGGGAAGAGAATTCTAACTTCCTGGGACTTATTCTGGTTCCCAGAATCCTCATTTCGGCTATGAGTCGTCAGGATATGGCGGAATCTACCCGCCGGGATTTTTACCTGTACGTTGACGAGTTCCAGAATTTTGCTACCCCTGATTTTGCCCAGATATTATCAGAGGCCCGTAAATACAGATTGAACCTTGTGGTTGCCAACCAGTTCATCGGTCAGATGGAAGAAGAGGTGAAAAATGCGGTGTTCGGCAACGTCGGGACTGTCGTGTCATTCAGGGTAGGCGTGACGGATGCCAATTACCTGCAGCATGAGTTTTCCCCTACGTTTAACGAAGTGGATCTTGTGAATATCGATAAATACAATGCTTATATCAAAACAACGGTCCACAACGAACCGGTGAAACCGTTTTCTCTTGATTTGACCAAAGATATGAGTGTCGTCATGGCAGGGAAAAACAAGAAAATCGGGTCTGCTATTATCCAGCTTTCACGCCTCAAATTCGGCCGATCCAAGGAACTTGTTGAGGCAGAGATAGCACAAAGAGCCAGATTATAATTCTCCCTCTTGCAATATTCTCTGAAAAGAATATATTTGTGTATCATAGAGAAACTGCATGAATAATACTGAAGAGCCTGGGGGCGGGAAGAAGCACCCTGAATCCATTGTTTACATTTCCAACCTCTCCGAAGACGTGTGGTCATTTATCGGTGCCATGAGTGATCCGCGGGAGCGTGAGTACGAGATCGAGGAAAATGCCCGTCTGTCTGACCGCGACCTATTTACCATGGCCGGTGAAGAACATGTCCTGTTTATTACTCCAAAAGCCGTGAGCGGAGAGTTTGAAACATATTACAGAAGTCTGTTTGGAACGAGAAATTTTGATATTGCAGTATCCCATACCCATAGTGGGGAAATTTGCCGCGATATTATCAAAGATAAAACAATTATTGATAAGATTATTTTGGCAGCGAATTCATCCAAACGATTGACCATGGTAGCATATACCACATCGTTTCAGTTTCTGGAACTTGTCGGATATATCCGGTCGCTTGGTATCAGTGTGTATACCCCCGAATCCCCGGAGGAAGAAGACGCATGGACAGTGAATTTTTACGGGTCAAAATCCGGTATCCGCCAGCTGTCACAGCAATCCCGGGCTCTGGAGCCGGATTTTATTATGCCCGACGGATTGATTGTGGCAAATATTGTAGACGCTGCGCGTATTGGGGCAAAAATGTATGTGAAAAATAACGGTGTAGTTCTCAAAACCAACAAGGGGCATTCTGGCGCAGGGGTTTTGATATTCCGTCCGGATGAAATGTCGCGGGACTATCATACCTGCCAAAAACTCATCCTAAATGCACTCAGAAAAGACACGTATTGGGCAAAATTTCCGATTGTAATTGAAGATTATGTGGTTTCCGGGACGACGATCGGCGGCGGATTTCCCAATGTGGAATTTAAAATCACCAAAAGCGGCCAGATAAATTTTCTGTATTACTGCAGTCTTCGGGTGACGAAAGCTGGGGTGTTTAAAGGGGTAGAGATACACGAAGACGTGATCCCTGATAAACAGGCCACTCAGATGATGGATACGGGGTTTTATATCGCCGAACGGTTTGCCGGGGCCGGCTACAGAGGGTATTTTGACGTGGATTATACTGCCGGTAAAAACGGCAAACTGTATGTGAATGAGTCTAATGTTCGAAGAACCGGAGGAACGCACGTGTATCATACCTCTGAAGCGTTGTTCGGCAAGGATTTTATGAACCGCGTATTTGTGCTGTCAAACAATCTATATCCATTGCCTGATGGATACCGACCGACTTTTGTTGATCTGGAACAACAGCTTCGACCCGTGTTATTTGACCGAAATTCGAAAGAAGGGGTCGTGGTTGTATCGGAAAATCTTCTCGCATTCGGAAATCTCGGATACATTATTTTCGGAGCCAACCGAAAGAGAGCATATGAGATTGAAGAGAGGATGGAGCAACTCTTGGCAGGATGATTTGATACAATATCCGCTGCATGGGAAATCTGTTTGAAAAAAAACTCATCATTGGCGGAATCCTCATCACATATTGGACATCTCAAACAGGATCGAAGAAGCCCACATTGGTATTTCTTCACGGATGGGGAAGTTCAAGCGCCATCTGGATGCCGGTTTTTACTCATGCTTTTCCCGGGTTTCATACAGTTTTTATTGATCTGCCGGGTTTCGGAAAAAGCGAACAGCCGAACGCCGGATGGGGTGTCGGGGAATACGCATCATGCGTCTTGAATGTTCTCACAAAACTCGACATAGACTCTGTCGTATGTGTTGGTCATTCGTTCGGGGGGAGTATTGCATTGAAAATAGCTTCTATTGCCCCAAAAACAATTCGGGCGCTTATTTTGATCAGTAGTGCCGGTGTGCGTCCGTCTTCACTGAAAAAAACCATAATACAGACAGTTGCACATTCAATGAGTCCGATATTCCGCGTTTCTTTTTTGAGGGGATTACGGCAGCAAATGTATTCACTGTTAGGTTCACAGGATTATCTGGATGCAACACCCGCCATGCGTAACATTTATGCACGGGTGGTGAATGAGGATTTAACACCGATTCTGCCGGAGATCCGGCAGAAGAGTTTACTTTTGTGGGGTGATCGGGATCAGGAAACTCCGCTCTCTGACGGAACTCTATTGCAAAAAAAAATACAGCACGCTCGATTGGTTGTCTATAAAAATTCAGGACATTTCAGTTTTCTTGATCAAAAAGAGAAGATACTTCAAGATATGCAGAAGTTTCTGGAGGATATATGAATATATCTATTGATCCAGTTGCTCATGTAAAGTTTCATCTGCTCTTGCTGCAGCAGGAAGAATATGATGTGCCGCGGTATTTACGGACCGTTTTTAAGAAACGGGGCAGGGTGCCAACAGTTTTCCGCAAGCCGCTTGTGTATACGGCAAAAATGCGTATTATTTCAGGAGTCTCAGTTCTTTTTCATATTTTGAGCGCATATGTATTGGCAGGAGTTTCCGGATGGACACCTTTATTCCTTGTAGCAGTCATACTTTTTTGTTACGTCCATTTTATATTTTTGGTTTTAGCTTCGTCTGCGTTTTATCCGTTTGATCTGTTAGTAAAAACAGTCATTATTTCCAAAGCAAAACGCACTCTTTGTATGTATCCGGAAGTAAAAGTTATTGCAATAGCCGGCAGTTACGGGAAAACACTCATGAAAGAAGCTGTGTCTGCTGTCTTATCTACAAAATATACAGTACTCAAGACTCCGGAAAATGTGAATACGCCCTTGGGTATTGCACGGCTTATACTTCACGATCTGAATAACCGGACACAGTTTCTTGTGGTAGAGCTTGGCGAATATCAAAAAGGAGATATCCGCCAATTGGCTCAGTTTGTACAACCTACTATCGGAATTATCACAGGCATCAATGAAGCACATTTGGAGCGGATGGGTACTATTGAAAATACGGCTGACGCAATATTTGAGCTTGCAGAGAATGTGAATCCGGAAGGATTTCTCGTACTGAATGCGTCAGATGTGCGGGTGAAACAGTATACAGCGTCACATACACCATCTGTTGCACACGTATGGTACTGTTCGTCACGTGATGATAAAAGTCCTGTATCGATACGCAATTTCCGGGTAAATCAGGACGGCACCGGATCTACATGGGATATGTACGAAAAGATGAAAAAAATAATGCATATCAAGTCAAAATTACTTCCGCAATATGCAACCGGTACGTGCATGGCAGCATATCTTATCGGGAATAGATTAGGTATAGGGGGCAAAGATAGTCTGGAAGCACTTGAAAGAATTTCACCTGCTGCGCATCGACTGCAGCCGATCGTGAATACGACTGCACAGATTCTTGTCATTGATGACAGCTATAACGGAAATCCTGACGGGGTAGCTGCAGCCATTGAAGTCTTGGGATCATTTACGAAACGGAGAAAACTATTTATTACACCGGGGCTTGTCGAAATGGGGGATCAATCAGAACGCGTCCATGATGATATTGGCCGTCGGTTAGCCCGAGTAGCCGATCTGGTGCTGTTGGTTGACAACAGTGTCACTCCATTTATACGGCAGGGTCTTACATCGGAGGGTTTTGATAAAACACGAATTATTACATATCCTGATGCGGTCACACTTCATCAGAAATTCAGCGAGTATATAAAACCCGGAGATGTCGTACTATTTCAGAACGACTGGAGTGACAATTATAGTTGATATTTATTTTAAATACGAATATTAGCTTCAATATTTGACTTTATAACTCAATCTTTCTATGATGGCTGTATGTCTGATCAGCGCTATCGTGTACTGAATGAAATTATTGTTACAAAAGAGTGCCTGTTGCATAATTACCATTATTTTTCCTCACTTCATTCGGGAATGAGTATTGCCCCGGTCGTGAAATCAAATGCGTACGGCCACGGACTCGTACAGATTGCCAAATGTTTTGATGAACTGCGTCCTGCGATGCTCTGTGTTGATTCACTGTACGAGGCCTATGAATTGTTTACATCCGGTATCACAACCCCAATTTTTATCATGGGATATACGAATCCTGTTAATTATAACGTATGGAAGAGTCTGCCGTTTATATTCAGTGTTTCTGATCACCAGTCGGTGCATATGCTTTCAAAATATCAGCCGGGTGCACGGGTGCATATTACGGTAGATACCGGTATGTGCCGGTTGGGGCTTCAGGAACACGAAGTTGGTAAATTTATCCAAACACTGAAGAAATATCCGAATCTCAGGATAGAAGGGATCTATTCCCATCTTTCCCAGGCGGATGATCCGAAAAAGGCAACGTTCACAAAAAAACAGATTTCGACATTTAAGCGTATTGTTGGGCTGTTTGAAGACTCTGGATACCGGTTTACATGGAAACATATTGCGGCTTCTGCTGGTATAGAATCGGTCCGTGATCCGTATTTTACCCTTGCCCGGGTAGGGCTTGGGCTCTACGGATACAGTCCGTTCAGTGCGCATACGAGTGAAGGAAGGAAACAGAGAAAACATTTACAGCCTGCATTGATGCTCATAAGCCATGTTGCGCATGTAAAGCATGTATTTCCGGGAGATATGGTGGGGTATGGCGGGACATACCGGGTGAAACAAAATGAGGATATCGCCGTTCTTCCTATCGGATATAACGAGGGACTGTCGCGAACGCTGTCAAACTGCGGGGTGGTACGGGTGAAGGATACATATAGTCCGATTATTGGTAGAATAAGTATGAATATGACGACAGTTAAAATTTCCCGCACTATTCATGTTACATCAGGGGATGAGGTGGTTGTCATATCGCCACATACTGCCGACAGGAATTCTTTATACCGTCTTGCCCAGCTTGAGGGGACTATTCCGTATACCGTTTTAACGGCACTCTCACCATCGATACGAAGGAGGATCATATGATGCAAAAACCATCGGTTGGTGTGTTTTTTGGCGGGAAAAGCCCGGAACATGATATATCCATTATCACCGGTCAATTAATCATTTCAGGATTGAAAGGCCTGGGGTATCCGGTGGTGCCTGTATACATTGATAAAACCGGGTCATGGTTCGCAGGAGAATACTTAGGGGATCTGAAAGTATTTACCACACATGACATTTCAGCACTAAAAAATACAGATCAATACTATCTGGACCTTGTACAATCCAGAGGAAAAATTGTATTGAAAAAGAAAGGTTTGGTGGGAAAAGAGCTGCACATTGATATTGCGTTTCCGGCATTTCATGGGCAAAACGGGGAGGATGGGACTGTACAGGGACTGTTTGAATTTTTTGGTGTGCCGTACGTCGGATGTGATACAGCCTCAAGCGCGATAGCCATGGATAAAGTGACAACGAAACTCATCTATCAGGCATTGGGGATACCCACGGTCCCGTTTGTCCATTTTTTGCAAACGGATTGGGAAAAAAATAGAAAAATACTATTAGCTTCCATTCAAAAAAACGTTTCGTATCCGGCGATGGTAAAACCAGCCAGACTCGGTTCTTCTATCGGCATGTCTAAAGCGAAAGATCTGAAAGAGCTTACTGATGCTTTAGAGCTCGCATTTCATTTTGAAGAGAAGGTGCTTGTTGAAAAAGCGGTGGTAAAGCTTAAGGATATTACCTGTGCTGTAATAGGAAACGAAAATCCGATACCATCCAAACTGCAGGAATCCGGATATACAAAAGATTTTTTTTCGTATGAAGATAAATATTTGAAAGGAGGCGGCGCGCAGTTGGGGAAAGCACAGCACGCCATTATTATTCCTGCAAAACTGGATGCCAAAACGACAAAAGAAATTCAGGATACTGCTGTCTCCATATACAAGGCTGTAGGCTGTAGCGGTATCAGCCGGGTGGATTTTCTTTACGATATAACTGATAAAAGGTGGTTCGCAAACGAAATAAATACGCTTCCCGGAACCCTGTACCACCATTTGTGGAAAGCAAGCGGTATCGAGCTCGGAGATCTCCTTGAACGCCTTATCGGGTATGCCAAGGCGCGGTATGAAGCAAAGAAAAATCTGACCAACACATTTGAATCCTCGGTTCTTTCCCAAACCGGGTCTGCAAAATTGGGTGCAAAGTTGGGATCAATAAAGCAAATCTGATAAAATAGGAATACTTTTTGCGCCCGTAGCTCAGCGGTAGAGCACCACTCTTATAAAGTGGGGGTGCCTGGATCGTCACCAGGCGGGCGCACTGAGTATGAATATCCGATTTTATTACGATAAACAAGGCATTCCCTGTGTCGAAACCGATGCAGCACATAGACTGATAGAAAGGTATCTCAATCATGATGTGCAAATTTCTCCGCAATCAGCTCAAAAAATATTGGAAAGGGTATCGGTAATTGAGACCGACAAAGAGGATCAAATAAAGGTAATAGGTAATGGATTTAGACTATTATTAACGAAAAAATATGCAAAAATTGAATCCTTATATGATGAAGCAGAAGGATTGGAGTTACCTCTGGATGATTTTAAAGGAATTATGAATAAATGGCTGGAATTAATCAGTAAAAAGTAAAATTTGTTGTGTTGGTTACAGTTCGTCGAGTTTGACGGAGTCGCCTTTTTTATCTTTCACAAGCTCCAGGTACTTTTCCGTTGTGGAGAGCCGTTTGTGGCCGACGAGTTTGGAAAGAGTCGTGATCGATGTTCCTGCCATCAAATGATGGGCGATAAACGTGTGCCGGAGATCGTTGACCTTGGCATTTTCAATACCCGCAATCCTGAAATACCGGTCAATAGCGGTTCTGATGTTTCGGATGAGGAGCGCTTTACCCGTTTTGGTGATGAAAAGGGATTGGTTTTTACTCTCACCTCGTATTTTGAGGTATGCATTGATCGCTTCTTTTGCGGCTTTGTTCAGAGGTACTGTGCGTTCTGCATGGCCTTCTACAGCCTCGATATGAAGTTCACTGTCTTTTGCGTCACTCACTTTCAAATTTGCTAGTTCACCGATGCGAATTCCTGTTTGAAGAAACAACTCTACGATGGCATAGGTACGAAGATCCCCCCGGCATGCATCCCGAAGCGCCCTGTATTCAAGTTTTGAAAGGATCCGTGGCGGTTTAATTTCGTACTTCGGGTGTTCGATTTCGCCTGCCGGGTCCACCGTGATAATTGTGGCAGATTTTAAAAATCGGAAAAATGTTTTAATGGAATTGATTTTCCGTGATATGGATTTTGGAGTGTATTGATCACTTGCCAATTTTTTCAAAAATGCATCAATTTCATCACGTGTCACATGATGGACTTCTTTTTTGCCGAGGTTGTGAATGTAGTTGATGAGCTGTTCAATATCCTTTTTGTACGCAACAATAGTCGCCTTAGCTCTTTTTTTCGAGTCAAGGTGTTCGATAAACTGTACATGGGCATCAACAAGCATGAGCGTCATAATAATATTATAGGGTATAGCAATACAAGAATTATCTTATTCTTGTAAGCTAAACTCAATAAGAATGAATTTTTATACGAGTACTGAAGCCTATAATATCATAGAAAAAGTCCTTTTGCAAGCAGCGGATTTATTGCGTATAGTGAGGATATGATACAGAAAATTTTGAGGCTACTATTATTCGTGGGCAGCTTTTGGGTACTTTGGAATCTTGTGTTTTCGACAATCGATATTTGGAAGCGGCAGGATATTTTGAAAGAAAGGCAGGCTGAACTGAAGGATGCGCAGGATAAAAATTTTAACCTCAAACGGAGACTCGAGGAAGTGCACAGTGGAGAATATATTGAAAAGGTGGCCAGGGATGATCTTGGGCTTGTAAAGCCTGGTGAGACGCTTATCATCGTCTCTTCTTCGACTGAGGCTTCCTCATCTGCGCAAACCTTGCCGGAGATTGAGATTGCGGGACCGGGATGGGCATCGTGGCGGAAGCTGTTTTTTTAGTGCCAGGGGAGGGGATCGAACCCACGACCCACGCCTTATGAAGACGCTGCTCTACCACTGAGCTACCCTGGCTCCGGTTTCCTATTGTACGAAATTTTACTTTTCGTGTATAGTTGGGGGTATAAAGGAGGAACATATATGATCGGATATACAGGTGATATCGAATTGTTAACCCGGGAGAATGTATTTTTCCGCAAAGTTTTGTATACAACACAGTATGAACAGCTTGTGTTGATGGCGCTCCAGCCAGGGGAAGATATCGGTGAAGAAATACATGGCGATACGGATCAGTTTTTCCGGTTTGAGTCAGGGGAAGGAATGGTGGTGATGGACGGGAAAGAAACCGTCGTCGGAGACGGATATGCCGTTATTGTGCCAGCCGGAACGAAGCATAATGTAATCAACACGTCCAAAACCCAACTGCTCAAACTCTATACGATCTATGCCCCGCCGCATCACAAGGATGGGACGGTCCACAAGACCAAGGCAGAAGCGATGGCAGATGAAAAAGATCATCTGTAAGTATGCCGGCATGGTACAATCTGCTTCAATGATCGATTCATATCCAGGCAAAACCGAACTGATGTTTCCGGAAAAACAGGCAATTTCGATGCGTGTTTCTCAGCTTGCCAGGAATAAAAAAGAGTTTCCGCAAAAGTACAGAGATATAATGGAAGAGATCCGTAATACAGGATTTTTTCGCGTCTTTGAAGATCTTGGATTGTATGATGAGATATACAACGGTAATTTTAATGGTTTAAAAAAAGATAAAGTAACGTTCAATGCAGATATCGGTGGCGCAGCGTTGTATGATGCCAAGACAGATGCAACACAAGTAACAGGGCCACCAATAAGCCCGGAAGCAATGCTTATATCCCTCGCAAAGGATGGCGATGTGCCTCTCAGACTGGACCATCTCGGGCACGAAATAATCCATAAAAAACAACACCCGGACAATCCATTTACACGGCATATATACCGTTTCTTTCTAAAAAATACCCAATGGGGGGATAGCGTGATTCCGGGTCTGGAATGGATGGAGGTCGTGGCATACAGACTGACGGATATGGAGCCGCATGAAGAAAGCGATGCGTACGTGGAAGAACACATACGGCATGCCAGGATTGGCATGAGGCCTGCGTATATGTTTACGGACAGAAACCAGGTGAAAAAAGCCATAGAGCTGGCGGATAACCTGATTGTGGCCGGTGCAACGCCGGATGAGTTGTGCGATCTGGCTATAACTGGTGGTGGGTGGGATGCTGAAACCCAAACATTTCCGGGGATCGAGAAAAGATTGTCTGATTTGTGCGTGAAAAACGGAATTTCCGAAACGGATCTCCCCAAAAAACTGGAAGAGTACAAAGTGAAGAAACGTCAGCAGAAACTACAGGTCCAGCAGATCGTCTGGAAGGGGATAGGATATACACCGGTGAAAAAGTAAATAATTTTTTGTTGCGGGGACTGCAAGAAATTCGAACCTATTATTTTGTCAAATAACACTTGCAATAGATTCAGTAATATGGTATACATAGATAATAAGCGTATACCATATTAAAGAGCTTTTTATGTTACTCGATCTACAACTTCAAGCACGCATCGATGAAAAACGAGAGAGGCTTAATTTTCTTCGTCCCTTATCTTCACCCATTGTTTCTAAACTGAAACAGCAATTTGCCATCGAAATGACATATAACTCAAACGGAATTGAGGGAAATTCCCTCACACTAAAAGAAACTGCGTGGGTAATTCAGGATGGACTGACTATCAAAGGGAAACCGCTTAAAGATCATTTAGAAGCGAAGGATCATTATGACGCATTAGAATTTTTGTACGAATCAATTGAACATGATCGGCAACAGACTTTGTCTGAAATTTTTATCCGTATGCTTCATCAATTGGTGGTTCGTGAGACGGAAAGGGAAGAGGCGGGGAAATATCGGACAGTAAATGTAATGATCACAGGCTCGGATCATACGCCACCGGATATGAGTGAGGTTCCAGTTTTGATGCGGGATTTGATTATATGGATAAAAAAAAATCAGAAAAAAATTCATCCGGTGGAACTTGCTGCGATAGTACATCACAAAATTGTTCATATCCATCCGTTTGCAGACGGAAACGGTCGGACAGCACGGCTTGCGATGAACCTTATACTCATGAAAGAAGGGTATCCATTGGTTATCATCCTGAAAAACGATCGAAGGAAATATTACCGAGTGCTGGCGCAAGCGGATATTGGAATATATGTACCGCTCGTGCGATTTGTGGCTCAAGCAGTCGAGCGCACGCTTAACATGTATTTTAAGGTGTTGCTTCCTGCTCAAAAGGAAGATAAGCAGTATGTATCATTATCAATTTTAGCAAATGAAACACCGTATTCCGTGAAATATCTCAATTTACTTGCTCGATACGGAAAAATTGAAGCGCATAAAGAGAAGCGAATCTGGATGAGTTCGAAGGAAGCCATAAACCAATACATACGCCACCGCCAGAGAATACGGAAGATATAATACATGAGAACCCAATAAAAAAAGAGCGGTGAAACGCTCTTTTTTAAGATCTCTGTTGCGGGGGTTACAAGAAATCAGAACCTATTATCTGACCTCTCGTCAGCCAATTTACGCCTCAATATAAGCCGTTTCCTACAAAAAAAAGAGCAGGAAGCTACTTATAGGAAACTCTCCAGCATAAGGAATTGGCCTAACTTCCTTTTCCTTGCAGGGAAAGTTATATTTTCCCATAAGCAGCTTGCTGCCCTCTTGCGTCCGTTTTCACTGCACCAAACACTTGATGAAGTGGAGACGAACAGGCAGAGACAAAGATATGGAGTGGGTAAACCACAACATAGAGCTTTGCTCTGCCTGTGAAGCAAGTGCTTCCTTAATTTTTACATGACTATCGCGAAGTACGCATCGTAAGGACCATTCCCTCGCCACCACAAACTGCGGCAAAGTCCTTTTGTGTGGCATCGTCAATCCGTTGACTGCCGAGGCCTTGCGCCATGAATCCGGTCGGATTGAAGCCTTCGCATTTGTAGTGTGCCCAATCGCCCGTGTCAAGGTAACCCCACCAAACATGATAGGAGAGGTAAGTAGCGGGACCATTCACGGTTTCAACATCCTTAATCCTGAATGACAGGTCGATTGCCATCTGGCGGCCGTCCTTTTCGACGATGATACTTGCCTGGGGCAATTCCGAGACTTCGGAGCCAAAGATTAGGCTTTCATCGCAGACTTGCTTGACGAGCGTGTGTCCAGAGATTGACCAGGATGTGTCACCACAGGCAAATTCGTAGAAGGGACCATCCACTGGCGTGACAGGAAAGTCGCTTTTGATACCGTAACTGGTATACCGCGAACCATCACAGGTCAATTCGGCAATCCACTGCAAATCGCTCCATTCATACTTGTATAGCACTGTTTCGCCATACGGTACTGCTACGTCAGAATCGTTTTCATTCGCCCAAATGTAGGGTTCATCTTCATAGCAGCCGAATGGGCGCTCGAGTGACGGTTGCTCAGACAGAACTGTGAATTTTAGTGTAGTAACTTCATCGGGCCCAGAACTATTGGCTCCCACTAAAGTACACGTATATTCACCAGCCTCCTTTTGTAACGGTCTAGCGCCTAAGTTCGGTAACGACTCGTCCAGGACTTCAACCCATTCTGGACACCCATTGAGACTGTAGGTTCCCTTACCTTCCTCAATGTTTGTGGGAACTCCCATCCATAATCCATCAAAATCTCGATTCGGCTCGTCAACACCAACCATGGTTTGAGCAAAATCTGGCATCTGGACGGGCGGCGTGCTCACGGCAGAACCGCAAGCAGTGATGATAAAGCTCACCACCAGCAAAAAAACGAACAACGAACTAAGTTTCTTGGACATTTCTGCGTCTCCTTTAGACGTGTTGGTTCTGGCATGTGCCAGCTTGAGTAAGTCCTCATCCCTAGCGGGTGAGACACGACGGTGGAATTATTCTTTTTTGTTTTTTTATCTCCTCTTTCTGTGATGTTTGGAAAAAAACGATTTTAATATCCCCTAGATTTAGTATTTGTAACCCCAAAATCTAACCGCCATGGCTGACGATCAGGTTTCGGGGTTACATGGGGTTCCACTCATCCTCAACTATCCAAAAGAAACCGTTTGTACCCGTTCCGATTCATGTAAAAGTGCGAAAAACACTTGCCCTCTATTACCCACACTTTGGCGAAACTGGCGCAATTGCCAGGGGTCTTGCCCAGTTAAGCACTAGTACAATCTAAGTATTAGTGCGATAAACTGGACAAATATGACCATCAAGTTCTGCATGCGGTTAAACCGCAATAAAGTTAGTCTCATAGTTAAGTTGTTTGCTCGTGATATCCCTTCC
>JBGSUE010000030.1:0-11298 GCA_041753515.1 Patescibacteria group bacterium
AACTTTATTATATAAAAATAGAAAATGAAATCATAATGAATATTGAAAATCAAGATGTCGATTATATTATCGATTTATATGATAAAAATTATAGTGAATTATCATATCTGCATGACTATATTCGTACTAAATATTTAGTAATAGATAATAATAATTTATATAAGCTTTATCAGAAAAATTGATTACATTCCTATAATAAATTACCTATTGTATTTGGTATTAAATTGTGAAATTAATAATATAAACATATGAAATTATTTATATACACTTCATTTTTACTAGTTTCTTTTTCATTAATATTTCCACTTAATATATATGCAATAGATAATTATATAAAATATGCAAATAATCCTCTGATTCAACCTTATTCAGCTTGGAACACATCAGGTGTAACTATTCCAGAAGTATATTTTGATGGCAATAATTACTTAATGTGGTTTTCAGGATTTAGTGGGTCTAATATGCAGATTGGATTTGCCACCTCGGATGATGGAATTACCTGGAATACATATCCAGATCCAGTAATATCTGGTCTTAATGTGAACCGGAACGTTCTGAGTCCTAGTGTTATAAAAGTATCCAATTATTTTATTATGTATTATTCAGCTGATGATAAAATTACTCATAATGCATTAGGAATTTTTCGAGCAGAAAGTTTAGACGGAATTAATTGGACAACAAATGATCTGCCAGTCTTTAATCCTTCAGGCGGATATTCACATAACGCAACTGGTGCAGATGTAATACTAGCAAATGGTCAATACTATATGTGGTTTAATTCTTCTTATACTGGAAATTGGACCATTGGGCTTGCTACATCATCAGATGGATTAAATTGGATTGAATATTTTAATAACCCTGTACTTAAAGGTGATGAGTTATGGGACGGTTCTCAAGTTGGAGGACCATCAGTAATTTATAAAGATGGAAAATTTCATATGTGGTATGGAACAAATTCTGTATCAGTATCACATGGAATTAATTATGCAATTTCTGATGATGGAATCATCTGGAGTAAACCATCGAATAATAATCCTATAATTACAACAGGGGTAAGTGGTTCATGGGATCAAGCTATTGGTGATGGTACTGTTATATATAATAATAATATGTTTATGATGTGGTATGGAGGCGGAGGTTTAATTAATAATACTAATGCAGCTAGAATTGGCCTCGCAACCAGCAACCCTATCACCCCCTCACCAACTCCATCATCAACCCCTACCCCCACAAACACGCCTGCGCCAACCAGCACTCCAGCACCAACCGTTACTCCTACACCCACCTTTACTCCAACGCCCACAACAATGCCTGTAACGAAAGCCGTACTTCTGCCCGGATTTGGCGGAAGCTGGAACCGCGATGCTATCCTCAACTGCAAGCCGGACTCCTATACAGGCGAATGGAGCCTGATTCCGTTTGAGGAAGCAATGGATACGTACGATCCTCTCACGCAGGGAATCGGCAGCTCAGGACTGACACCGCTCTGGTTTTATTACGACTGGAGGAAAAGCCCCACGGACCTCGCATACAGGCTGAAAGATTTTGTCGATTCAGAAACCCAGCCTGAGGAAAAAGTTTATCTCGTCACACATAGTTACGGAGGAATTGTTGCCCGTGCATATCTTGAACTGGACCCGAAAAAAACAGAAAAGCTCGTCACCATCGGTACACCGCATAAGGGACTCGTGAAAGCATACCCCGCCTGGTCGGCCGGGACGATGATCGGAGACTGGCGATGGAAACTTGCAGGCACACTGATCACGAGTTTCTGCAAAATAGAACATCCCACCGAATCACCGCGCGATCTGGTGCGCACCTACATCCCGTCCGTCCGCACGCTTCTTCCTGTCTTCGATTATCTGATACCGGTACACTCGGACACGTATATACCCTTTAGCTCACAACATGTACAAAATACATATCTCAATTCACATATATTTGAGTCACCGTACGAAGGCATACCTGTTACAACCCTGTATGGAACCGGATTCCCGACTCTGTCTGGTTTCACTGTCAAAAATCCAAACAAATTAGATAATCTTCTTGGTAATTGGCAGGACGGAAAACCTCACAAGACAGTGACAGGCGACGGAGACGGAACGGTTCTTGCATCTGCCGCAACAGTGCCCGGATCCACCAGCATTCCTGTAGGCCAGAATCACGGAAATATCGTTTCCAGCGTTGAAGGAGTTCTGGCAGTCCTTGACGCTTTATACACCGGCAATCAACCGACAATCCGGATTACGAACACTCCGGAACCTGAATCAGTGCTTGTGATGGCCACTAATAGTGATAGCGAACTTATGGTAAACGGTCCAGCCGGCATGCAATACTCCACAAATGACGGCATGATTGTACTTATTGATCCGAAAGAGGGTGGATATTCACTGAAAGGAAAAATGAAACCTACGGACAGAGTAGTGATTATCCGGATATCAGACAACATGGATAAACAGGATTATTCTTACGTATTCCCCCAGTCCAACGGAAATATCAATCATATCCTTCGTATTGTGAACTGATTGTGACCGGTGAGGGATTTGAACCCCCGACCTTTTCGATGTCAACGAAACGCTCTAGCCAACTGAGCTAACCGGTCATTATTCATCATATTTTCCAGTTGACGATACCCATTATATCACCTACACTGGAAGAAGCTAAAGTCTATGAATATTCTCAAACGCGGTATAACCGCATTATTTGATTTTCTTCAGGGAATAGTTGTATTCCTGTCAATCCTCGTGATGATTTACCTTTTCATCATGTCACCACAGGAAATCAACGGCCAATCCATGGATCCCACGTTCCATAACGGAGAATACATTCTCACCAACAAAGTAGAGTATAAATTCGGTGATCCGAAGCGGGGTGATGTCGTGATATTCAAATCACCAAAAAACAAGGAAGTGGACTATATCAAACGCATTATCGGACTCCCCAATGAAAAAATACTATTAGCAGACAGTACATTTTATATCAATGGCGTCAAACTTGACGAATCAGGCTATCTTGATGCCGGCGTACGGACATATTCGGGTGCATTTCTGAATGAAAATATCGAGTATACAATTCCGGAAGGATCGTATTTTGTCTGCGGTGACAACCGTACGCATAGTTCTGATTCACGAGAATTCGGGCCTATTGTGAAAGAGGATTTTATCGGAAAAGCTCTTTTCCGCTACTATCCGTTTGACAGAACAGGATGGATCATGAATCCCCTGTATAACTGAAACGATCACACCCCTTTACTGACCGAGACTTTTTCGTGGATATCGTGAAGTATTTTACTTGTCGTTTCCAGATTTCCCCGAATCACAAAAACGACGCGCGCTTCGATTTTCGATTGGGTAATTTTTACCAGACCCTGAACGCTTGTAGCCAAATCTTTGGCTATAGCATCAAGTTCATCCGAATGGATTCTCTCTACCTTAAGCGTTCCTGTTTTGTTGTTCGCGCTTTTCATGCGGCGTGCCAGATCTTCAGCACGTCGTACCGATGCATTTTCCGAAAGGATTGTCTTGTACGCATCCACCATCAGCTTCGTCTCCCCGAGTCCTGCAATTGCGCGTGCATGACCTTCCGATATAGCTCCGGAAATCAAACCGTCTTTTATGGCATCGGGAAGAGATAAAAGCCTGATGGTATTGGATACGTACGATTCACTTTTACTGATCCGTTTGGCTATTTCCGAAAGAGGGAGCGCAAACTCTTCAATGAGCCGTTGGAATGCCTGGGCGCGCTCAATCGGATTCAAGTCTTCTCTCTGCACATTTTCAACGATCGCCATTTCAAGCATGCCTTTGGACGTCGTTTCTTTCACAACGACGGGAACTTTTTCATATCCCGCCAGTTTTGCCGCCCTCCAGCGCCGTTCTCCGGCAATAATCTGATATCCCGCAGGTGTTTTTGCCGCAACAATCGGTTCGATAATACCATGTTCTTTAATGGACTCCATCAAATCTTTAAGAGATTCGGGATTGATAAGTCCTCTGGGCTGCAGGGGGTTTGGTTGTACTGAGTTTATGTCCAGCTGCAGGACGTGCTGAGTGTCTGCCATGTTTATGGTGTTTTGGGCAGGACTGATACGACTTTTTTGCCTCTCTTCTTTGAAAAATTCACGTATCCATCAGTTGTTGAATAAATCGAATGATCAGTCCCCATACCGACACCCGTTCCGGGAAAAATTCGTGTACCGCGCTGCCGTACGATAATATTGCCGGATGTTGTATGCTGTCCCTCGTATATTTTTACACCAAGACGCTTTGACTGTGAATCTTTATTACCTTTTGCTACACCACCTGCTTTAACATGAGCCATAATTCATTCCTTTTCGGATAAAATAAAATTCCCTTTTGACTTTCGCATTGTCCCTTCCGTACAGAACGGGACTGCAGAGCAAAGTATACCCGAGCTTTTCACACGTGTCAATTACTTTTTTCACACGATAGGTACATTTTGGGTAGATATAGACCGGCAACGCAATGGCAATCACGCCACCCGCAACGAGCACTTTATCCCAGTCCCGGAGACATCCTATGTACATTTTTTCCAAACCTTTGAGAATATCCTTTGCTTTTGACTCACTCAGTGTCCCTTCACCGATAGCGGTTGGCCCCATATACGGCTCCGTTACTATTGCATCAACCGATAGCGCCGGAATATGTGCCGATATGTGGACTGCGTCAGCACAAAGTATCGAAATAGTCCTGTTTTTAGAAGGTTGAAATTCATTATTCAACCATTGGAGATTTTGTTTTGCACCGCTGATGGCATGTTCGGAAGTATCCGATCCGATGACATTTTCACAACCGGTAAGCAGTGCTTCTGCAAGAATCGTTCCCATACCGCAAAACGGATCAAGAAGCGTCCGGATATTTTTTTTGTATCCGCGTGCAATATTGACAATCATCCGTGAAACTTTCGGCGGCAGCATACCGGATTTTGCATCCGCAACCGGCCGGCCAAAGTCTTTTTTACCCCAATACTCATAATCCTGAACCGATACGGTTTTTCCGATACGGCACCGCTTTTTATCACAAATTATAATACACTCCTGTACATTCTCTCGTGTAATCACAACTGAGGAAATATCCCCATCTTTGGCCGTAACATACCGGATTCCCGTGTGTGTTGCTGAAAAAAACTTCTTGATATCTTTTTCAATACCGGATAATTCATCAGGAGCTCTTCCATATCGTGAAATACCGAACGGTTTTTCGGGTGTTAACTCCCGTACAATCAGCCTCATGAATACATCCCTGTCCACATCAATACTTCCTGATATCTCACGGGCTATTTTGATTGTTCCGCCAAGCAATCTATGAATGTTTTCAGGTTGAAGCGCTCCGTGAACGCTCCCTGTATTCTCCGATATCCGGAGTGCATGTGGGAAAAACGAAAGAATCTCTGCATGGGATAAGTCCGGCGTCCTGCCGTAAACAAAATACCAGGTATCCATGGAAATCAGGAGATAGATTCAATCTGCAGTTTTGTAAGTTGCGGCCTAAATCCTGTCGCTCTGCGGTATCTGACTTTACTTTTATACCTGCGTACATGTATTTTTTCACCTTTTGCCTGCTGGACAATTTTCGCCTTCACTTTCACATTCTTAAGATATGGTGTCCCGATGTGCGTAGTTTTTCCGTCATCATGAAGAAGAATTTTATCCAATACAATGGATTTTCCCTCCTGGGCATCAAGCTTGTCGACAACCAGAAAATCGTTCTCACAAAAGGCATATTGTTTACCGGAAATTTCTGCAACCGTAATCATACCGCAAGATTGTACAACGAATACTACCCGAGACGCAAGATTTGAGAACATTATCATCAGGACTTAGGTGATTGAAAGACGCGCACTGCGCACCAGAGACGGATTCAGGCTCCAAAATACCCCGAAAGCCGCTGAGATCGACAGGAGCGAACTTCCCCCGTAGGATACAAAAGGCAATGTAATGCCGGTAACAGGAAGGATACCCATATTCATACCTGTATTAATACATACCTGCGACAATATCATCGTGAACAATCCTATACTATAGATGAAGGAGAACGGATCTTCCCGTTTGAATCTCATTGTTAAAAGAATCCTTCCCAAAAGTACCGTATACATGACAATCAAAAGTGCTCCGCCAAAAAACCCCAGCTCTTCTACCAGTGATGCAAATATAAAATCAGTATGATATTCCGGAAGAAACCGGAGATGGCTTTGGGTCCCAAATCCAAGCCCTCGCCCAATGAGCATGCCTGATCCGATGGCAATGGTTGCCTGAATGGCATTATATCCCGCACCTTGGGGATCCATCTGCGGATTTAAAAACGTAAGGATCCTGTTTTTCTGGTATTGGGCGAGGAACGGACTAGCAAAAGGGATAAACAGAAAAATGAGGACAAGTCCGGCTATTACTAACCGTAAATCCAAACCGCCGGCCACAAGCATCGATAAAAATATACAAACATAAATAAGCGATGTCCCAAGATCCGGCTGACGGAATACAAGAAAAAATGGGATAATAAATAACACAGCCAATATCGGAATATTTCGTACATTTCGCGGCGTATACTTCACGATAAGCCAGGAAAACGATAGGATGAGAAACGGCTTAACCAATTCGGACGGCTGAAGCTGAATCCCAAACACCTGTATCCATCGTGTCGCACCCCGAATCTCAGGTCCTGTGTACGAAATGAAGAGGAACACGATTGATAGTACGTATAGAAATGGCGACGCCCACCACCATACGTCTTTATCCACACGCGATACTGCATAGGCAAGCAAAAAGCCAATACTCAAATAGATGCATTGCTGGACAAACAAGCTGTAATCAGATGAAAGAAGTAAAAATAGTCCGAACAACGCCAACAGTAACAACAGAATGACAGTTATCCAGTCAATATTTCTAAAGATTCTCCCCATACGATATCACTCACTGTTTCCGATTTTACCATATCAATGAGAGACGGATCATACGACGCGTACGTGTGAGGGACTGAAAATTGTACAACCGCATCAAGCGGGGTTTTTTTCTCTTTGCGCAGAATTTGCATACTGCGGATAAGCTCACGTATCTCGCCTTCCATTTTCAGCTCCCGGGTAAGCTGAGTATCGAATTGCACGCTTGATTCTCCACTCCCGTCCTCAACTCTGACAGACTTTACGTTGAGTTCCTCTTGTATGAGGTGATAATAATGGGAACTGACAGGACAGTTTCTGACTGTTAGTGCGGCCAATGGTTGGCGGACTTTCATCTTGAGTTCTTTTCTCAATGCATGGCCTTTTTCACACACCGAACGGACATGCTCCATCTGATCCAGTACATTCTGATCCCTCCTCCATTTTTTGGATAAAACCGGCCAGGATGCCAGATGTACGGACTCTTCTCCCGTAAGATTTACATACATCATATCTGCAATAAACGGATTGATGGGTGCCAAAAGCCTGCAAAATACCGATAAGGCAGTATGTAATGTTTGGTGGCATGAAGTCGCATCTTCCCTTAAAGATGCGGCAGGCCCCACACGCGACCTGCTGCGCCGTACATACCATTGCGACAGGTCTGAAACATAATTTTCCATCGCTTCTGCTGCATGAAATGCATCATATTCATCCAGTGAAATCGTAGAGATATGAATTGTCTCGTCCAGGCGGGCAAGAATCCAACGGTCAAGAATATTGTCCGACGGCGCGTGCCGTACGGGTGAATATCGGTCAAGATTGGCGTACGTTACGAAGAAATTGTAAACATTCCACAATAAAAGATGGAACTTTCTGCGGGTTTCATCCGCCAGACGGTACCCGAACAACAGATTCTGTTCAGGATTGTGGCGCGCAAACATCCAGCGCATCACATCGGCTCCGATTTTATCTGCCCCATCATTGAATTCTATCGCATTTCCCCACGATTTATGCATCGGCCGCCCGTCCTCACCAAGCATCGATGCGTATCCCAAGACGGTTCTAAAACAGGTTTTTTTCTCCAAAACCGTAGACATGGCAATCATCGAATAAAACCAGTTTTTAAACTGTCCGGGGAACGATTCGGTAATGAAATCCGCCGGATACCATTGTTTCCAATACTTTTTGTCCGTCGTATAACTCAGTTTTCCGGTGCCAGGATCAATGAGGGTGGAAAATCCGATGATTCCTGCATCCAGCCACACATTGCCAACGTCATCAATACGGGAAACTTCACTCCCGCATTTTTCACACCGGATACTCACCTCATCAATAAAAGGTTTATGCGGAGAATGACCATGAAACTCTTTCCATCCGCCAATTGCGCGCTTTTCCAGTTCCTCTTTGGATCCGATGACAGTGACGTGTTTACAGGCGGCGCATTCATAAATTGGGAGTGCAAGCCCCCAGTACCGGTTTTTCTTCGAAATCAACCAATCGTGCATATTTCCGAGCCACTCAAGTTCACGTTTCAGACCGAATTCCGGCTTCCATGTAATCTGCCGTGCCGTCTCCATCATCTGATCTCGCAACGTCATCCCTTTTCCCTTTTCCCCTGCCTTGCCGGCAGACAGGCTTTTCCCTTTTCCCTCTGGCACATCCATTGCAATATACCACTCGTCCGCCACTTTCCAGACTAGCTCGGTTTTGCACCGCCAGCACGCTGGGTATCTATGTTTATAATTTTCTATCTTAAATACACAATCTTTTCCCTCATCATTGCGCTTCTGCATATAGTCCAGAATGATTTCCGGATGCTTTTTGGCATTGAGACCTGTAAGAAAACCTAAGCCCTCTACATACTCGGCCGTATCGGAAATGACTGGAATCATCGGGAGTCCGTACTTCTTCCCGAGCTTAAAGTCTTCACTGCCTGCCGACACTGCCGTATGCACGAGACCCGTTCCTTCACTCACTGATACGGGCATGAGAAGAGGGTCTGTTGCGACAACGGTATGAAACATTTTTGGATGATCTTTTGCAGTGTATTCAATTGCCGGCAAATCATCAAACGGGGCAGAGTATCTTAACCCAACAAGCTCTTTCCCTTTCACTGTCTTTACTATGCTCTCGTATTCTTTTCCAAAAACAGCTTCTATCCGTTCTTTTACAATCCAGAACAGGTTGCCTGAATTTCCACGTACAAGACAATAGTCCAGGTTTTTATCAACTGCTACAGCGATATTGGCCGGTATTGTCCATGGAGTCGTGGTCCAGACAAGAAGATATTCCTTCTCCCTTCCTACAATCCTAAACTCCATGTAAATGGATTTATGAACCACTTCCTTATAATCCTCGGTAAGCATTTCATGCTGGGAAATTGCCGTCTGGCACCGGGGGCACCACGGGACGGACTCCCTTCCTTTATACAGCCACCCCTTTTCGTGGCAGACTTTCAAAAAATGCCAGATCATATAGTTGTTCTCGTCGCTCATCGTATAATATGAATGACTCCAGTCAACAATATACCCAAGCCGTTTACTCTGTTCTGTCTGAATTGCACTGAATTTCCTGACTCTATTTTTACAAAGCTCTACAAATTGAGCTATTGATGCTTTTTTATCACCCGGAACTAAATTTTCGATATCTTTTTTCGTTTTCAATCCCAATTCCTTCTCCACTTCAACTTCCACCCACAGTCCCTGACAATCAAACCCATTCTGAAACCTCTGCCGGTACCCTTTCATATTATGGTATCGCTGCCACAGGTCCTTGAAACTTCTGCCCCATGCGTGATGGACACCCATGGGATTGTTTGCGGTAATGGGACCGTCGAAAAAAGAAAACCGCTTTTTTGACGCATCATTTCTGTGCAGATACTTGTCTACAGTTCCCTTTTCGTACCAGTCCTTCAGAAGTTTTTCTTCCTCCAGTGAAAAATTAATCGAAACATCGACAGGATGAAAATGTGATTTTTTCATACGCATTCTCCCACAAAAAATGGCACCGATATTTTATAAGGACCTCGCCCATCAAGGGCGGGTGGTACCACCTTATTTACTTCTCTTTTTCAGCTGTTACGGGCTTATCCCGGGATGGTCTACTGTCCCCCCACAGGGCGGATTTCTTCATCCTGCTGTCCCGATGATATTCGGGATCATACCGCATGTCCTGTACAGTATACCATCACCTATTCACTCTGTACATCACAGCGTCCCCGGCACGATCGACTTCATTAATAACTCCGCTCTTTTCCATATTCCGTATGGCCTCAAGAAAATTATCGGATGATTCAAGAGTCTGAGTCAACCACTGGCTTGTACGGGTATCTACCAGTAGTAAATCTGCATTGCTGTCTATATCAAGCCACCACACCCCGCTTTCATGGACCCTGGGCCAGGCGAGATACACAAACTGCCGGCTAGACAGATGCGGTGCAAGATTCTGCTGGGCGGCAATACGGGCATTTTTGGGAATTTTGGCAATCATGGTGCGATTATGCCTCATCCACGATTCCGTTGACCAATAAACAGGCTTAGACAGTTTGTTGAGCGGCAGATGAAACACGAATTGCGCGAAAAAAGTCACTCCCATGAGATACAACACGATTGGTACGGCTGATACTCTCTTCGAAAGCCATCGAATTGACTCAATGGCACCAGAGGCCAGCACAGGAGCAAGCGTGATTCTGTAATGCATATATGGAGTCCAGGTGCGCAAAAACGATTCCCCTCCCATAAAATACGGACCCAAATCAAGAAGCACCGCGATCCACACGGGCGGATACAGAAACGGCAAAAATCCGAATGATGCAAACGTATACAGCCATGAATTTCGCTTCTCCTGGGTATCATACAGTCCATGAAGCGAATGAGGGATTTCCGGAATATACTGATACCCGCTCCCCGAGACGGCAGAAATAATGATTGTCGCAAAAAAACTGTAGAGAACACCTGCAGATATGAATAACAGCGCGATATTCCGATACCCTGTTCGGAAAAAATATAAAATTCCGATACCGGCAAGTACCAGCCCCATATTTTCCTGGCAGATGAGCATGAAAATAGCCAAGAAAATGCTCAATCGGAGTCGGCCGCTTTCCACTGCATACATCATCCATGGAGCTATTGCTGCTCCCAGTGCCACCGGATGAAAATCGTCATATACGGCAAATTGAATACCGTAGAAAAGACTGTAT
The DNA here is from genome assembly GCA_041753515.1 of Patescibacteria group bacterium. Lineage (GTDB taxonomy): Bacteria > Patescibacteriota > Microgenomatia > UBA10105 > UBA927 > JBGSUE01. Next base: position 11,096 of record JBGSUE010000030.1, read on the forward strand.
GAAAACGCAATACTTGCGGATGTCATACTGCCCAGTCCCCGTTTGCACGCAAGCATGTATACTGCGTACACACTCAGAGCAATCGCTCCTGACTGCACAAAAAGAAGTGACCGTGCATCGGCCCAGATCCAGTAAAGGGGTGAAACAAAAAACAGGATCAGCGGCAGGTGATCGGCAAAAATATTTTTTCCTTCTATTGTGCT
>JBGSUE010000031.1:0-37703 GCA_041753515.1 Patescibacteria group bacterium
GGATATCACGAGCAAACAACTTAACTATGAGACTAACTTTATTGCGGTTTAACCGCATGCAGAACTTGATGGTCATATTTGTCCAGTTTATCGCACTAATACTTAGATTGTACTAGTGCTTAACTGGGCAAGACCCATAATATTATGAATAATAGAAAACAACTTCAAGGGCAACTGTGGGCAGCTGCTGAGCAAATGCGTGCTAATAGTGGGTTAAATTTAAATCAAATATCCGCACCAATTCTTGGGCTCATTTTTTTAAAGTTTGCCGATGTTAAATTCAAAAAAGCCAAAAAAAAGTTGGAACAAGAAAGAACTTCTTCGAAATCAACTAGACAAAGACCTATTTCTCCGGATGACTACAAAGCTCGAGGTGTTTTATTTGTTCCAGAAAAAGCAGCATTTTTATACCTAATCAGTCTTCCAGAAAACGAAAACATTGGGGAAGCGATAAATGATGCCATGAAAGCAATAGAAGAAGACAATCGTGATCTTGCGGGTGTATTACCTCAAAACTATACGTTACTTTCTTCAAAAGCTGATGAAAACAACAGAATTCTTATCACACTTCTCAAAAATTTCAATCAAATTCCAGATGATATAGAAGGAGATGCATTCGGAGAAATTTATGAATACTTTCTGGGAAATTTTGCCCTTGCGGAAGGAAAGAATGGAGGAGAGTTTTTTACTGCACAGTCAATTGTGAAACTTCTCGTAGAAGTAATTGAACCTTACCACGGAAGAATATTTGATCCTGCTTGTGGAAGTGGTGGCATGTTTGTTCACTCAGCTAGATTTGTTGAGGAACACTTAAAAAATAAATCTCAGGTTATGGATGAGGTAGCAATCTATGGACAAGAAAATAAAGACGAAACATTAAAAATTGCCAAAATGAACCTTGCGATTCACGGACTTTCTGGAAAAATTATGCAAGCAAATTCATATTATGAAGATGTATTTGATAGCATAGGCAAATTTGATTTTGTTTTAGCCAATCCTCCATTCAACGTCGAAGGTGTAGATGAAAATGGACAAGTTATCATTGATCCCGCTCGTCTACATGGAGATTCTAGATACTTTCTTGGTCTTCCAGTTACTCAAAAAGGGAATGTCACAAACGCAAATTATCTTTGGATGCAAATGTTTGCAAGTGCTTTAAATTCTAAAGGTCGAGCTGGTTTTGTTATGGCAAATTCTGCCACAGATGCTGGACACGCTGAAAAAGACATTAGGAAAAAGTTAGTTGATCACGATTTAGTGGATATAATTATTTCCACTCCTTCAAATTTGTTTCTCAATGTGACACTTTCTGCCACCCTTTGGTTTTTTGATAAAAACAAAAAGGGAACAGATAGACAAAACAAAATTCTATTTATAAACGCCCAAGATATTTTTACTCCAGTTGACCGTGCTCATAACAGATGGACAGATGAGCAAATACAGGAAATCGCAGGAATTGTAAGGCGATATCGTGGAGAGGAAGGATACGAAAAATACGAAGACATAAATGGCCGTTGTAAAGTGGCAACCCTTGAAGAAATAAAAGAAAACGATTACTCGCTTAACCCTGGTAGATATGTGGAAATAATTGAAAAAGAAATGGATGATGTGGAATTTGAAGTGAGAATGAAAGAATTATCAGGTGAATTTAAAACTCTTACTCAAGAAGCACATGATTTAGAAGAGAAAATTGAGGAAGATTGGAAAAATATTTTATAAACATGACAACTTCACAAAATGCGAAATTTGGTGATATAGCGGAAGTGGTAATGGGTCAATCCCCATTGGGAAATACATGTAATTATAGTGGTAAGGGGGTACCTTTATTAAATGGTCCAACAGAATTTGGATCTAGATTCCCAACACCGATTCAATTTACTTCGGATCCTAAAAGAAAAGCCTCCAAAGGAGATTTATTATTTTGTGTGAGAGGTTCAACAACGGGTCGTATGAATTGGGCTGATAGAGAATATGCCATCGGTAGGGGTTTAGCTGCAATTAGACATTCAGGTGGTGGTGAGCTTAACCCTTTTCTAAAAGGAGTTATAGATAACAATCTTAGAAAATTACTAGCACAAGCTACCGGATCGACTTTCCCAAATATTTCAAAAGACCAGCTAGATGAATTAAAAGTAGTATTACCTGCAATATCTATACAAAAAATTATCGCTTTAATCCTATCTTCCTACGATATCTTGATCGAAAACAGTGAACAACGTATCAACATTTTAAAGAATATGGCGCAAATACTTTACACAGAATGGTTTGTAAAATTCAAATTCCCCGGCCATGAAAAAACAAGACTTGTTAATAGTTTACCTGAAGGTTGGGAGTATAAAAGGATAGACGATGTTGCAAGAGTTATCCGCGGAACTTCCTATTCCAGTGAACAAATCAATGATGACTTCGGCGATTATTATCTAGTGAACCTAAAGAGTTTTAATCGTGGAGGAGGATTTAGGTACGATGGGAAAAAATATTTTTCAGGAATAATTAATAGGGATCAGCTATTATCTCAAGGAGATATCGTTGTTGCCGTAACTGATATGACTACAGATCGTGCAGTTATAGCACGTCCTGCAAGAATTCCACATATTAAAAACCAAAATGTGACGTTCTCGGCAGATGTAGTAAAAATTATTCCCCAGAAGCTTCCGCCCACATTCACCTATTATTGCCTCTTAGACTATCGGTTTACTGAAACAACAAAAAATAAAGCTAACGGAGCCAATGTACTTCACCTCAAACCTCAAGCAATTTCAGAATACAAAATTCTAATACCTAATCCAGATTTAATGGAAAAATTTGAAAAGCTGTGCGTTGGAATAGTCAATTTAATAGGGAAGCTATCGGAAAAAAATGAAAATCTTAACAAGGTACGCGATTTACTTATCCCCCAACTTGTGACAGGAAGGAGAGAATTAAAACAATGAAAATTCTATTGGCTGGCCCGGGAACAGGAAAAACATTCAAAATAGAACAAATAGTCAAAGAGAAAGAAAATGGATCCACTGTTCTAATTCTTTCATTTACTAATGCTACAGTTAACGATCTACAGAAAAAACTTTCTAGCGTTGGTATAACTGACAGAAACTGCATGACTTTACATAAATTTGCCACAAAGTATAACCATGATAGAGGTAGGCACGTTTTGAATGAACTGGAAATTAAGGAATTAAATCAAATAGTAGAATCCACAGAGATAGATTTCGAGAATTTATGTGACTTCTTGTCTTGCACAACCTTTGATCAAATGGTTAAACGATTCGTTTCTTTCGCACAAACAAATCCAAATTATCTTAAAGAAAAGCTAAGTGAATATAAAACGCTAATCGTTGATGAATATCAAGATTTTAATCCTTATGAACAATCTCTAATCGATCTAATTATTAAAATAATTCCTGATGTTTACATTCTTGGAGATGATGATCAGTGCATATATGATTTCAAAGATGCATCAAGCGATAAACTAATCTCGTTTCATGTTGATACTGCTAATGAAACAATAGCCCACGATCATATTTGTTATCGCTGTCCCGATATAGTAGTAGAACACGCTACTAAACTAATAAAGAATAATAGAAAAAGAGTTGAAAAGAAATGGGATAAATCTGGAAAAGAAGGAAATATATTTTATCAACAATTAACTAATTCTTCTGACATAGCTAATTATGTAACTACAGAATTAAAGAAAATTGTAGATGATAACAAGGAAGAGTCTGTATTAATTTTGAGCCCAGTTCAATTTGCCGTTGAGGATATAGTTAAAAAATTTGATGACCTAGGCATTAGATATACCAACTATTTTCTAGATTCTATTCCTCAAGATTTAATTATTAAATCTTGGAAACTCCGATTATTATTTGGAGATTTTAAGTACACTAACTTAATATTTTTAGGGTACAAATATTCTCAAAATCGTAGTAGTTTTTACTCTTTAATGAAAAAACAGTATGAAAAAGGTCAGAATTTCGATGAATTATTTTCTCTATTGGAAAAAAGGTTACCAGATGAAATAAAAAATGTATATCCAGATATAAACAGTGCATTAGAAAAAGAGGAGTTTTTGGAATTGGCAAAACTATATACGGAAACAGAAGGAGAGTCTGTTAGTAAAAAACTTGAAAATTTGTTTAGGAAATTAGAAAAAATAGAAGAACATAACATAAAAATTATGTCGATACATAAATCAAAAGGGTTGGATGCTGATCATGTTTTTATGATCGGACTCGTAGAAGGAATAATCCCAAATAAAAAAATCGGTTCAGACTCGATAGAATCACAGAGAAGACGTTTCTATGTAGGCATGACCAGGACAAAGAAAAATTTACATTTATTATCGAATGTCAAAATTGAGGGTAAGCACGCAAGAAGAGTTAATCTAAATGATTTTCAATTTGATCGAAGAACAAGGCTATGGAATGGGAAAGCATCAGTGTTTATTGAAGAATTAAAGTTAACATAAATCTATGAATCAATTCAGCGAAGACAATTTAGTTGAACAAACAGTTATTAAACTCATTAAAGAAATATGGGCTGATGAAACATGCCATGTTAATGCTTTTATGGATGAGGAAGATGCAAAACTTGGCCGAGATAATCAGGGTGAAGTAGTACTTAAAAAATATTTACTTCCCGCTCTTGAGAAATTAAACCCAACACTTGCAGAAGACGCTCTTGAGCAAGCAGTAAATGAAATAACTCGTGATAGATCAAATACTACGTTGGTTAAGGCAAATCAAGAAATTTACAATTTATTAAAGGATGGGTTCAGTGTAAGCACTAAGACTGATGATGGAAATTCAAAAATTGAGAATGTGAAGTTTTTTGATTTTGAAAATCCTGAAAATAATCATTTTCTTTGCGTTTCGCAACTTTGGGTAGTTGGCGAGATGTACAAAAGACGGCCGGATGTGGTGTTATTTGTTAACGGAATTCCACTTTTATTACTGGAATTGAAGGCCTCTCATAAAAGCTTGGTAGATGCGTACCGCGACAATATCCGCGACTACAAAGACACTATACCTCATCTTTTTTGGTACAACTGCGGGATTGTTATTTCAAACGGAATAGAAAATAAATTTGGTTCTCTCACCTCCCCTTTTGAATATTTTAATGAATGGAAAAAAGTTAAAAGTGAAGATGATATTCCTAAAAGCGATTTATCAACGCTTATCTTTGGTATTTGTGACAAAAAAAGGATGCTCGATATCTTTGAAAGCTTTATTCTTTTTGATGAATCGCTTGGAGAAGTAAAAAAGATAGTACCCCGCTATTTTCAATTTTATGGAGTGAATCGCGCATTTGAGCGTGTTCTTAATCGACGTGAACTTGATGGGAAACTGGGAGTTTTTTGGCATACACAAGGATCTGGAAAATCTTTTGCTATGGTCTATCTCTCTCAAAAAGTATTCAGAAAAATTAACGGCAATTTTACTTTCATTATTGTTACAGATCGCGAGCAACTTGATGGTCAAGCATACGATAACTTTGCCAAAGTTGGCGCTGTTTATGAAAAACATGTACAAGCTGACTCAATTAAAGATTTAAAACAGTTACTAAATCAGGATCATAGGCAAATTTTTACGACTATTCAGAAGTTTCAGGATATTTCAGGAGCAGTGTCAGATCGGGATGACATTATAGTTATGACGGATGAGGCTCATAGAAGTCAGTATGATACTTACGCCCAAAACATGAGAAAAGCTTTACCGAATGCTTCATTTATTGGTTTTACAGGAACACCACTTTTAGCTCATGGCGAGGAAAAGACACGAAACACATTTGGTGAATATGTTTCTGTTTATAACTTTGGTCAATCAGTTAAGGACGGTGCAACTGTTAGATTGTTTTATGAAAATCGGGTCGCAAAACTTGAAAACGTCAATCCAGAGCTTGAAAAAGATCTTGGTGAAATTATGGATTATTACGACTTAAACGATGAAGAGGAAGAAAAAGTAGAACAAGAGTTTTCAACAGCTTATCATCTTATAACCCGTGAAGACAGGCTAAATGCAATAGCACGCGATATAGTCCAGCATTTTATTGGGCGTGGGTATGACGGAAAAGCAATGGTGGTATCAATCGATAAGAAAACAGCAGTCCGAATGTATATAAAGGTAAGAACAGAATGGGATAGACATTTAGACAAACTAAGGCTCGATCTATCAAGAACAGATGATGAATATCAACAAGGAAAAATTCAAGAAGAGATTGAGAAACTTGAAAAAGTTAATATGGCTGTTGTTGTAAGTCAATCACAAAATGAGATTGCTGATCTTGAACCTTTTGATATTGACATGAGAAAAATTAGAGGCAGGATTCAGAAAGAAAATCTTGAAGAGGAATTTAGAAAAGACGGCAGCAATTTAAAAATAGCATTTGTCTGTGCGATGTGGCTTACCGGTTTTGATGTACCTACACTCTCCACCCTTTATCTCGATAAACCTTTAAAAAACCATACGCTGATGCAAACAATTGCCAGAGCAAATAGAGTTGCCGAAGGGAAAACAAATGGAATAATTGTTGATTATATTGGTGTATTTAAAAATGTTGAAAAAGCTCTTGCGTTATATGCTTCTACAAAAACAGGAGACGATGAAATTATAAAAAATAAAGAGGAGTTGCTTGATGAACTTGACTTTGTCCTAAAGCAAACAAAAGAGTTTCTGAAAAAGTATTCTGTAGAGCTATCTGTTCTTCTTGATTCTCCAAACGAGCAAAAACTTTTACTTATTGAAAAATATGCTAATAAACTTTTAGAGAATAATGAAACTAAAAAGGATTTCTTGAATTTATCCTCTGATCTTTATAATGCATACCAGGCTGTATTACCCGATCCGGATGCTGAGGATTACTACAAAGAAGTGACCGCTGTTCGCGTGATTGCTTCGCGTGTAAGAGATATCGGTTTGCAAAGTTTTGACACCTCTCCAGTAAAACGAGATCTTGAGAAACTGCTGGACAAATCAATTCAAGCTGGTGAGTATGTAATTCCCCAATATAAGAGGTTAAAGGATTTGAGCAGTCTTGATGCCGATGCACTTCATGATTTTTTCTACAAACTGGAAAATAAAAACCTTCAGGCGGAAGCATTAAAGGATGAGATTGAAAAGAAAATTGTCGAAATGATGAAGAGAAATAAGATGCGAGGAAAGTTTATGGAACGCTTCACTAAACTTCTTGAAATGTACAATAGCGGAGCTCATGATATTGATCAACTTTTTGATGACCTTGTAGAACTTGCCAAAGAATTGTCTGAAGAAGAACAACGAGCAATAAAAGAGAATCTTACAGAAGAGGAGCTTGCAATATTTGACCTCCTTCAAAAGGAAAACTTGAATCCTGATGAACGAGAGAGGGTAAAAAAGACTGCAAAGGAACTTTTAATAAAACTTAAACAAGAAAAGCTTGTCATAGATTGGCGAGAAAAAGAAATAGCACGCGCAGGGGTTAAGACAGCAATTTCTGACATTCTTTATGATTCACTTCCCGAACCAACTTACTCTGAAAAAGATTGCAAATTTAAGGGTATAGAAGTTTACAATTTTGTATATGAACACTATCTTGACGCACAGAATTTTGTGTATGCGTAATAAATATGTCTCAATATTACAATCCAAACAAAAAAACGAATTTAAAACTAGATTCTGGGTTGACAGGAATCGCTGGTGAATATTTGGTTGCTGGTGAACTTTCCAGAAGAGGATATGTTGCTTCAATTACACTAAGAAACACTAGGGGAATTGATATAGTTGCCACGAACAAGGATGCTAGCAAGTCTGTTGGCATTCAGGTAAAGGCAAGTGCCGGAAGTCGAAGAAGCTGGATACTAAACAAGAAAGGCGAAGATTTTTATTCTGACACGTTATTTTATGTTTTTGTAAACTTAAAGAATATTGATGAGCGTTCGGATTTTTTCATAGTACCCAGTAAAGTAGTTGCTGATCATATAAAACACGGACATGCAGAGTGGTTGAAAATACCATCGAAAAAAGGAGCCCCTCATCGTGATACGACGATGAGACAGTTTTCTGACAAGGAGAGCAACTATTTTGAACGATGGGATTTATTAAATTTGTAACTAATTAATTATGTCCCAATATTACAACCCAAATCGCATACGTAATAGATATGACTCAAATTCAACCGAACTATTTCGGTTAAGTCGGTCGAAGATAGATTTATTTATCAATTGTCCTCGTTGTTTTTATCTTGATCGTAAACTTGGCGTAGCTCAACCACCCGGATATCCATTTTCTCTCAATTCCGCCGTAGATAAACTCCTCAAGAAAGAATTCGACATTCATAGAGCTGGTGGAACAACTCATCCTCTGATGAATAAATACGGAATTGATGCAGTACCGCTGTCTCATAAAAAGATTGACGAATGGCGTGACTCATTGAGAGCTGGAATTACTTTCAAGATTGATTCTGAGAATGTAGTGATTACGGGCGGAGTTGATGATGTGTGGGTTAAGCCAGATGGCGAATTCATAATTGTTGATTACAAAGCTACTTCAAAAGAAGAAGAGGTCACTTTGGATGCTGATTGGCAGATTGGATATAAACGCCAGATGGAGATATATCAATGGCTATTCCGAAAAAACGGATTTAGTGTTTCTTCGACTGGTTATTTTGTTTACTGCAACGGGAATACTGATCGTGAAGCATTTGACGGCAAATTAGAATTTGATATTAAGATTATTCCTTACACTGGTGATGATTCTTGGGTAGAGAAAACCGTACAAGATGCAATCGAATGTCTTAAAAATGATGCTCTTCCTGAATCTGGAGAAGGTTGTGATTTTTGCAAGTACCGTGAGGCAGTAAGGCAGTTTGAAAAATAAATTTTACATCCACAGCATATGCGAAGATATAAATACTCCGATTTACTTCTTTATGAAGATCGACTAAAAAAGCTATACGAAAGATTTGGGTTGAATTTCAACTCTACCAATCGTATAAGTAAATATTTCGCTTATTTATCAGAAATAGAGAAAAACAGACAGAAGGATAAACTAAGTTTTAGTAAATTACTTCAAAAAGACAAGGCAAAATACTATTACAGTCAATATTACGTCTTAGAGATGTGCAATATCGTAGATGCGCTTGAAAGTTCTACACAAGATGCAAAGTTAATAAGAGAAAAACTGATTGATTTGTCAAAAGGCACTTACCTTTTATCAGAAGAAAGTAGCAATAATACTAAGGCCAGAGATACTACTTTTGAATTGAGCCTTTTCGCCTTCTTACGAGCTAGAAATTTAAATATTAAATTATGTGACCCCAATCCCGATCTTCAATTAGTGAGCGATAACTTTACTTATAACATCGAGTGTAAACGGCCTCATTCCCTAAAGTCGTTAGAAGACCATATCAAAAAGGCAGTCAAGCAGTTAAAGAAATCAGCTGGAAACAATGTAGTTCCAACAATAGCTTTGTCTTTGGAGCAAGTTTTACTAGGTGGCGACTTGATTCTCGATTCTAGAGATGAAATATCAGCATCTAACTTCTTAAATGCAACTCTGTTTACCTTCTTACAAGAAAACAATAAACTGCTGGGGAAAATATGTGGTGATGAGCCATGTTTAGTTCTTTACTACCTCTCGTGCTTGGCTGGTTTTAAGACTGATGTTCCGATGGCAAATGCAACGTTTATTACTGGAAATATCTACAATTTTGAAAGTAGCTTGTCGAATTCTATACATGAAGATTTAACAAGAATGATTCCCCAGACTCCATAGTTTCTTCACGGGGATATAGCTAGTTCGCCTAAATTTATTTTTGCGTACCCCGTTAAATTTTTGAGCATGAGAGATATCATGAAGAAGCGTTTATCAGGTTTTGCATATAAAATTATATTTTGAAGATACATTTTTATTGATGTTTCATCGAGCTCTTTAAATTTCATTGGATAAATAGATAATTTGATTGAGTTTTCACTCATTCGAGCATAAATATCCCATCGCATTCGTTCGAATCTAACGATTTCATCCTGAATCTGCTCTGGAAAATTGATTTCTGAGACATCGATGGAATCAATGAGCTTAGTAATATCCCGGAAGACATCTTCCTCTAATGCATATTCAACCTTACAATGCTTATCTTTCTGACGACTACATCTGTAGTAGGTATGAAAGTTTGATTTACCATTTCTAAGTTTCCGGATTTTGCTCTGGCGATGTACTGGTGATCCACAAAGAGCGCATTTTAGAAATCTGGCTATGGAATGTTTATCTCCTCGAGCATATGTATTGCGGAACGGTCGAAGTTTTTCTTGAACTTGGTCATATAACTCCATGGCAACGATAGGTTCGTAAATTCCTTGATATTCAATATCTTTTATTACAAACCTGCCGGCGTAGAATTTATTCCGGAGCATTCCATAAATAACGCTTTGGCGAATATTTTTACCTTTGGTGCTTCTTAAAGAAGTATTTTTATTAATCCAATCAATTACTTCTTTTACAGGTATTCCATACGCTACTTTCTGAAATAGCATTGCAATGGGCTCTCCTCGCCCAGGATCGATTGAGATTTTTCGTACTCCACCAACCGTTTCACTTATATAGCCAATTGGCACTGGCCCCGGCCAATATCCGAGCTGGCATTGATTACGTATCCCTCGCCGGATGTTTATGCTGCGATTATCATTCTCCAGCTTGGCTTGGCTGCCGAGAATCATTAGGAGGAACTTCTCGTTGGGATTATCCGTGAAGGTCTGTGAGTAGGTTACGATCATCTTAAGCTTCCCTTCGTCCATAAGATCCACCAAGATGCCTAGATCACCTGCATTCCTTGATAATCTATCTGGTGACCATGTGATAATGCCGGAGTAGATACCTTGCTCGATTTCTTGAAGTAATTTATTGAAAGTTTCTCGTTGCCCACATTTTTTAGCTGTGTGACTTTCCCGATAGATTTCACCAACTTCCAGATTATCTCGTTGAGCTATCTTTTGCATCTCGTTCACCTGAGAGTCGATAGAGATTGCTTGTCTTTCGTCCGACTCCGATGATTTTCTGGCATAGAGGCAAAACCGTATGTGAGAATCTCGTTTTTCCATTCAACTCAACACATACCGGTAATTTTTGAAGAATGCAAGCTAATTTTAGACAACTATATCAAAGTATATCATGTCTAAATTGTGAGACACCCTTTTTTATAGTGTCCCATTTGTCTCATTTTTGATAGAATTAGCCTTGAGGTCCGGTTGGACTATAGGGATAGAAAGGGTCTAGACCGTGCCCCACAGCCTGGACCGATTATTTTCTTTTTACCGAATATGTTTTGACGTACTGGAGAAATAGAGCCGGAGCGTCGTCAACTAGTCGGCGTGCAAAGTCAGCATATATTTTTTTGCGTTCATCAATATCCATGGTTTGTCTCCCGTCTTCAAGGAGTTTGTCGATTTTTACGTTGACATACTGTGAAATATTGGATACATTGTTCGCTTGTGTTGAGTGCCAAAACGGATATTGATCAGGATCAGGCGGGATGGATACAGACGCTAAAAATACGTCGTAATCATCAGGAATGCTATTTACGATACGAACATCAGCGGGTATCCCGTGTATTATCCATGATTGGGCGATGGATGTGGCTAAATCTAAATGTGTTCGGTATGCGGATACGATAAGCGTCGGTGAAGCAGAAGCCTCCTTGTACGGTTCCAGCAGCGTATCGACCTGTTTTGTATCAGGTTCGAATATTTTTACATTATTGGTGTATGCCCAGCTGGTTTTGGGAATCGGTGATATGGCTTTAGTGTTTCCCATCGCTGGAAGCGCGTATCCTAACGCATGCCTGAATGATCTGTCTGAAAGTCTGGATTTGGACGTGTTAATAAAAAGTATCATCATCCGGTCATAATGAATCTGTTCAACGATGTCTGTCTTACCCCAGGAAACAAGTGGAGAGGGGTTAGTCAGTTCCATGATGTGATCGATTTCACCGAGTTTATATGCAAGAATTGCCTGAGATTCAGTTTTATAAAAGGTGTAAATTATTTCATTTTTCTTTGATGATCCATCTGTTGATGTGAGTTCCAATCTTTGAATTCTGTCACCATTCAATGCTGCACGTTTCACTTTAAACGGACCGAACCCGATAAGACCCTCCCTGAAAAGCGGTTTGGACACTAATACTGGAAAAGGGCTATAGGGATAGTCAAGCTGGGCATCCAGTGTATATGGGTCAGCATATGAAAACGTCACATTTTTAATATTGTAATTTATGTCATAGACTTGGATAGGTTTTCCGTCATGCCAGACTTTATCCTGATCAAGATGAAAAGTATAATGCGTCCCGGATTGGGACGCTTCCCACCATGAAGATAAGGATGGGAGAGCTGATCCATCCTCAGATACCCGTGTCAGGCCCCAGCTGAGTTCGTTCTGAATTGAGGGAGGCAGATTTTCAGGTGAATATTGTCCCACAACACCAATCCGATCGATATCCGATAAGACATATGGCATGATGAGGGGTATCGACTGCCAGAAAATCAATGATATGATAAATCCTGAAATAAGCCCGAGAGTGAGAGATCTGCTTTGACGTCTGATGAGATCCTTGATTATCCAAAATACATATCTGCCGCGTCGTGCAAAAGTCATACAACGGAAACGTTTACCTTATGAGCAAATTGACAACTGAAATGATAAAAAAGAGTAGAGCCAATAGGATAGTAAATCGGAAAAGGATGCGCTCCGCTCCTCTTTTAGTCCGGAATTCCCCTCCCCCACCGAATGCTGTACCTAATCCTCCCTTGCTGGACTGGACAAGAATAACTGATATGAGTGCAATAGAGAGAATAATTTGAATGATTAAAAATGCTGTCTGCATAAATATATATTATACCTTATTCTGTATAATCACATCTATACATGCTGCCAGTTTTTGCGAATCATGCCGTATGAGACTGCGCACGAGAGAATCACTCTTTGATTTTTCCAGTATTCTATCATGGACAAGATCTGATGCGACAACCGAAAAGTATTCGTTTTGGGGTAGATCAAAACGGACAGGAATTTCGTGTGATTTTTTATAGACGTCCAACGCAGAAGCATTCAAATGTCCTGAGTTGATGAGTACATGTGTGATAGATCTGTCAATATATGATTCCAGCACGCGCATATGGTCACGTGCAGAAAAATTATATGTTTGACCGAATTTTGTCATCAGGTTCATAACATAGATGATAGGTGCATGGATATTCTTAAGCGCATGAGCAATCCCGGGGACCAAGAGATTCGGGAGAAGGCTTGTGAAGAGATCTCCAGGCCCCAAAATCACAGCATCAGCTTTTTCAATAGCTTTCACCGCATCAGGATTTACCTCCGGTACAGGGTCAAGAGTGACGTGTGAAATTCTCAGTGTTCCATCGTGTGTGGGTTCATCAATGAAATGTTCGCCGCGCACTTGAGTTCCATCTTCATACTGGGCAAGAAGATCCGTATTAGAATACGATACAGGCAATACCGTTCCTTTAATGCGCAGTACTTTCCCCGTCTGCTGGATAGCTTCTTTTTGGGATTGAAGGATTTCCGAGAGAGCGGCCATAAACAGATTACCGAATGTCATGCCTGCTATACCTTCACCTTTTTCAAAACGGTACATAAACAGTTTACGCAGAAGTCCTACTCCTCCTGATTCTTCTGATAACGCAACGAAGCATTGGCGGATGTCGCTTGTTGGCAGAAGTCCGAATTCATCCCGAATACGTTTATTTGATCCTCCGGAATCGCTCATAGCAACGATACTTGATAAATCGTACGGGTACTGTTTGAGTCCGCGAAGTACGACAAAAGTTCCGGTACCCCCCCCGATACAGACGATGCGTTTTTTCGTAGTGTGAATCATATAGAGGGTATTGTACTATCAATCGGTCAGAGAGTGAAGGAAATTATGTACAGCTGTAATGCCGACGGATACAATGATCAACGAGATTAAGTATGATACATAAATGCGCGGGACAGAAAAACCGGCATACGCGGCCCCGGAAAAATTCCATGCCTGTATGACAATATTATCCATACATACTGTTAAAAGCCATATAACAAGACAATTAATACTCCACTGCAGCAATCCAAGCGTCAATATGTTTATCGGAATAAAAAGAATTTTTAACAGAGGCTTGATACAAAGCATGAGAAGCGATAATACGAACCCAGAAAGGAGGATATACAAAAATGATCCGCTGATGGTAAAACCTTGATACAGATCGCTGACAAGCCATAGGGAAAATGCATAAAATAGTACGGTACGCACGATATACTTTATCATACCTGTATCCTATCATGAAGATATATCAGGCGGAAGTCCTGATGGAAATGATTTGCGCAACAATATTTTACGATATGCATTTGCAAACCTGTGAGCTTCATCCCGGATACGGCGGATAATCTTGAGGACTGAATTATCCATGGATAGTTTTAAGGTCAAGAATGTGTGTCCGCTTGGAATAATAATCCGTTCATCCCATTTTGCAATACCGATAACCGGAATATTAATATGTACGTGAGTGAGGGCATGAAGTGCAGAACCGATTTGATTTTTCCCTCCATCAACGATAATGAGATCAGGGTAGGTCCATTCACGATGCGTGAGTCTGCGCAGAAGCATTTCTTTCATAGAAGCACTGTCATCGTTTAGGGATGTGCGGATTCGAAATCGTTTATACAATCCAGTATCCGGTACTCCGTCGATAGCAACAACCATCGAACCAACGGTATGACTTCCCGACAAGTGTGATATATCATAACACTCAATCCGGTGTATTGATGTAATCCTCCTATCATACTGTGACAGCAAAGACGTCATCTGTTTTGTTTCTTCATCCAATTCAGATGCGATATCTTGAACTTTATACATATACGCAGCAGGGTCATATCTCTTTGTATGCAGACGCTCAAGCGCATTAATTCTATCTCTCATTTTTGCTGCGTCTTCAAAGTGATGCTGTTTTGCATCGTCAATCATACGGTTATAGAACTGCTTTTTCACTCGTTCCGATTTGCCCGATAAAATAAGACGGATCCGATGAATATTTTGACTATACTCTTTCAGACTGCGTTTCTGCTCTGAAGGATCATGAAGTTTCATGAATACTGACGGACATGGATGACAGAGTCCTATCTGAAAATAAATACACGCATGACCTGTCCATTTTTTTGCCGTACAAAAAGGTATGACAGTTCGTATTGATCTCATAAGATCGCGGGCGGTTTTGGAAGATTGAAATGGTCCATATACATCTGTATCACGAGCACATTGGCGGAGGCGTACAAATTCGATTTTGGGAACAGATGTGTTATTTCGGATTCTGATATAGAGCGGACTTTTATCGTCTTTTGCTAATATATTATATTTTGGAGCATATGTATGTATCAATTTTGCTTCCAAGAGCAGCGCATCAAATTCGCTGACTGTGTGGATAATTTCAATGGATGAAACGTGCATCATAAGCACATGTGTTTTGTACTCCATGTGTGCTGATGCATGAAAATACTGCAGGACCCTGCGTTTAATATTTATGGCCTTTCCTACATACAAAATCCTATCTTCGGCATTTTTATAAATATAGACTCCCGGTGTCGTTTGAAGGATACTCGTCAGGGTGTGAAAATCCTTTTTCAGGATGATTTGTTTCTTACATTCCATAGGTATATTCCAATTCCGATAACGAATAATACAAGAATAATCACAATCGGCAGTGATACTGTATGGAAATCATATTGCGTTGTCGTTCCGTTTACTGAAATTGAAAGCGTGGAAGGCCGGATACCATACATAAAACCCGGCATCGAGTAAGAGAATGGTAAGGAAAATTGTGAAAATGGTGGTACAGACGGATATGTGCGGGTTATACCCAGAATATCCGTATCAATAGCTACCTGAATCTGGACGTTGTTGAACGATATGCCGTGATTATTTTTTATTACAATTGTTCCATGTTGCGGTATCATGCTGAATACGACAGTCGGATGAATAATTTCAATATCAATAAATTTATTCGCCAGAGTTTCATCCGAAAATTCACTGAAATGAACATTGACAAGTTTTTGGTTTATACCGCTGGTTTTATACGCCCCTGCGGGATACGGATAATCATCTCTGATGCCATTATATGCAAATACAATGTGGTTAAAATCAAAAATATCAAAATAATCAACTCCTCCTGTTGTCGATGACCAGGTGGGATCAACAGGAATCCAAAGATTGCGCTCTGAGTCGAAATATTCCGGCCATGCATGCAAAACGTCTGTGACAAGAGAAAGCGGCCGTAATCGTGTGTTGGTCGTATATGCGTACCCCACGGCTTGACGGGCAGGGATGCCGTTTGCCCGCAGGAGTGCGATATATACATCTGTAAAATCCATGCACACGGAATCTAGGGGATTCTCAAGAGCCATGACAGCACCTTTGCGTACGAGGTCAGTATCCACTCTTTCATAATTATATGTGAATGTATTGACAATATAGTCATATATTTCCCTTGGGGTTCTATATTTTTTTGCCAGTGATTGAATTGTTGGAAACTGACTATTCCAAAATCGTGTTGCCTTTGTATACACAGATATGTCGCTGGGTTCAAACGTATAATCATGGCGTGCTTCCAAAAATACATTGATATGGAAGTCCGCATGGACATCAAGCGTCGTTTTGGCAGGAATTTTATACCGTGCCAGCCAATTACCGTCAGCGTCTGAAACGACCTCCAGGGGTCGTGGAGTTATTTCATAAATTGTAACGCTCTGATGGGCAGTATCAGGTGGAAGAGCGATTTCGGTCACAGTATCCGAATCTTCGGTATTTTCTAGTTGATATTGGGCACTGATATCAAATTTTTGTGCAGTCCCATACGCTATATTGATTCCTCCTGCGGTCAATTGTCTTTTTGACCATGTATACCCATGTTCAGGTAGTGGTTTGACGTATGCCGGTTTACCGAATGATTCAGGTACAGTAATTGTGACGTTGTAATCACCCAATTCCGGTGTATTCTCTATTCCCGGTATATTGATTTCCCATATCGTCCCTACTTTGTAGGCAATATCACTATTTTCATATCGCAAAGTAAACGTCTGTGATTTTCCGAGTCCGACGACATTTTCATTCATCACAAGTCTGATTTCTGTTATGCCGTTTTCCGTCTTCACGTGTGATTGCAATTGCGTATCGCCGTTATATGCAATGACGTGTGTGATGCGTTCAGATTCAAGTTTCACTGCATACTCTTTTGCATACAGATTTGTCAATCTGTTTGTCAGGGTAATCTTTTGGGTAACCAGTGCTGTCCCTGAGTCCTTGATCGTATACTCTACCTGATAATCTGTCATGAATGACCCATCGGCATATGCGGCAATTGGAAAAGAGAGTATACACACAATGAGAAGAATGTTTTGTACGATTCGTATCATACGATATCACTTATGCAAATATTTTCCCGTATATGATTGGGGATTCTCTCTGATTGCATCAGCCGATCCTTGCGCCACGATGTACCCTCCGTTATCCCCGCCGTCAGGCCCAAGATCGATAATCCATTGTGCATTAAGAATAATATCCTGATTATGTTCAATAACAACAACAGTATTGCCTGACTCCGTCAGACGATAAAGGATATGAAGTAATTTTTCAATATCCGAAAAATGTAAACCTGTCGATGGTTCATCGAGAATATAGACAGTTTTACCGGTCGCTCGCCTCATCAACTCGGTAGCCAGTTTCACACGCTGCGCCTCACCGCCTGATAGCGTTGTTGCCGGTTGACCTAAATGAATATATCCAAGACCGATCTCACTCAGGATCTGTAATTTTTCTTCTATCGCCGGTTGATGCCTGAAAAGTACATACGCGTCGTCAACTGTCATATTGAGGACTTCTGCGATGGATTTGCCTTTATAGTAAATTTCAAGCGTATCCTGACTATACCGAGAACCGCCGCAGACTTCACATGTTACGTAGATGTCAGACAAAAATTGCATCTCAATTTTTTTCTGTCCCTCTCCTTCGCATGCTTCGCATCTTCCTCCTTTAACATTAAACGAGAATCTTCCCGGTTTGAACCCTCTGATTTTTGCCTCAGGAATTTGAGCGAATAAATCACGGATATGCGTGAATAGTCCAGTGTATGTGGCAGGATTTGAGCGGGGGGTTCGTCCTATCGGAGATTGGTCTATTAGGATTGCTTTATCGATTTTTTCTGCCCCAATAAGGCTTGCGTATTCACCCTGCGGATATGCTGATTGCCCAAATGTATGTGCATGCAAAGCCGGATAGAGGGTTTCCACAACCAGTGATGATTTTCCCGAACCTGACACACCTGTGACACAGACGAATACTCCTAAAGGGATTTTGATATGGATATCTTTGAGATTATGAGTTGATACGTGTGTTAATTCAACATACTCTTTTTGACCAGGTAGATCTTTTTTCGACAATCGGATCTTTTTTTCACCGCTTAAATAGCGGGCAGTCGTAGATTTGGGATTGTTGATGAGTGTAGAGACCGGTTCACATGCGAGGATTTCCCCCCCATGATTTCCGGCTCCCGGTCCAAAATCAACAATGAGATCTGAAGCGTACATCATATCCCGATCGTGTTCCACAACGATGACAGTGTTGCCTAATGCTTTCAGCTTTTTAAGCGTTGTGATAAGTCTGTCGTTATCGCGCGGGTGAAGACCTATGGATGGTTCATCCAGCACATATAAGACACCTGATAATCCTGATCCGATTTGGGATGCAAGTCGGATACGTTGTGATTCCCCTCCTGAAAGTGTTGTAGCGCTCCGGTCCAGAGTCAGATACTCCAGGCCGACATCCGTGAGAAATGTCAGTCTCTGACGTAGTTCCAATACTATCGGTTTTGCTATGGTTCGTTCGCGCTCTGATACAACGTCAGTATATATTTTTTCAAACCAGGTTCGCGCATCAACAATATTCATCGATGTGACATCAACAATTGTTTTTCCTGCAATTGTTATGGAAAGGCTTTCTTTCTTCAGTCGTTTTCCCGAGCAGTCAGGGCATACTTCTTCCTTCATGAATTTTTCAATTTCGTTTCGAACCCATGATGATTCTGTTTGGCTGTAGCGACGTGTTAATTCGGCAATAACACCGGAAAATGTTTCCTGAATACGTGTCTGTTCACCAAACCTGTTTGTTCCGATTACCTCATACACTTTTTCTCCGGTTCCATGTAATATGACTGCTAATTGATCATGTGACAGATTTTTAATGGCTGAGCGGATATCAATTTCCTGATCATCAAGGACTTTTTTCATGATCCGGGCATACCACGTATCATGTGTAAAAATTTTGGCAAATGGAATAATTCCGCCTTCAGAAAGGGTTAGTTCAGGTGCGAGGATTCGGTCTGGATTAACCATACGGATTTTTCCGATGCCTGAACATTTCCCACAGGCTCCGTGTGGAGAATTAAATGAGAAGGATCTGGGTTCGATTTCCGGTATTGAGATATTGCATACAGGACAGGAAAATCGTTCGGAAAAAATATGATCCTGGATATCCTTTGGTTTTTCACTAAATGTAAAATCCGCGTCATGAACGATGCCTGCAATCACCAAACCATTTGAGAGTGCCAGTGCCTGCTCGCACGATGTTGAGAGTGTATCCAATACCGGTTTGAATGTATGATAGCGGGGATCACTTTTTCCGCGCGACAGCACGGTGAGAGTGTCACGATCAAAGGTCAGACGGTCCACAACAGCTTCAATAGTATGTTTATTAGTTTTAATAAGAAGTATATCTTCATGAACGTCAAATATTTGTCCGTCCACACGGACATGCGTGTAACCTTTTGATTTCAGATTACTAAATAATCCGGAAAATTCTCCCTTACGGTCCCTGACTACAGGAGACAAGATAAGACATCGGACCGGTTTTTTTCCGATCTTTTTTACTTCCATCATCAAGAGGTGTATGAGAGAAGATACGATCGTTTCTTTTGACTGACGGCTTATTTCACGGCCGCAATTTGGACAATGCGGATGTCCGATACGGGCAAATAGAAGTCGCATGTAATCGTATATTTCTGTCACTGTACCGACAGTAGAACGGGGATTATGGGAGGCTGATTTCTGATCTATCGAGATAGCAGGTGATAATCCGTCTATTGCATCAACGTCGGGTTTATCCATTATGCCAAGAAACTGACGTGCATAGGATGAAAGAGATTCTACATATCTTCGTTGTCCTTCTGCATATATTGTGTCAAAAGCCAGAGATGATTTTCCCGAACCTGATACACCGGTAAATATAATGAGCTGGTTCTTAGGCAGCTTCACATGAATATTTTTCAGGTTATGCTGACGTGCTCCCCTGATTGTTATCATTGCGTTATCAGTCATACTTTGACAGTGTTTCAATGAGATCCCGAAGACGCGCTGCATCTTCAAAACGCATCTCACGGCTTGCTGTTTTCATTTCCCTGATCAGTTTCTGAATTTCTCCTTTGCGCTCCATCGGTGTACATGTATCAAATATTTTCGGATCACGGTGTGCACTATTTTCCTGATCCTGCCCTGCATTACCCTCATCTACAAGTTTTGAGCGAACGGGTTTCTGAATACTTTCCGGAGTTATTTGATGTTTGGTATTATACTCTATTTGGATACGTCTCCGTTCGGTAACAATATCAATGGCACTCTGCATTGATTTTGTGACTTTCTGTGCATATAAAATCACATGACCGTTCACATGGCGGGCCGCCCGACCCATTGTCTGGATAAGACTCGTACGTGATCGTAAAAATCCCTCTTTGTCTGCGTCAAGAATAGCCACAAGCGATACTTCCGGCAAATCCAACCCTTCCCGCAGGAGGTTTACTCCCACGAGAACATCGACATTCCCCAATCGCAGGTCATCCAAAATATCACTCCTTTCAAGCGTTTCGACATCGCTGTGGAGGTATTGAACTTTTATGTGATACTGAATTTTACAATAGTCTGTAATATCCTCAGCAATCCGTTTTGTCAATGTTGTGACAAGGATACGTTCATGCTTTCCGATGCGTATTTTGATCTCTTTGAGAACATCCTGTATTTGTGTCGCAGAAGGTCGCACTTCTACCGTGGGATCCAGTAAACCTGTCGGACGGACTAATTGCTGTACATGAGCATGAGGCATATGTGCAGCTACCCGTTCCATTTCCCATGCATCGGGAGTCGCCGATACATACAACGTATACGGCAGGCGACGAAGAAATTCGTCGAATTTCATAGGCCGGTTATCAAGAGCGGAAGGGAGCCGGAATCCGTAATCAATGAGCGTCTGTTTCCGTGACCGGTCTCCATTGTACATACCCCGTATCTGAGGTATGGTCATATGTGATTCATCGATAAATAAGAGATACTCCTGTCCCCCTGTTTGTTTCGAGAAATAGTCAAAAAGTGAATATGGTGCATCACCGGGATTCCTGCCATCAAAATATCGGGAATAATTTTCAATACCATTTACATAACCGATTTCCCTGATCATATCCAGGTCATGAAGGACACGGGTTTCTAAGCGGTGTGCTTCAAGTATCTTCCCTTTTGCCCGCAGTTCTGTAAGCCTCAATTCAAGATCATGTTCGATCTTCCTGAATACGGATGTATGCTTTGAGGGATCAGTCATGTAGTGTTTTGCCGGATAAATGACGGCTACCGGAATGTGCTCAACCGTATCGCCCGTGACCGGATGAATGCGCTGTATTGACGTAACAATATTGTCTTCAAAAACGATACGGATGCCAATATCCTCATATGCGGGATAAATATCGATAGCATTTCCGCGTACCCTAAATGACCCCCTGCGGAAAGCATAGTCGTCGCGTTCGTACTGGAGTTGAATAAGACGTGTGTAGACCGAATCCGGTAACAGTTTGACACCGCGAGCCAATTCAAGTATGAAATGCCCATATTCAACGGGTGACCCGATGTTATAGATACACGATACCGAAGCAACGACAATCGTATCCCTGCGCGTCAGAATATTTGTCGTTGCAGCGAGCCTCAGTTTATCAATATTTTCATTAATCTGCGTTTCTTTTTCAATATACGTATCAGTTGTGGGGACATATGCTTCCGGTTGATAATAATCATAATATGACACAAAGTAAGAAACAGCATTCTCTGGAAAATAATCCCTGAATTCCTGATAGAGTTGGGCGGCCAACGTTTTATTATGCGATATAATGAGGGCCGGTGTATTGAAAGCTGCAATAACGGATGCCATGGTAAATGTTTTTCCGCTTCCCGTGACTCCTTCCAAAACCTGTTCGGGTATTTTCTGTTTCAGATTGGCAAGAATTCTCGCAATCGCTTCCTGTTGATCGCCTGCAGGCGTATAATCTGAATGTAATTTGAATTTCATAGCATTGACAATTCGGGTTTTTTTTATTATAACAAAAATAGACAAACATTTATTCGGGTTTTATCATATATATGGCTTACGTATTATATCCGAAAGAACGCCAGACTCTTGATTTTATCACACAATTTATCCAGCGGTATGGCTATGCACCGACACTGAAGGAAATATGTGAAGCGACCAATCTTAAATCTGTGGCAACAGCCCATGAACATATAGACCGGCTGCGTCAAAAAGGATTCATCAAAAAGCTGGACGGTACAGCCCGCGGTCTTGATGTTGTGAAAGAACAATTCAGGTCCGGTTCAACCGAATCATCCGTTGATCTGCCTGTTATGGGATTCATTGCCGCAGGTGCACCGCTTGAACCATATACCGATCCGAATTCATATATTTCCGTTGCGCCTGATATGCTTGAACCGAATAAGCCTCATTATGTTCTCCAGGTAAAAGGAACATCGATGATTGATGATGGCATCATGGATGGGGATTATGTCATAATTCGCCACCAGCAGGATGCACAAAACGGTGATATCGTTGTTGCAGTACTACCCAATGGTCTTTCCACACTTAAAAGAATTTATTTTGAGAAGGAAAGGATTAAACTTA
This sequence comes from Patescibacteria group bacterium, assembly GCA_041753515.1. Classification (GTDB taxonomy): domain Bacteria; phylum Patescibacteriota; class Microgenomatia; order UBA10105; family UBA927; genus JBGSUE01. The sequence goes on from JBGSUE010000031.1 coordinate 22,990, forward strand.
TGCCCGCCAATTCCACCATGTCACCGATATTCACTACACATGTAAAAATACAGGGAAAAGTGGTAGGTCTTGTGCGTAAATTCAGTATACACTGATATGCTTTTTCTTGTATCCACACCGATCGGTAATCTTGAGGATATAACGTACCGTGCAGTGAAAACACTGTCATCATCAGATATTATTTTGTGTGAAGATACGCGGCATGCCTCAATTTTACTTCAGCATTACGGCATTACTACCCGCACGATGAGTTTTTATGATGAAATAGAAGAAAAACGATTACCGGACATAATTCAACGTCTTGAATCAGGAAAAAATATTGCACTCATTTCTGATGCCGGAACCCCTCTTATTTCAGATCCCGGTTTCCGTCTGGTTCGCGAATGCAGGAATCGTGGTATCCCTGTTACGGCAATACCTGGTCCTACTGCTGCAATAACTGCATTTATCCTGTCCGGTTTTCCCCTTCCATTCACGTTTTACGGCTATCCTCCGGAGAAGCAATCCCACAGATTGAAATTATTTACCAATCTCGGCCAGACCTCATGCATATTCTATTGCGGTCCCCATAAACTGCAAAAAACGCTTGGTGATCTCAGCACTGTTTGCGGAGATATCGAAATCGTCATAGCGCGTGAGCTTACCAAAATTCATGAAGAAATCTGGACAGGTAAAATTTCGGATGCCCTCTCAAAATATTCCTCTCCCAAAGGCGAATTCGTGTTGTTATTTCATGTAGATTGATATAATATATATATTATGATGAACGTTTCTCTCAACAAATTCACCTATGCCGGGTATTATACCGGAGGGAATCCTATGGGAGGAAATTATATGAAGTAATAATCAGATAATTTTTACACAGCACATTACTCCTCCCAATCGGGAGATTTTTTTGTGGCAAAAAAGTACTTTTACACATCCCGTATACTGATATGCATTGTATAAATACATATCCGTGTGCGGGAACAAATCACAAAGGAGTACCAGATGAACATCCGTCAGGCTTTACTTTCCTTACTGCTCATTCTTGCTGTCGCTTCTGCATGGTGTTGGGCAGTCTATGCATCGAAACTAGCGACCAGTGAAGTTGCACAAATCTGCGAAGCGTTCAACCGCGATCCTGGAGACACTATCACCTACGCCTATATTGTCTATACCTGTCCCGAAGAATGAACGAATAAAAAATAACCCGCACACGCCCCTGGGCTGCATACGAAATATTATCTATGCAGCCTGGGGGATACAATATTAACTGAGAATAAATCATTGTACCGTTCAAATACGATTTGAGCTTTATCAAAAAACGGATCCTGTCCAAGAATGCATAGAGTATTAGCTTTACCACCGAAATAGATTGGAATATCAAATAAGCCTTCGTGTATATCTATTGTCACATTTCCCGGATAACAAACAGTAATGGCATTATTGAATCCCCTTATATCCATTCTATGTTTTGTATCTACCTTCACACCAAGCCACATCGCTAAATCAAGTGGTGCAAATGAAACGGATGCACCTGAATCTATCAAAGCGAGTATTGGAGGAGTACTTTTTGATCCATTTCTATAAACCACTTCCAACATGGGGATACTAGCCTCCCTGGGATCACCCGGAGCAAGATAATATGGATGCTTCATGAAACGTAGTTATAGTAATTTTTGAATGCCTGAACGACAACCACTTTATCTTTTATTTTTTGGATTTTTTTTTGTAAATCAATAAAATTATCCGAGTGTGCCACCACATGATTATAGTCATCACTGACAGCAATCCAACCGGAAGAATATTTTGAAAGTAACGGTCGTAGATCGATAGTATTCATATCGATTATTATGTCAGATATACTTTCCAATGTCTAATACTCTTCAAGTGTTGACGTATCCCCTATCGGTTGGCCGAGTTCCTGGGCTTTCAGGATCCGGCGCATGATCTTGCCGCTTCGGGTTTTTGGAAGCTTATCGATAAATTCGATTTCGCGCGGGTACGCATGGCCTGCAAGATGTTTTTTGACGAATTCGGACAGTTCTTTTTTCAACTCTTCTTTCTTCTCTTCCGTTGGATATTTTCTCGGATCCTTTAAGACGACAAAAGCCTTAACAATTTCACCGCGCATTTCATCAGGTTTGCCGATAACACCGGCTTCTGAGACACTGGGATGCTCCACAAGGGCAGATTCCACTTCAAATGGACCGACACGTTCACCGGACGTTTTAATGACATCATCCGCCCGTCCGATAAACCAGTAATACCCATCGTTATCTTTCCAAGCATGGTCGCCTGATATGTACCAGCCGTTGACGAAATAGGAATCATATTTTTTCTGATTCTGCCAAATTGTTGCCATCATCGATGGCCATCCCGGTTTAAATGCCAGATTTCCTTCTTTTCCGTTTTCTATCGGTTTTCCATCATCATCAACGATCGCCGCTTCAAGCCCCGGAAAAGGCTTACCCATGGATCCCACCTTGATATCCAGACACGGAAAATTGACCATAAGCATACCGCCGGTTTCCGTCTGCCACCATGTATCATGAAATGCCAAATTATAGACACTCATACCCCATCGGATAGCCTCGGGATTCAATGGTTCACCGACCGACAGAATATGACGCAGGGACGATAGATCATGGTTTTTATGAGCGTCTGCGCCTTTGGCCATCAGCATCCGCACCGCTGTCGGTGCTGTATACCATACAGTAACTTTGTATTTTTCAAGTATGGTATACCAGTTATCCGGACTGAACCGGCCTGCATGAACTACCATCGTGACGCCATGGATGAGTGGAGTGAGGATACCGTATACAATTCCCGTAACCCATCCGGGGTCTGCCGTACACCAATACATATCAGATGGCTTGAGATCCAAGACCCATGATGCCGTGATATATCCATGAAGAATTCCTCGGTGTGCATGAATAACGCCTTTCGGTTTACCGGTTGTGCCCGATGTATAGAGCATAAACGCAAAATCTTCTGCGTTTGTTTTCACGCAAGTGAAAGAATCTGATTGTTGAGAAATACGTGACAAAAATTCAGGAGAATCAACAATAAGGACATGTTTAAGATTCGGTAATTTTGATCTTATCCCCTCAACGCGTGCAGAAAGTTCTTTTGTGGTAAATAGTACGGTTGCTCCGGAATTTTCCAGACGGTCAAACAACGCCTGTTCCTGAAATGCCGAAAACATCGTTCCTGCAATTGCACCTGTTTTGAGAATTCCTAGAAATGCGCCGTACAGGACCGGAATTCGGGGAAGAAACAGAAATACCCTATCGCCTTTTTGTATACCGAGCGATACAAGCAGATTAGCATAGTGGTTGGACATGCGGAACAGATCTCCATAGGTAAATTCCTGATGGGCATTGTTGTCTCCTTCCCAGATAAGTGCAATTTTGGATTCAACCGGTGTGCCCATATGACGGTCAACGGCATTATATGCATAATTGATACCTCCGTTGTCAAACCACGTAAGTTTATCTTTTATGCTATCCCAGTGAGTTTTTCCGTCAACCGTACTGTACTCTTTTAAATTCGGTTCCAAAGTGAGGTGTTTGTCCGGGAATCTAATATATTCGGTAGTTTGGGCAGTATCGGCCATACAAATCGTTCCTTTCCTACTTGTGAAAAGCTAAATATTTCTCTACTTCCTCAATTGAACCGAGAATAATTGGAACACGCTGATCGTGTTTTTCGGGCAAAATATCCAATATGTTTACCCCCCGTGATACTGCCATTCCTCCTGCCTGAATAATGAGATTACCGAGCGGCGCTGCTTCATATAAAAGGCGTAGTTTTCCGTTTTCGTGTTTTTTATCGGCAGGATACAGGAATATACCGCCCTTCAGAAGTGTCCGATGGACGTCTCCAACCATAGACCCTACATATCGTAAAGAATAGCTGCCGTCCTTTTTTATTGATTCAAGGTATGCCTTATCCTGATCAAACAATACTTCCCAATATCCTTCATTGATGGAGTATATTTTTTTATTGCCGATTCTGATATTCTCATGAGAGAGATAATATTTTCCGTCTTTAAAATTATACGTAAACCCGTCGACGCGTCCCGGCGTGGCATACACAAGCATCAGGCTGGGTCCGTATAAAATATACCCTGAAGCGATTTGTGATGATCCTTTTTGGATCAGTGAATCATGGGAGGGATAAATTCCAAAAATCGTCCCGATCGGCAGATTCGTATCGATATTTTTTGATCCGTCCAGAGGATCATGAGTGACATTGTACACGCCCCCGCCTGTGGACATTTTCGGCTCGGCAAGTTCTTCAGAACCAACTGCACGAACAACTCCGGATTCCAAAAGCTGAGATGTAAATATATCATTGGCGTATGCATCCAATTTCTCCACCATTTCCCCGTATGCATTTGTGCCGCCTGTCAAACCCTGTTCCTCAATAAGCCCGTTGTACGAAAGCTTATCGTTAATGGTCTGTGCCGTTTGTGCGATCACTTTCATGAGCGTCGCAAAGCTGGCGCCCAGTTCGGCATTGTTCTTTCTGACGAAATCTTCCAGCGTGATAGTAACCATATTATTTTTCTCCTTTATAGATGGCAAATGCATCATCCGCCGTTACGTTGTCATATGTGAGCGCTGAGACGGCATTTGCAAACCGGATAGCCTCATCTTCTGATTTCTGATGGATATTTCGGCCGGTTGCATTTCCGCTTGTCCCCGATATATGAAGCTGATCGTGAAGTGTCTGCAGAAATACCTGCACGTCGATGCTTGATCCTCCTGCGCAGATGAGTTTGGTGCGACCCGCGGCAACAACCGCTTCCCTCAGGGCTTCTGCCCTGTTTGCACCATCCTCAACTTTAGGATAATTGACTTTCGTAAAATCAGCACCCAGACACAACGCTGTTCCGGCTGCACCTGCCACAAGATGCGGATCTTTTTCATTCGCAATGGATTTTCCCCGAGGATACATCCAGAGAACGGTAAACAGACCGTGCTGATGAGCAGTAAACACTGCCTGCGCTGCTTCGTTAAGCATATACCCTTCATCAACAGAACCTATGTAGACAGTATACCCGACACCCAAAATATTGAGTTTGCTTGTTTCCTTAAACCGTACAACATCTTCGACCGTATACCAACTGAAGCTTCTGGGATCCATCACATCCTTTTTAACAGCGTTGGTTTTAGAATTCAGTTTCACAAGATACGGTACGTTACGGTAGTCATTTCCGTATCGAGCGATCAGTCCAAGTTGCGTGGCAAAGACACCGATTCTGGATTTTGATGCGATATTGAACAGATGTTCAGGCTTTGCATCGTCCGGGGCAATTCCTTCGCCATAAAAATCCTTATTCAAATGCTCAACTTTTTGATCTCCGGCAAAGAGCATGAGTCTGCCGGTATCGTGAGTCGCACGCATCATATTATTTTCAAAATCTTTTCTTTTGTCTTCCGGCACATCCAAAGGAATTGAAAATTGCATAGCTACCTCCTTTTCATTGGTAAATCAGCGAGTAAATTATGTCCTGTCATACTTGAAGGTATTGGGATGTTCATAAATGATAAAATTGTTGGCGAAATATCAGCCAGTTTTCCCGCAGGTAATACTGCAGGATAATTTGCAAATATATGATCAATAAAAATAAATGGAACGGGATTAATGGAATGTTCAGTATCCATTTCCCCGTCAGAACCGAGCATTTCTTCTACGTTACCATGATCAGCAGTAATGACGCAAGTGCCAAAGCAGGAAAGTACATGAGACACAATTTTTCCGACGCATTCATCAACGACTTCACATGCTTTGACGGCGGCTGGAATGTTTCCGGTGTGACCGACCATATCGACATTGGCAAAGTTGACGAAAAATATCGAGTATACTCCAAGTGAAATTCTATCGATTAGTTTATCGGTTAATTCATACGCGGACATTTCAGGTTTTAAGTCATATGTGGGTACTTTTGGTGATGGAATAATCATCCGGTCTTCCCCGGTAAAAGGATCTTCCCTGACGCCATTAAAATAATATCCGACAAATCGTTCTTTCTCCGTTTCGGCAACACGAAGCTGACGCATGCCGTTTTCCGACAGGACGCGTCCGATAGGTAATTTTACCGATTGAGGGGGATAGGCAACTATGCATGGAAGTGCACGCTCATACTCTGTCATGGTCACAAAATAGATATTTTTAAATATAACGGAGCGGGTAAATGGTTTAGATCGATCTGACGATGCATCAATGACGTGTTTATGAAAATATTTCACCGTATACGGATCAAATGTGGTAGATGTCATTTCATGTTCAAAATCCGGAAGGACAAAAGCTCGTGTTAACTGACGGGGACGGTCTATCCGGTAATTATAAAAAATGATTGCATCATTATCCTGAATCCTGGGCATGGGTATGTTATTTTCGTCAAGCATAACCGTGGGTTTCACAAATTCATCGGTTTCTCCGCGGTCATAACTTGCCTTCAAAGCTTGTGCAGGTGTGTGGGCTGACCGTTCAGGTTTGTCAGTCAGCGCTTTGTATGCAGTTTCCGTTCTTTCCCACCGTCTATCGCGATCCATACCGTAGTAACGACCCATGATTGTCGCTATCTTTCCTATTCCGATTTCCTGACATTTTAGTTTCACTTCTTCAATAAACCGGATACCTGCCTGCGGCGGCGAATCCCTTCCGTCCGTAAACAAATGAAGATACACCGGACAACTGCACTGTCGATTCTTAAGAAATAACAACAGCGCATACAGATGTTCACGCGATGCATGAACGCCTGAATCTGACAATAGACCGATAAGATGTATGGCAGAATGATGCTGTTGAGCAAACGTTGCCGCACCGATAAGTGCATCATTGGAGAAAAATGATTTGTCGCTGATGGACATATTTATTCGCGGAAGATCCTGGTACACCACACTTCCTGCGCCAATATTGATATGTCCGGTTTCAGTATTTCCGTCTTCTCCCGACGGAAGGCCGACCGCTTCTCCTGATGCAGCAAGCCGGCTGTGAGGGTATGAGACCCAATATTTTGGAATATTCCTGAGATTGGCGAGGGATATCGCATTCCCCGGTCCGGGCGGAGCAATCCCCCATCCGTCTAAAATGAGAAGCACGACAGGCTTAATCATATGGTGAGTGTCTCATGATGTTTTATGCCCGAACAATTCCGCCTCTATTGCCAGAAGCCGGTTATATTTTGTTACGCGTTCTCCGCGGGCAGGTGCGCCAAACTTCACATATTCAGATTGAATTGCCACAGCGAGATCCGCAATAAAAGTATCCACGGTTTCGCCGCTTCTGTGTGATGTAATGATTTTCATGTCATGTTTTTTAGCCAAAGCCGCAACCTCAAGGAATTCCCAAAGTGATCCGATCTGATTTGGTTTGGCCAATATTGCACTGCATGATTTTTCTTTCACGGCACGACTCAGCCGTTCGGGATTTGTAGCCAATAGATCATCTCCAACAATAAGGACATCCTGGCCGATCTTTTTCGTCAGTATACCCCATCCTTCCCAATCATCTTCCCCCAGTGCATCTTCCATCAGAAGCATATGGTATTTTTTGTGCAATGATATAAGATAGGTGATAAATTCGTCAGTAGAATACGGGACCGGACGATCTTTTATGGTATATCCGCGCTCTGTTTTAAAATGAGTTGCTGCAATATCAAGTCCCAAATAGACTTCCAGACCGAATTTATATTTTGTACTGCGGATTGCTTCTGTGAGTACTTCAAGCGCATCCAAATTCGTATACAAATTCGGTGCAAATCCTCCTTCATCCCCGACTGCTGTTACTGCGTTTCTATATGACAGGATTTTTTTTGCCGAGTAATATGTCACGACACCAAGTTCCAGTGCTTCGTGGAACGGTTTGTTCGTTGCAGGGACTACATGAAATTCCTGAAAATTGAGATTGCCGGATCCGTGCATTCCGCCATTGATGATATTGAACGTCGGTGTCGGAATCCGCTCTATTTTCATTGGATATAATTTGGAAAACATCTCATTAAGATACTGGTACAGAGGCATTTTTCTATGGTTTGCCGCGGCTTTGGCAACAGCCATGGATACCGAAAGGATGCTGTTGGCGCCAAGTTTGGATTTATTCGGCGTACCGTCAAGATCACACATGATCTCATCAATGGATTTCTGGTCCAAAGCATCCATTCCCTTAATTTTATTGTGTATCGCCGTATTTACATGTTGAACGGCTCCCAACACTCCCATACCGTTGTAGTGTTTCGGATCTGTATCCCGAAGCTCAACAGCCTCATAGGATCCCACTGAAGCGCCGGAGGCAACAGCGGCAGTTGCCCTGTAACCCGATTCAAGAATCACGGTTGTTTCCACCGTCGGATTACCGCGTGAATCAAGAATTTCCCGTGCTGTTGCAGAATAGACTTTTGAAGACGCCATTTTTTCTGATGAGATCCTTCGCATTCGCTCAGGATGACTTATATGTCACTCTGAGGACGAAGTCCGAAGAGTCTCGCTATTTCTTTTTTTTGACCAACTTTTGTTCAGCTTCATAGACCGTCTGGCGTACATGATCAAGCGCATCCGGGTTGACGGACATGCTGGTGTAGCCCCACTCAACCATTTTTTCCACGAGATCCGGATAATCACTGGGAGCCTGTCCGCACATAGAGGTTGTTACACCTCGTTTACCACAAATTTCAGCAACCCGTTGAAATGCCCACATCGGAGTTGGGTCAAGTTCATTAAAATCGTGAGCCACCTCACTATTGTCGCGGTCAGTACCCAGCATTAGCATAGTCAAGTCATTTGAACCGACTGAAACGCCATCAATACCCACATCGAGAAAATCATCCAAACGGATAACATTCGTAGGAATCTCCACCATCATCCAGATTTTAAAATTTGCACTGCGGGATAATCCGAATGACGACATAAGTTTTTTTACGTCAGTTAATTCCTTCGGTGTTCTGACAAAAGGAATCATAACATGAAGATTTTTATACCCCATTTTATTGCGGACTTTTTTTATCGCTTCTATTTCCATTTCAAACACCCTGGCATCTGCCGTGTAGCGTGCCGCCCCCCGGAATCCCAGCATCGGATTGGGCTCCTCCGGCTCAAATGCTGTACCTCCCTTCAGATTGCGGTACTCATTGGTTTTAAAATCCGTTGCCCGGTAGACAACCGGTCTTGGATTGAATGCTTTGGCGAATATTTCCAGTTTTTCAGCCAACGTATCGATAAATACATGCTGTTTTTTATCCTGAATCAGTTTTCTCGGATGAACACCGATATCTGCAATCATAAATTCAGCACGGAGAAGTCCCACGCCGTCTGCATTCATTTTGGACACCGCTTCGGCTCTGGAGGGTTCTGCAAGATTGACATAAATATTCGTTGCGGTTTTCAATTTTTCGGTACTTTCTTTGGCTTTGGATGTGCCAACATACACAACTCCCTTATACACTTCCCCGACCGTACCGTTGACCGTGACGATCATGGAATCCTTCAATTTTTTTATCGCATCATCAGCGCCCACAACCGCAGGGATTCCCAATTCTCGAGATACGATTGCTGCATGGCTGGTCCTGCCACCGCGTTCCGTAACTATTGCCACTGCCTTTTTCATGGCCGGAACAAAATCAGGATTCGTCTGCTGGGCAACCAGAACATCGCCTGCCAGCACTTTATCGATTTCTTTAGGACTTGCTAAATATTTTACGGAACCTGATGCGGCTCCCGGACTGGCAGGATCACCACGCACCAGAAGTTCTTTTTTGATATTTTTATTTTCCACCAGTTGTTTTTGTGTGTTGCCGGTCGTGGTGACTGGTCTGGTCTGCACAATGTAGACATTTCCGTCTTCAATAGCCCATTCGCTATCCTGCGGAAAGTAATAATGATGTTCGAGTTTTTTTCCGAGTTTGGCAAGTGCAAGCACTTCTTCATCCGTCAGCTTGCGCCGTATGCCGATTTTCGGATCAAGTTTTTGGATGACATTGACCGACCCTTTCCGTATCATCTGTTTTTCCTGTCTTCCCAAATCGATTTTCGTAATTTCTAATTTCGTTTTATCCACTTCATAATGATCGGGGGTAACTGCGCCCTGTACGATCATTTCTCCCAGTCCATAAATTGCTTCGATAATAATTTTTTTCTTGTCATTGGTGACCGGATCAAGGGTGAACATAATGCCGGATTTTTCCGACTCAACCATGCGCTGGACAGGTACGGCAATGCCGACTTTGAAATGATCGAATTTATTGGTTTGCCGGTAAAATATCGCACGTGCGGTAAACAGCGATGCCCATGCCTCTTTCACTTTTTCGATGACATTTGCCTCACCTGATACATTTAAAAATGTGGATTGCTGTCCGGCAAATGATGCGCCCGGAAGATCTTCGGCAGTTGCCGAGGACCGTACTGCCACCAGGGCATGTTTAAGACCTGTGTCCATGGATAAATACGCATCAAGAATCGGTTTTGCGATATCTTTGGGAAATTTGGATCGGGTAATCAGTTTTTGGCATTTTTCAGCCACTGCATCAAGTGTATTGCTGTCGGATACATCCAGTCCCGTCAGGATGTGCCGAATTTCACCATGAAGCTTTGCTTCGTCTAAAAAATGGAAATACGCCTGCGCTGTAACAATAAATCCGTTTGGTACGGGAAACCCGGCTTTGGTCATCTCGCCAAGGTTTGCCCCTTTTCCGCCCACGATATTCCCGTCTTCCTTATCGATATCTTTAAACCACACGACAAATTTTTTGCTCATTAAACCAGTATGCAGAATTTTTGTGTGGATGGCAAGAGGGTGAAAGCGATGCTAATTCGGGACTGCGCGATTTTCAAGTTTTGTCACGCGCGCTTCCAGTGCATCAAATTCGTCAATTGTTGGTGAATCATCCTCAAGTCTGGCAAGATTTAATCCTATTGTGTCCAGGCGTTTGGTAAGTTTTTCATCCAATTCATCAATCCGTTTGTCAAACTTTTTATCAAGAGAATCCACTTTCTTATCAAGAGAATCAACTTTCTTATCAAGAGCGCTTACTTTATCTAATACAAGCTGAATAAGTTTTGTGTCTGACATATCCTGATTATGACACACTCTTATTTCTTTGCAAGCTGTGCTTTGAAATAGTCGACCCAGGGTATGGCAACAGGATCCGATTCATACAGCATTGCCAGATAAAATGAAGCGTACCCTGAAAGGGTAAAAAGCTCAAGCGCCTGACTAAGCGGTGTAGTACCTGATAGCATGATGTCTAATGATTTTACATTTTGTTTTTCTACAACGGCTTTCGTTATGTCAAAACGCTTCTGAATGACAGACGAGTACAATTTGGACCTAATAAATACAAACAAACCTGATGTATGCACAGTGTCAGGACGCTTTAATCCCTCCATCAGATGGTGATTGAGTTCTGATATGTATCGGTAATCGGAAAGAAGCTTTGCCGTTTCATTGATCTGATTGGCAAATCCGTTTCCGCATCCTTTCAGAAATTCAGCTGTTATGATAAACGGGTGCATATCAATGAGTTTCCTGGCAAGCTGTTTGGCTGGATTATGCGATTCAGGCACGTCAGGCTTGCACTTTGAACAATATATGCGACCAAAATCACATGCCGTATCAATTTCACTCTGATTGATATCCAAAAAACCTACATTTTTCAGGAGTCCGGCATGCCCCATCAACAGATATCCTCCACCGATCCTCGGTTGATTGCATGGATTCAATTTACCATCAAAAAGCATGACTGGAGCATGTTGTTCTTTCAGAAAATCTGCGATTTTTCCACCGTTCATGATGCCCATAAGTTTCGCATTTTTCTTTCGTGCATCCTGACCTGCAAACAAAACTTCTTCAGTCGAACCTGAATACGATGAAAGTATAACGAGTGAATCTGAATTCACATATCCGGGAACTGTATAATCCTCAACTATTTCATACGGAACGGAAATCCTGTCTCTGAATAATTCTTTCACAGTTTTTGGGGTAAACCGAGAACCCCCCATACCGCAGACAACTATATTTTTTACAGCACGATAAGAATCGGGAATATCAATCACAATGGATTTTTTCCATGCATCTTCACACTGATCAACAAACATGCCTGTCGATTCGAGTACTCCGGATGGATCAAGCTTTTTCATCAGTGTCACGTCATCAAGTGTTTTCATACAATTGTCCTTTCATTCTGAAAAATATTTTTCCGTGTATCCCACAATTGTATCATGAATATGGCCGTTTGATGCGATAATGCCATGATCCAAATTTCGCTCCCGAACAGGATTTCCATATAAATCTGTCACTTTTCCTCCTGCCTCTTCTATAAAGAGTATTAGCGGAGCAATATCCCACCACTTTGGATTTCCCGGAGGGATTATATGTGCTTCCATGATTCCCCTCCCGACCCATCCCATGACTTTAGCTTCATTATGATTGGCGCGGACCCGGTGGGTTTTTTTCACCAGATCATGGGCAAAAGCGTACATCGCGTCAATGATATGATCCGGATTTTGATCGTACGGCAAATGAACCGAAATTGACGCTTTTCTCAATTCATCTATATCCGAACATTTGACAGGTGTGTCATTGCACCACGATCCATCTCCTTTTGCAGATACTAGACGGACCAGCGAATCAGGATACATTGCGGCACATCCTGCAATAAGCTTGTCGTGTTCTTCAACTGCGATAAGCGTACAGAAATCCTCGCTTCCGCGGGCGTATTCTTTGGTGCCGTCCAATGGGTCAATAATCCATGTATACGGGGAATGACCCGGTATTTCTCCGGTTTCCTCTGTGAGAATTCCATGCGACGGGTATTTTTTAGATATTGCATCAATGATCTGCTTTTCCGCCTCCAAGTCAGCAGTGGTAGCAAAATCCAAATTTCCCTTATCTACCGCCACCGTCGCATCCTTCTGGATGCGGGTCAATAGCTTCACTGCCTCCACTGCAAATGTTTGTGCGTCTTGGGCTAATAGTTTTGCGTTCATGTGAGTGCATCGGTGTTCACGCCGTGAGTGAAATAGACTTCTTTTAATGAGTGGAGAATGCCGCTCACCTGTTTTTTCAGAAGATCGTATTTCTCCTGTTTTTTTGCCTCAAATTTAACGGTAAGATATGGACCGTTCTGACTGGCTCTCACGATCAGCATTTCTTCATCCGTATCCATCCGTACTCCATCCATCTCTTCATATTTTTCGTTCGGATACAGCTTCTTTATTTCTCCTCCTATTTTATCCGTTACTACCTGAAACTTGATCGCATCGGGGCATCCGACTTTAATCTCGGGACTTGAGATATACTGCGGAAGTTCCGATACCACCTGTTTGAGCGATTTTTTCACCCGGGTCAGGTACGACAGAAGCCTGAGGGATCCGATTGCGCCATCGTCATGGCCATAAAAATTGTCCACAAAAAAGAAATGGCCGGACAGTTCGCCGCCGAAAGCCGCATGCTCTTCCTTCACTTTTGCCTTGATAAACGAGTGTCCGGTCTTCCACATAACCGGTGTGCCTTTGTGCGCACGGATGACTTCGTCAACCTGTTTGGAACAGAGTGCATTGTAGACAATTTTTGCGCCCGGCAGGTAATAAAGAATATCGATCGAACAGATAGACACAAACACATCATTCCAGATGAGATTTCCTTCCCCATCGACAATTCCGACCCGGTCGCCGTCACAGTCGTAGGAAAATCCGAGATCCGCATGCTCGGCAACCACCCTTTTAGCCAACCTTTCCTGCACATCCCGCTCTGTGGGATCAGGTGTTCCCACCGGAAAATTACCGTCAGGGACGGTGTTTTGTTCGACTACATCACATCCTGCCTTCCGCAGGATATCAGGGAGAAATATGCCGGTCGTTGCGGCACATGAATCAACGACAACTTTAAATTTCCCGATACCTTCAACACGCCGGAACAGGTCATCAATATATTCCTGTTTGATGTCTGTCTTTGTAACCGTTCCTTTCGCATTGCGCACAATAAATTTCCCGCTCTTGACGATTTCCCGCAGCTCAACAATCTCTGCGGTCGTCATGGTTTCGGAAAATCCCATGCCGAATTTGAATCCGTTGTACTCTTTGGGATTATGGGATGCCGTAATCATCACCATGCCGCGGGTACGGAAGTAGTAGCACGCAAAATAGCATATCTGAGACAGCGTCATCCCGATGTCATACACATTGATGCCTGATTCTCTGAGATTTTGTATCATCACATGTGAAAATTCCGGACTTGATAACCTGCAGTCATACCCTACCACGCAGTCATAGATACGGCGGGAAAGAAGCCACGTTGCATATCCTTTTGACAGCAATGCAACCGTGTCACGATTCAACTCACTGCCGACAAGACCGCGAAGGTCATATCCTCGGAATACATGATCAGGGATTACAGAATTCATAGTTTTTTTCCTTTCATGATTACACATCTGCCAATACGTTTTCCAAAGACATTGAAAGCGGCAATACCAATCCGCCTGACTTTGCCTTATAGTCAAGATCTATGAGTGTTCGGTATACGCCGATCAATCCATCCATGCTAAACCGGCCTGCCTGCTTTGTCAATTTCCCCTGCATCCAGGGTGCAACTCCTTCCGGCATCACGCCGTCTTTTACCATGATGAGCTCTCGCAGCCGTCGTTGGAGCATAAACAGTACCAATTCAGGAGCACTGGTTGACAGAGTTGACAAAAAAAGTGGGTGCATTCCGGAAAAATTTCCCGGCTG
>JBGSUE010000032.1:0-62877 GCA_041753515.1 Patescibacteria group bacterium
GAAAGATTTATGACAATCTGAAAAAGGCATTCGGGTTTATTTTTGCAGTCCACGTACCAATCGCGGGGCTTGCAATAATTCCTCCCTTATTAGGGCTACCCGTCATTCTTTTCCCGGCCCATATTGCGTTTCTTGAGCTCATTATCGATCCGGCCTGTTCAACGGTATTTGAAGCGGAGCATTCCGAGGAGGATATCATGAAAAAGCATCCGAGAAAATTAAACGTACCTATATTGTCCCCCGGCAGAATGGCTATGGAGATCATGCAGGGAGTCAGTATACTGGCGATTATATTTTTTCTGTATATCTTTTCTTTATATTCCGGCAAGACGGATGGTGAAATGCGTGCCATTTCGTTTATTTCCCTTGTCAGTGCATTTCTTGCCCTCGTCGTCACAAATCTATCGTGGAAACAACTTGGCATCATCGTAATCCATCATGCCTCGACCGCACTGCGGCTTATACTCACATTGGTTCCTGCTGCGCTCTTGGCAATTTTTTCTATTCCGGGACTCAGAAGTGCTTTCCATTTCGATCCGCTTACATCTGTTGAGATTTTCATAGCTGTATGTACAGGAGCTGCAAGTCTTGTATGGTTTGAACTGTTTAAAATAGTACAATACCAGAGAAAGAAGGAGGTGATTCTATGAAAGGGTTTATTGATTTCGTGAGGGAACAGGGAGTGGTAGGGTTGGCAGTCGGATTTATCCTGGGAGGGTCGATTCAGAAAGTTGTATCTTCGTTGGTTACCGATATCATCAACCCATTTTTAAGTGTTATTCTTGGCGCGGCAGGCACCATGAAGGACCAGTTTTTTCAGATCGGACCGGTAAAGATCATGTGGGGAAGTTTTACGGCAAATGCAATCGATTTTATAGTAATTGCAGCCGTCGTCTATTTCGGTGTGAAATTATTGAAGCTGGATAGGCTGGACAAAAAAAAGTCATGAAACCGTTTATTGTGGCCGTCGGATCGAAAAACCCGACAAAAATGAAGCCGGTGGAAGATATTTTCCGTATACATTTTCCGGATGTGTGTGTTGTGGGCGTTGATGTTGCTTCCGGAGTCAGTGATCAGCCCAAAAATGATGACGAAATATATACCGGTGCAAAAAATAGGGCATTGAATGCACTTCATGCAGTTGATGGTGCCGCATACGGAGTAGGAATTGAAGGTGGTATAGCGAATCGGCCGTTTGGCCGATTTGAATATTCTCTCGTTGTTGTTGTCGATAGGTTTGGGCATGAGGGTATAGGATCTTCCGGTGGACTATTATTGCCGGACAAGATAGTTGGCATGATTGATGAAGATAAAACATTGGAGGAAGCGATTGATGAGACGTTTGGGACGGAAAAAATCGGGCGCGGCATCGGAATGTTCGGTATCATGACCAAAGGAGTGGTAACCAGAGCTGAAGGTGTAAAACACGGAGTAGCATTTGCTCTGGCGCGGTTTTTGCATCCGGATGTTTATCGGTAAATAGTTTTGCGATCAGCAATACGAAGGATTGTAATTTCTTTCATTTTTAAATCAACTGTGTATAGGACGCGGAAGTTTCCGATTCTCAACCGGTAATTATTCTGCCCCTGCAGTTTTTTTGAATTTACCGGATATGGAGTATCCGATAATTCCTGAATTTTTTTCAGGATGTTTTGTGCAAACGGGTCTATAATATGATTCAATTCTTTTTGTGCATGTCTTGTGATGAACAGCTTCATGCAGGTGTTTTTCCGAAACGTTTTTCAATATACGAATCCACGGTATCCCGTTTTTCTTTTTTCGCTTTTTCAGCCTCCCGGGAGTCTGAAAGATCCAGAGCCGCCTCTTCAAGCGCCTGATAATAATCATAATCAACAAGAACGGCAGTCGGGCGCGAACGCTGCATAATGATGGAAATATTTTGTCCGTTTGATATGTCAGATAGAATAGTTGCCGTATCGGATCTTAATTGTGTAACAGAGACAGTGTTCATATATATATTGTATCTTATAAAATACATTTGTCAATACGTTTAAAAGTACATAATTCTAGCACGACAGAAGGTGTATACTGGATATATGAACAGTGCAGTGAGGGTATTCATTGGTGTAAGCATAGTAGTACTTCTGTTTCTTCTGATCGGCCTTCGAATGAATCAGCAGTTATACGGATTCAAACCGGTACCGCTGAAGTCTGTTATTCCAACGCAGACACCAGTGTACCAAGAGGATGTGTTTTGCGGAGGCATTGCCGGGATGCCGTGTCCGTCCGGATTCATCTGCGAGTTGGACGGAAATTATCCTGATGCCGGCGGGTGGTGCGTCCGTGTGAATGATACTCCTGTGGTAAAAAATTCAACATGTACAGATATCGGCGGTACATGGTCCGGAGAGCATCGTGAATGCATACAGATTGATGAAGACCAGTGTGCGACAATAGGCGGGACTTTTAATGCCTGTGCAAGCCCTTGCCGCCACGAGACAAACAAGGATATTGTCTGCATTCAGATGTGTGTGGCTGTGTGTAGCCTGTAGTATATGGATATCCTCTACAACCCCATATTTCTTGACCATGATACCGGCGAGCATCCCGAGAACAGAAAACGTTTGGAGGCATTCGGTGCAATACAGAGTACTAATATACAGGACGGAAGCAAGTATCTGACCTTGGTTCATACTCCTGTGTACATTCAGTATGTAAAGGATGCCTGTGAAAACGGATCGCATTTGGATGCCGATACTCCCACATCCCAGCGGTCGTTTGATGCGGCAACTCATGCGGTCGGTGCAACAGTACTTTCAAGCGAAAAAGGCGCATTTGCTCTTGTGCGACCTCCGGGTCATCATGCACATCCTACCCGCGCCGGAGGATTTTGTATTTTCAATAATATTGCCATCGCGGTACAAAAATTAGTGAACGATGGGAAAAAAGTACTTATCTTTGATTTTGACGGGCATTTGGGTGACGGGACGGATGAATATTTTTATCACAGCGACACAGTGATGTACATATCGTTCCATCAGGATCAGGTATTTCCCGGAGGCGGGGCTCTGGAGTTGATCGGAGATGGAAAAGGGAAAGGGTATACGATCCACTTTCCGTTTCATGCCGGCAGTGGTGACGATGTGTATCTTCATGTTCTGGACAGTATTCTGCCGGTCGTTTCCCAATTTGCCCCGGATATAATCGGTTTTTCTGCAGGGTTTGATGGGTATCATGGCGATACCCTGTTGCGGTTGCGGTTAAGTATGGGGTGTTATTTTCAGATAGGTAAACGGTTCAGTAGTTTTTCCTGCAATAAATTTGCGGTCCTTGAAGGGGGATACAATACTGAGGCACTTCCCAAATGCGTTAAAAATTTTATTGCAGGCATTGACGGTAAGTGTGAAATACCCTACGCTGATGCCGCAACAGATACCCATTTTCTGGAGTTGGAAAGCGTGAATGAAAAACTTAAGAATCTGAAAGAACTGCTTTCACCATACTGGAAACTATGAATGCTGCCCATCTTAAAACTTTGTTTTCACCCAAAACTATTGCTGTAATCGGTGCTTCGCGAAGTGCCGGTTCTGTGGGGTATTCGCTACTGAAAAATCTTATAGATGGAGGCTATAAGGGTATCGTGTATCCGGTTAATCCGAAATACGACAGCATCAACGGGGTAAAAACATATCCGGATATATCCTCTATCGGCGAGAAAGTGGATATGGCAATCATCGCAGTCCCGGCATCCAAAGTGCCGATGGTACTGGAGGCGTGTGCTAAAGCTGGTGTGCCGTCCTCAACAATCGTCACTGCAGGATTTAAGGAGGCAGGTGCCGAAGGCGTTCAGTTAACAGCAAAAATCCAGGAAATCATCCATACATATGGATTAACGGTGCTGGGGCCTAATTGCCTTGGTTTTATCCGGCCGCCGGTAGACTTGAATGCCAGTTTTCTTCGAAAAAACGCCAAAGCGGGAGGTATTGCGTTTATTTCTCAGTCAGGAGCGCTGGGGAGCGCTGTCCTTGATTGGGCTGTGAAGGAGAATGTGGGATTTTCCGCATTCGTATCAATCGGGGATATGGTTGATATCGGATATCATGACCTCATTGATTATTTTGGCAATGATCCTGCAACATCCTCGATTCTCATATATATGGAATCCCTCACGGAAGCACGGAAATTCATGTCTGCTGCACGCGGATTTGCACGGACAAAGCCGATTATTATTTTAAAAGTCGGGAAAAGTTTGGAAGGAGCCCGTGCTGCCCGTTCCCACACAGGATCTTTGACCGGGAATGATCAGGTGTTTGATGCGGCATTTAAAAGGGTGGGGGTTTTACGGGTTAAATCCATCAGAGAACTATTTGATTGTGCAAAAACTCTTGCCATGCAAAAGCGGCCGGGCAACAACAGGCTTGCGATTGTAACCAATGCAGGCGGCCCCGGAGTGATTGCCACAGACAGATTGATTGATTTAGGCGGAAAATTGGCAGATTTGCAGGATCAGTCCGTACAGTACCTGAACGAAAAACTTCCGGCTGTCTGGAGTCATGAGAATCCTGTGGATGTGCTGGGTGATGCCGATGTTTTAAGGTACCGTCACGGTGTTTCCGTATGTCTGAATGATCCCTTTGTCGACGGTGTACTTGTTATATTGACACCTCAAGCAGTGACAGATGCGGCAGGAGTTGCCCGTGAAATTGTTGATGTGGCAAAAACAAACTCAAAGACTATTCTGGCCGCGTGGATGGGGGACGGTGACGTTGAGGACGGCAGAAGAATATTGGAAGACGGTAACATCCCGGCATATGAGCGGCCGGAGGAGGCAGTCAAGGCTTTCATGAACATGTATGCATACGGCAGCAATTTGCAGCTTCTTAATGAAACACCGGCCACAACGCCGCATGCGTTTTCACCCAAAACCGAAATGAACAGGAAAATTATCACCGATGCATTGAAAAATGGACGGTATGTGCTTACTGAGCCGGAAGCAAAAAAGTTTCTCACGAATTATGAAATTCCCGTCCCCCGGGGATATCTGGCAGTTAATGCAGACGATGCCGTGGCAAAGGCTGATTCTTTGGG
The DNA here is from genome assembly GCA_041753515.1 of Patescibacteria group bacterium. Taxonomy (GTDB): domain Bacteria; phylum Patescibacteriota; class Microgenomatia; order UBA10105; family UBA927; genus JBGSUE01. Next base: position 5,050 of record JBGSUE010000032.1, read on the forward strand.
GTACCCCGTAGTAATGAAGATCGTATCTGCCGATATTGTGCATAAAATCGATGTAGGAGGAGTACTGACGAACCTTGCAAATTCAATTGCTGTGCGACATGCATTTGAATCAATCATTCATTCTGTCTCATCCCATTTACCTCGCGCGAAAATTGATGGCGTGTATGTTGAGGAGATGATCCAGAAAAAATATGAACTGATCATCGGCTCTAACAAAGATCCGATTTTCGGACCGGTTATCATTTTTGGCATGGGCGGGGTGGCTGTGGAAGTATTTAAAGATACGAATTTCGGTTTGCCGCCTTTAAATATGGCATTGGCACAGCGTCTCATTGAGGGGACAAAAATTTATCAGCTGCTCAAAGGTTTCCGCGGTTCCTCGGCTGTGGATATCTCTGCCATTCAGTTTTTGTTGTATAAATTTGCGTACATGGTGTGTGATTTTCCCCAAATCAAGGAGCTTGATATAAACCCGTTTGTTGTGGATGAAACAGGAGGAATCGTTCTGGATGCAAAAGTGATTTTGGATGAGAAAAACAATAATCCTGATGGTTTACGGTATTCACATCTGGTTATTTCTCCATATCCGAGTGAGTACGAGAAACATGTGACAACCAATACCGGACAAACAGTATTTTTGCGTCCCATCAGGCCGGAAGATGAGATAATGGAGGCTGAGATGTTCACCACGTTTTCTTCAGAAACTCAAAGGTTTCGGTTTTTCGGACCTATCAAGGATATTACACATGAGATGCTCATCCGCTATACCCAGATCGATTACGACCGTGAAATAGCCATCATTGCTGAATTGTCGGAAGGGGGAAAGAAGCGGATGCTGGGAGTCGTACGGGTCATTTCCGATGCGTATAATGAAATGGCGGAGTTTGCAATCGTGATCGGGGATCCTTGGCAAAAACAGGGATTGGGCGGAAAAATGATGGAACATATGCTGGACATATGCCGGAAGAGGCATGTTAAAAAACTGTATGCATATACACTGCCGGACAATTCCGGCATGCTTCATTTATTTAAAAAATTCGGTTTTACGATAAAGCACGACGAGGATTTATACCGCGTCGACCTCAAACTTGGTGATTAATATATAATTTTCTGGTATACTTCAGATACCCCGCATGGAAATGATGAGTGCGGGTTTCTTTTTTATGGATATCAGAAACATTGCCATTATAGCCCATGTGGATCATGGGAAAACAACGCTTGTTGACGGGATGCTGAAGCAGACGCATACGTTCCGTGATAATCAGGCGGAGATGGGACAGACGACGATCCTGGATAGAAACGATCTTGAACGGGAAAAGGGAATTACCATCCTTGCTAAAAATACTGCAGTCAATTGGAAAGGGACAAAAATTAATATTATCGATACGCCCGGACATGCGGATTTTTCAGGGGAAGTAGAACGGGTGATCGGCATGGCTGACGGGGCACTCCTCATTGTTGATGCAGCCGAAGGACCTTTGCCTCAAACACAATTTGTGCTGGAGCAGGCATTCAAAAAAAATCTTAAAATCATAATGGTCGTGAATAAAATTGACCGCAAAGACGCCAGGCCTGATGAGGTATTGCGGGCGACGGAAGATTTGTTCGTAAAACTTGCTAAAAATGAAGACCAGCTTCTTTTTCCCGTGATGTACGCGATTGGGCGTGAGGGTAAAGCGTGGGAGCACCTTCCGACTCATCCGGAAAATCCTGCAACACTCGAACCTTTATTTTCATGTATCATCCGTGAACTTCCGCCGCCGATAGTCTATCCGGAAAAACCGTTCCGGATGCTTGTTTCAACCCTTGATTTTGATCCGTACAAAGGGACATACGCAATCGGAAAAATTACCGAAGGGTCAGTGAACTCCGGACAGTCTGTTGTAGTTCTTGCACACAACGATAAAATCGCAACGGGAAAAGTGGAAGGGGTTTTTACATCCATCGGACTGTCGCGTGAAAAAGTAGATCGGTCAGAACCGGGAGATATCATTGCAGTGACCGGAGTATCTGATATCAGTATTGGGTATACCATCGCGGACATTACGGAATCGTCAGGTTTTCCCTTGATTACGATTACCGAGCCGACAATAAAAATCCAGATCGGTCCCAACACATCCCCACTGGCCGGGCGGGAAGGGAAATTCGGTACTGCACGACAGTTGTCCGAGCGTTTGACACGGGAGCTGAAAACTAATATAGGACTGCGTATTCAAGCTTCCGGATCAAGTTCATTTCTTGTTTCCGGGCGCGGAGAACTGCATCTTTCAATTCTCATAGAGAATCTGCGGCGTGAGGGGTATGAAATGGAAGTCGGTAAGCCTCAGGTGATCGTGAAGGAAATTGATGGGGTGATCTATGAACCGTTTGAGGAAGTGACCATTGAAGTCAACAATGAATATACCGGTGTGATCGTTGAGTCGCTGGGGAAACGGAAAGGTATAATGACTGATACCCTCACGACACCGCACGGGACAACACGTTTGGTGTACACTATCTCAAGCAGTAACCTATTGGGATTCAGGAGCGAAATGTTGACCGCTACCCGTGGTAACGGCATATTTGCCTCTCGTTTTCTCGGATATTTTCCGGAAAGTACCAAAGTAGACCATATGCGAAATGGCGTATTAGTTGCATATGAAAGCGGTGTGTCCAGTGCATACTCACTCACGACAGTTCAGGAGAGGGGAATTCCCTTTATCGGTCCGGGAGTGCCGGTGTATGAAGGAATGATAATCGGTGAAAATAGGCGAAGCGGGGATATCGATATCAATGTAACGAAATCAAAACGGTTGACCAATATCCACTCGGCTACGGCTGATATTGCCATTCACCTTGAACCGCCGACAATTTTATCTCTTGAACAGTGCCTGGATTTTATCGAGAATGATGAGCTTCTGGAAGTGACCCCAAAAAGTCTTCGTTTGAGAAAACGATATCTTTCCAAAATAGACAGGGTACGAGCTAAGCGTAAATAGCTGAATTTCTACTCTACAATAATCCTCCCGGTAGTTTATAATAGGGTATATGCCTGCCAATAAGCAACCAGTGTATACCGGAATCGGGAACGCCCAGCCGGCTCTGAGCGAAGAACTTTTCAAAGCGACGGAAGCCATTTACAGACAGAATTTTGAACTTTCCGTAAAAAACAGGACCCTGCGGGTATTGAGGTCTTTGTATACAGTATCGCTTAAGGATGAAAATATTGCGGAAACTGCTCAGCATATTACGGATATCCTATGCGATGAGATGTCTTATCAATTTGCATTACTTTCCGTTGTTCAAACGGAAAATCAAACAGTTGGTGCAGTAGCTATAAATCAGAATAGAGTACTGAAGGAAATATTGAAATCACATCATCTGGCTGTGCAGGATACAATTTTTTCCTTAAAGAATCAGGAAGCTGTTATGGTTCAAGTGCTTGCGGCAAACACGCCTCAAACTTTGACTTCTCTTTTTCCGTTATTCTCTCCGTTTTTACCAGAAAATGCCTGTGTGCAAATAGAACATAGTCTTGATATCCGTACCCTGTTTGTATACCCGCTTGTCTATGCAGGAAGACCGTTGGGTGTTCTTGCTATTGGTATCGGTAACGACAGCGAACAATTTTCTGATGTAGAAAAGGAATCAATGGTGCAATTGATTGATGTCGTGAAAATTACTCTTGAACGTTCAAATCTGCAAAGATCACTTCAGGAAGCTAACAATCGAATGAAGGATCTGGATAAGCTTAAAGATGAATTTGTCACTCTTGCAAGTCATGAGCTTCGCACCCCCATGACTGCGATCCGGGGATCGCTTTCCACAATTCTTGAGGGGTATGCCGGTGAAATTTCCCCGTCTGTCCGTGAGTTTCTGGTGGCCGCCTACAATGAAAATGACAGGCTCATTCGTCTTGTGAATAATCTTTTGAATATTTCAAGAATTGAAGCAGGAAGGATCAATTTTGCCATGACCAAGGTAGACATATCTGCCGTCATACAGGAAGTGGTGTCAAATCTTGATAGTGCCGCAAAAGAGAAAAATTTGACTTTGATATATGATAAAAAATCGGATGTTGGGCACGTGAGGGCTGACTGCGACAAAGTGAAGGAAGTGCTGATAAATATTGTAGGAAATGCGGTGAAGTTTACCCATAAAGGAGGAGTGACGGTACGGGCTGCAGTTGACGGAAATTTTATTGTTATTTCCATAACCGATACGGGATCCGGCATTTCAAACAGCGACCAGGAACTCTTATTTAAAAAGTTTTCCCAAGTGCAGGGTAATTATGCAAAGCAATCCGGAGGGACTGGATTGGGCTTATATATCTGCAAAATTATGGTTGAAGGAATGGGAGGGAAGATCTGGCTGGATTCAACACTCGGAGTCGGCAGTACGTTCCATTTTACCCTACCCATTTTCCATGAAGGTAAGGTATAATAAGAAACATCAACTATTCGTATGGCAAAAATATTGTTTATCGAGGACGATCCTCTCATTGTAAAAATATACTCCACCCGGCTGAAAGCCGATGGTCATGAAGTATTTTCCGCGGAAAATGGGGAAGAAGGTTTGAACGTCATTGATGAGTGTCATCCCGATGTTGTGGTATTGGATGTCATGATGCCCAAGATGGACGGATTTGCAGTTTTGGAAAGGTTACGATCGCGGGACGCTTATAAAAATATTCCAATCCTCATGTATTCGAACCTCAATAATGAAGAGGAGATTTCCCGGGCAAAAAAAGCAGGAGTAACCGAATTTATCGTGAAAGCAAACTTGTCTCCGACGCAGATGGTCGTGAAGATAGAGCAGTATCTGCCGGCACCCGCATCATCCGGCACGTAAAAGTGCGGGAACTCGTATGATCACACCTGCCCAATTTCGGGATATTATCCTTAAATCCGGATTTGTATCTCCCCAAGATTTTGACGGTGCAGTTAAGGCTGCAGATGAGCTTGGAAAAGACCTTACTGATGTGTTGGTGTCACGCGGTCTTGTCAGTGAAGATGCGCTTGGACAGATTATCGGTGACTTTTATCAGGTTCCGTTCATTAAACTGAGTTCGAAAGTGATTCCTCTTCATACTCTTGAGATTATTCCGGAAGAGGCAGCAACGACTTTCAGGGTTATACCTGTAGAAACTGACAACGCAACCGTATCAGTCGCAATGCAGGATCCGGCAGATTTGGAGGCGCGTGAGTTTATTAAAAGAAAAAGCGGAAAAAAGCTGAGGATTCTGTATGCCTCACCAAGCGAAATTTCCTCTGCGATCGGTCAATACAAAAAAAATATTAAAGACATATTTACACAGATCATTGATGAGAATATCCAGAAATCCACTGAAAATACTGTAAGTGATCGGGAGCTTGGATCTGATCTACCTGTCATAAAAATTCTTGATACTATTCTTGAATACGCTCAGGCAGAACGTGCAAGCGATATTCATATTGAGGCTTCGGGAGATGCGTTTCTCGTCAGATTCCGGATAGACGGAGTACTTCATGACATATTAACACTGCCGAAAAATTTGCATCCTTCCATTGTTGCACGCATCAAAATTCTGTCACAGCTGAAAATTGATGAACACAGAATTCCGCAGGATGGAAGGTTTAAATTCAAGATTAACGAATCGGATATAGCACTTCGTGTATCCATATTGCCGTCGTTTTTTGGTGAAAATATCGTTCTTAGGATCCTTTCAGAATCAGCCAGACCACTGTCGTTTGAAGAATTGGGGATAACCGGACATAATCTAGAGATAGTCAAGGCTAATATTAAAAAACCGCACGGGATGATTCTTGTGACAGGACCAACAGGATCGGGAAAAACTACCACACTGTACAGCGTGCTCAATATTCTCATATCAACAGAGGTGAAAATTTGTACGCTTGAGGATCCGGTTGAATATGGCATAAAGCGCGTGAACCAGACACAAGTGAATCCGAAAGCAGGATTAACGTTTGCAGCAGGTTTAAGATCCTTACTGCGGCATGATCCTGATATTATCATGGTTGGAGAAATCAGGGATGAGGAGACTGCTGAAATGGCTATCCATTCTGCGCTTACCGGTCATCTTGTGTTATCGACTCTTCATACCAATGATGCGGCAAGTACCATGCCGCGGTTTTTGGATATGGGAGCAGAAGGTTTTCTTGTAGCTTCAACGATCAATCTGGTTATTGCCCAACGCCTCGTACGGAAAATTTGTACGTCCTGTATCGAACCATATACCCTTACGGGAGAAACACTTCATTATGTACAATCGTTGTTGGGGGAAGAAGGAATAGCAAATACCTTTTACCATGGGCGTGGCTGCGGAGAATGTAATAATAAGGGGTACAAAGGGAGGGTCGGAATATTCGAGATTCTTGAAATTAATGAAGAAATCAGACAAAGTATCATACGGCATGCATCGGCTGAGGAAATTACAAAAATTGGTCTCAAAAACGGTATGATACCGCTAGTGCGTGATGGGGTGAACAAGGCAAGCGGTGGAATTACAACCATTGAAGAAGTTCTTCGTGTCATCAGGGAGTAACCATGCCGACGTTTACCTATAAAGCAATCAATAAGGATAAAAAAATAAAAAACGGACAGATGTCTGCAAAGACAAGCAATGAGGTGGCAAATGAACTTGGAAAAAGCGGTTATGCACCTATTTTCATCAAAGAAAAATCTGAACAACTGCTGATAAAAGGATCCATTCCGACAATTGAAAAAATTACGTTCTGCAGGTATCTCTCAATTATGCTTTCAACAGGCATGTCCCTGTCTGAAGGAATAGATGTCTTGCGCAGTGAAACGAAAAATCCGCTCATGAACAGAATTCTGTCTGATATGAGTTACAGTCTGGAACAGGGGCAGCAGCTGTCAACGATTTTCGAGCGGTATCCTGGAATATTCGAATCGTATTTTCTGACACTGACGCGTGCAGGTGAAGTGAGCGGAAAACTCGCGGAAGTATTTAAATATCTGGAAACGGAACTTCGTGCTGAATACAACCTGAATTCAAAAGTGAAAGGCGCCCTTTTGTATCCGGCAATCGTGTTTACGGCAATGATCGTTATCGGTATTATGATGTTTTTCTTTGTCCTTCCCCAGATCGGACGGGTATTTTTGAATCTCAATCTTCCATTACCCGCCCCGACCAAATTTATGTTTTCATTCAGCATTCAGCTTCAGGGGTATATGGTCCCCATACTCATCGGTATGATTGTTTTTGTTATTGCATTTGCGTTTGCACTAAAGAAACGGTCTGTCAGGGATGCGCTGTTTAGACTGATAAAACCGATTCCGGTGATCAATAACCTGATCAGGGAAATTGATCTGGCCCGATTTGCCAGAATTTTTTCAACGCTACTTCGAAGTGCTGTACCCATAACCGAAGCATTAGAAATCTCCCTCTCGTCCCTTTCGTTGCCTGAGTACAGATCGCTGGCAACAGTCATACCGGATACTATCAAACGGGGGAAGTCGCTTTCTTCGGCAATGAAGGACACACATGTTTTTCCGTCTCTTATGGTTCAGATGACCGTAGCCGGCGAAAAAACTGGCACACTTGATTCTATCTTAGCCGATCTTGCATCGTTTTATGAACAGGAAGTTGAGGAGGCAGTGAAGAGCCTGACACAAATTATCGAACCGGTCCTTATGTTGATTGTTGGTATTGCGGTTGGTGCCATGATCCTCTCCATTATCGCCCCGATATACTCCGTAGTGGGTAATTTTCAGCAAGCTGCAGGTGGTCCGAGATAAATGATACTTTTCGCTCCAGGATATGAATTTGAATTTTCAGAAATGATGAAATTAGGATTGCAGCAACTTTGAACTCATTATGCGTATGTGGCAATGATTCTGATATACTACAATAGGATTATTGTTTATGAAATCACTGCCCGATTTACTGCTTCCGAAAAAGAAATATTTTGGACTTTCTATTGAAAGAGCACGCATTACTGCCGTTGAGCTTGATACAGCCGGCAAGCCGATGCATTCGTATCACCAGTTGCTGCCTGATGATACATTTGAGGATGGAAATCTCAAGAAAAAGGAACAGTTTTTCGAGTCGGTCAGACACATATATATAAACGGCAAGTTTTCTACACCGTATGTATCCGTGTGTTTCCCTGAGGTGTTTGCGTTTACCCGCGGATGTGCGCTGTCCCGAACCGAAACTGATGAAATCAGCGATGCGATTACCTGGAGAATTAAAGATCTGTTTCCATTTCCGCAGAATGATATCTATTACGACTGGAAACTCCTGTCGTCCTCCGAAACGGACCATCAAACGATTGTCGTGGCAATCCAGAAGAAGCTTCTGGATGATTTGGTTGACGTACTGGTCCGGGTCGGTCTGAAGCCGTTGCGGTTTGAACCTGATGCCTCCGCCCTTGTCCGGCTTCTTCAGACTAAAAATATGCAAAAGGCACTCCTTGTGGAAGTAAACCCGAAAGGGGCATACATCACTTTGGTGGACGGGGAAAAGGCAGTGTTTACAACTGTCATTAATAATACGAAGGATGATACTCCTGCGTCATATCTGTCAAATATTGATCAGACAATCCAGGAGATTACCGGATATTATTCATCAAAAGGCATTTTGGATGCGTCACAGACTCAAGTAGCAGTGACAGGTGACATGGCCTCAGTTGACTGGGTGAACCATTTAGGTACAATTCTTCATTATCCTACGACACTGCTACCTTCCCCTTTGAAAGACCAGAAATTTAACAAGGCTTTTGTCACTGCATATACTAAGATTGCCCCGCCCAGCGATTTTCATACAATCAATCTTCTTCCCACGGTGACGCAGCAATTCTATGACTTACAGAGTACTCTTCATCTGTATAGGACAATCATAGTCCGTACCGGAATCATCTGTTGTATCGCAACATTTCTTTCTTTTCTATGCTATATAACCGTAACGGTTAAAAACCGCCAGACGGAGAATGAAGTGGCACGCGTCCGATCAGCTTCTCAACAGGAGATGAATGATACGCAATCACTCCTTTTATTAAATGCCCAGGCAAAGAATATCATACAGCTTGCCCCATTGAGAAAGACCCCCGCGCGTACCATAGAATCATTTTATTCCCTCTTGGATGAATCAGTTTCCATTTCAGCTTGGGAATATGATGATGCGAGACTATCGTATAAAATATCGGGTGTCGCAAAAACCAGGGATGCTCTTATAGCATTTAAGCAAAGACTGGAAGCATCTGATAATTTCGCAAATATTTCGCTTCCTTTGGATTCACTTGAATCACCGGTAAACAGTATGTTTATGATGACGTTTCAGTTGCAATAGATATGTCGGTACAAACAAAGCAATCACAAAAGAACTCCAACCCACTATTCATCATGGGAAGTATCCTTTTCGGAATCGTGTGTATGAATATTCTCTTTATTATCCTTTTCAGGAATGCTGTAAATTCCTATCAGCTTATTCAGAGGGAGATGGAGGTACTTAAATCAGATCGGGCGATTACTCAAGCATCAGATGAAATTTTCCGGGAATATACAAATCAGATTTCCATTATTTCTTCAGTATTTCCCAATGAGCAGACATTTCCGCAATTTTTGGCAATTTTCGAACAGAGTGTACAAAAGCACGTTTCTTCATACCAGTATAAATTTACACCGGTGACGATATCAGAAGGGGATAAATTATTTTTATTATTTACTCTTTCTATTCAGTCGGATGTAGCATCACTCATCGCTTTTTTTGATGAGCTGGAGAAACTTCCGTATATGACGCACATTACGGCGATTACGGCAAAATCCCCAGTTGGATTTGCAGGGAACAGCGAATATAGTGTAGGCTTGAAATTATATGTCCAAAACCCATTCATCACCAACTAAAGAAATAGTATTTGCAGTGGTAATGTTTTCAACCGCTCTGATTTTATGTACGGTAAATATCCTAGTGCTTTATCCAGGAATGAGGGATGTGTTTGTGGTGGAAGATTCCGCGCAAAATATAGAGCCTATAGATGTTCAATCGGTGAATGAGGCAATGAGGATACTCCAGTGAATTATTTGACAAGAGTATATGTGTTTGTTACGCTAATTTTACTGTCTGAAAGGGGGTGAAACATGCTTAATCGTTTTAAAAATTATAAAGGCTTCACGCTTATTGAACTTTTAGTCGTCATCGGTATCATCGGTATTTTAGCGGCTGTCGTATTGGTGGCCGTCAACCCGGCCCGGCAATTTGCGTCTGCCCGCGATACGCAAAGAAGAGCTGATTTATACGGAATTACGAATGCTATTTATCAGTATGCAACGGAGAGTAACGGCAATCTGCCGACTGTGATCACAACATCTCCGACTCATATCGGTACTGCAGGCGGTTTAGTTGACTTGTCGTCAATACTGGCACCGACGTATATCGCGGCTATTCCAAAAGATCCGTCTACTGGAACAGATGCTGATACACAGTATACGATTCATCGTGACGTAAACGGACGGGTTGTGGCAACCGCATCAAGCGAACTTAATCCGGGATCAGCCATTACCGTTATTCGGTAACCGGATTTGTTTATTTGTACGTTAGTAACGTGCTTACATAAAAAACAAACCCTCTTTCATGAGGGTTTGTTTTGGGGTAAAGTAGAGACAGTGCAAATATGAAACATATTAACCAGAAACAGGTACTTCCGATTGCAGTATTTTTCTTTGCTGTTATTGCCGTGAGCATTTTTATTATTATTCGGATAGGATCGGCGTATTCGAGAGGTCTTGAGGAATTTAGAGAATTACAGGTTGGAGATCCTGTAACCCATACGGTAAAAGAGGATATAAAAAGAATAATCATAAAAAAAAGCGATTCTGCCGGATGTTATGAATTGCGACCGGACGGGACAATACGGACATATGCTGAGTGTGATGATGCGGTTCCTGAACCGGAATCGCTTGTGGATGCCGTACGTCTGACCGATGCAAAGTATGCTCTGGCTCTTTTTAAGAAAATTTCTGAAACTCCATTGGAAAATTTCCAGTCGGTAGTTGTCTGCAATACTTATTGGGTGACGGTGTATTTAGGATCATCAGTGAAAACAGTTTGTCTTGAATATTCAACTTCAGATGATATTGCCCAGTCGGTTGTTTCGGAAATCATTGATATAATAGAAAATGTCATTGAGGATATTCCGCAACCTTCATCTACACCAGTACCTCCTTCCCCAACACCGCTTATTCAGGTTACGAATACCCCGTCGCCGTCTCCAACATGGGTACCCGGTACAACGCCGACCACGTCACCGTCGCCGTGGCCGACCAACGAACCGGATAAGCCCTTCACCTGCGATTTTTACGATACGGCAGGCGGCAGGAAACCCTACACCGTCTCCGGCGTCATCTGTTCAACAACCCCCATGGTGGGACAGTGAATTAGATATATATATATGGCATTATTAACTGACTTCGTTTCGATATATTTCATTTGGGCTGTTCTGCGGATTCTCTGGTATTATTTTACGAGCGGTGAATTTGGCATTGAAAAAATTTATCACAGTATTCTTCTTGGTGCAGTGGTATGCGTTTATACATATCTCGTTGGTACATATATATTTCCGACGTATTTTATGGCTGTAGAATCTCTTATGGGAATCCGCGGTGCACCTATTCAGTTTCTAAAAATGTTTAATAATTTTTCACCTTTTATTGTTGATATGACGACAGATTTAGCCTTAAAATATTTCAAGCCACCATCTGACTATACCGGAAAATTCGAAGAACGGCTCATGTTGCGGTTACCCACATATGCGATGATCGCTATGCTGTATTTAATCATTATTTCGTTTATTATCATATTATTTATTCCAACAACGTATTATTAACAGTATTTGGATAATACCCCTTTGTGTGAAGTTGATATCACCTGACTTTCTCAAATGAGTGTCCCAAAGCGATTTTTATACAAGTGTGTGGATAACTATACGAGTGCAAAGTTAACAGTGTCATCGCGAGGAGCGTAAGCGACGTGGCGATCCCAAGATGATTTGAGTACTATTGGATGGGATTGCTTCGCCGTGGGAACGGACTCGCAATGACACTCATTCAAATCGTGCGTGTTAGTAATCTGAAAGAAATTTTCCGTTTTTGAGAAAGTCAGAATCTAAAATCAGCTGATAAAGAGGATGTAATACAGGGCAGAAAGGATGATTCTGTAGATTCCGAATGCGGTGAAAGTGTGTTTTTGGACGTAAGAGATGAAGAATCTGATGGCAAGAAGAGCGGTAATAAATGTCCCGATAAATCCAACGGCAAGGAGCATGAGTTCATTTTGAGAAAATGAAAAAGAAGATTTGAAAAGATCAAGGCCGGCTGCAGCAGCCATGGTGGGAATGGCCAGAAGAAAGGAAAATTCGACCGCATCTTTTTTGGTCATACCCATGGCCATGCCACCCAGAATCGTTGCGGCAGAGCGCGATACACCCGGAATCATGGAAATACTCTGAAAAAGTCCGATACGGAACGCTTTGGATACTGTCATCTGTTGAGATGTCGAATTTTTTTGTCGAACGAACAGAAGACCGATACCACCTATAAACAGCGAGATAACAACGACAAGCGCATTGCCAAGAAGATACGATTTGATGAATGAATAGAACATGAGACCAAGAATTGCGGTCGGAAGAAATGCGGTCAGAAGCTGTAACCAAAGAGATCTGTTGGAAATGATTTTTTTCCAATAGATCACGATTACTGCGAGTATTGCTCCGAGCTGGATGATGATCTCAAAACTTTTCGTAAATTCCGATTCCCCAATACCCATGAGACGGGAAACCAGAATCATATGCCCGGTCGATGAGACAGGTAAAAATTCCGTGACTCCTTCAACAACAGACAGGATGATTGCCTGGAGGATATTCATGTAATTGTTCTGTAATGTCGCTTGAGATAGAGATACACGCCAAGCATAATGATCGAAGATAAGATAAAAGGTATATCCTTGTTGAATGTCTCAAAGAGGTATCCGCCAAAAATCGGGCCCCCGATTCTGCCCAGACTTCCTGATGACATGAGAATGCCCAATATCACACCATAATCATATGGCGGAACATTTTCAGTGGCAAGTGCCTGAATGACGGGGTTTGCAATGGCATTTCCAATCGGTATAAGCGTAATCGGTATGATAAGGAGTATCGGATGAGTGGAAAATACGAGCAGAATAAGACCTGCCGACAGTATGAGCGGTGAGAATACAAAGAGCTTTTTTTCTCCGAATCGTTGTAGAATATACGGTAATACACGAAGCTGCATAATGACGGAAATTATGCCGATATACGTAAAGAGTGTGCCGGTTTGCCGGGGCCCGAATCCGTACGAATATTCTGTCCACAGCGCGAAATTTCCCTGAAGTATTGAGAATGCGAAATTGAGGGTGAAAAAAACAACGATGAACAGCCGGATGGAATAGGCATGAAGAATAGTATTGAGCTCCCTTATGGAGTACTTTTTTCTTTCATTCATGGATGCTTTTTTAACATCCACTGTTTCATCAAGGAATACCAAGGTAGAAATGACCGTTATGAATGAGACGCATGCTGCAAAATATGCCGGCGCCTGAAAACTCCATGCGGATAAAAATCCTCCGATTGCCGGACCGAAAATGAAACCCAGACCGAATGCGGCTCCGATAAAACCCATTGCCTTGGCGCGATTATTTTTTGTGGTAATGTCTGAAATATATGCTTGGGCGATGGAAATATTCCCACCGGTTGCCCCGTCGATAATCCGTGATATGAAAAGCATCGGCAGGGTGGCGGATGTAGCCATAATCAGGTATCCAATGGTAGAACCTGCCTGGGAGAGAATGAGTAATTTTTTCCGTCCGTATCTGTCCGATAATCTTCCTAATATTGGAGATGAGATCAATTGGAAGAGTGAGTAGGAAGCAGTGAGTAATCCGATAATAAATGGATTCGCTCCGTACTTTTCACCGATATAGGGAAGAAGAGGCAGGATGATGCCAAACCCCAATAGGTCCATGAACACGACCAGAAATATCGTGAGGAGCTGTTTGTTTTTCATTCCTTAACCAAGGGAGTCAGCCCATTTTTTAATGGTTTCCGTATGGGTGTTTTGGTCGTAGAAGAATCCATCGATTTTTAGTGATGGAACTGCCAATACGGCTCCGGCTGTTTTGACAAAATCTTCCAGAACGTCCGCGCTGCCGCAGAATTTGGCATACGATGAGTCGCCTAGGCTTAAAATTGAAAATTTTTTTCCGTCTAATTTGGAATTTTTGAAATTTTCACGCATTTGATTGTAGTCTTCATGCGGTTGACCTTCGGCTCCTTCAAAATCCCAGGTCGGTGTACAGAGAACGGTCAAGTCTGCTGTGTTTACATCTCCCGGGCTGACATCTTTCGGGTTTTTCATAGTGACTGTATGTGATTTCCCCTTGAGTGTTTCCTCTACGATATGTGCCGCGGTTTCCGTCCCGCCTGAATACGTTGCATATGCGATTAAAACATTCATATATTTCTCCTTTCCCAATTATTACCATTTAATCCTGTACCGTTTTGTATTGACCCCACCGCTATTTAATGTCGTTTTTACCGTCAGTTGCGCATTGGTGATAATGGTGTGCGGTGTGCAGACGCCTTTTGAACACGTGCCGAAATACAGATTTCTTGCATCGCTTGACCCTGATGGGGTAAGAGTACCGATAGCCCCCTGAGGTATGCCGTTTGCAGTATATGAAAGTTCATAGTTGACTTTAGAAACGCGGTCGAGATTTTTGAATGTAATATCAACGCTTCTGGCAGGTCGGTTGAGTTTAGCTGATGAGTATGATACAGCGTCGATTGACCCACCTGAACGGACTGCGGGTTTGTAATACACCCGTTGTTTGAGTGCATAGACAGGTTTACTGGCAAACAGTGCAATAACAAGTATCAGAATCCATTTCATATAACATTATTATAAATAAATTGACGTTTTCGTGCTATACTGAAAAAACAATGCATAAAAAATCCGTCATTATCATTGTTGTGGTGACACTGCTTCTGATATCTTCCGTATTTACCATAATCCTTTTTACCAATTCAAAAAAAAATGAGGAAACAGATGACACCACTCTTTCTCCTGAAGTTGAGCTTCCTGTTGTATCAAAAACATGGAACGATCCGGCGGGCTTCACTCTTGAAATTCCCGAAGATATCACCATCGATACGCATGAAAAAGACGACACGGTCAATTACGCACATCTGGAGTTGACACACCCAGAGCATCCGGGGTTTATCATTGTATGGGTCAAGGATACGACAGCGTCTGATGTGACGGCCTGGGTGCGGACTGAGGCGGCATTTGAAGGCGCCAATATCATCGATACTGTGCTTGGTGGAAAAGCCGGGAAGAAAGTGATTGTGAGCGAACCGCGCAAAGTTGTATATACGGGGATAATATCCGATGGACTTCTGTTTTTGGTGGAAGGCAATTTCGGTGATGATCCGTATTGGAGCGGCCTGTACAATAGTCTCACCGGCAGTTTTGTGCTCCTGCCGACTCCGACACAGCCGGGATCCGCTGCATCATCAAACTCCGCCCCCGCCGCCTCCTACGATGAAGAGGAAGTATTGGAGTAAAACTACGTTTTTGCCGGTACCCGGTTTATTGCCGATGCACCCATTATTATTCGTGCATTCCAACTTAAATTTTTTTGCTGGGGTTTCATAACATTAAATGACAAATCCGGAACACCAGGTACCTGACAAAAGAATTCACGATAATCTGGGTGTTTAAATACTTGATATCGTGGAAAACCTTGTTCTAATCCTTCAATAATATCGCGACATTCTGGTATTAAACTCAGATCAGATAATGTTCCGTCTTTATCTATTAATCCAAAAGCTCTGTAAAGTTCTGTTCTTACTTCTTCAGGTAAATTTGATGTATTTCCTTCCAAATCAAATGCGAGGGTATTAGATCTTTTTCTGGGATTTCCTTCTGCTCGTATTTCTGCAGCTTTATCATCCATTATTTGTTCATGTCGTTGATCAATGTAAGCCGTATACCCTTTAATTGATGCAAGAGCCTCAGGATATTTTTCGATAAAATCTGGATTCTCCAATATGGTATTGATTCTGCGTTTTATTGAATTAAACGGATCCATATTTGCTTCAGCCTCGGCTTTTTCTCCGGCTTCTTTGGCGCGTTCGCGCACTGCATCAAAGGCCTTCTTTTTTTATGGCAGGATCCTTATGCAGACCAAGCTCAGTTATTGCGCCAGTCAATTCTCTTGCTTTTTTCACTCTTGCCTGCTTAAATGCCGGACTGCCGCCAACTGGAAATTTGCCTTCTGTTATATAGATTTCCTCCTATAGTCCTGATTTTGGCAGAGAGAGAGAGGAGTGTCAAGAAAATGCTATTATGAAATATTTCCTGCACGTTTTAATGATTTTTTGATTGACTTGATGAGATATTTGGCAATTTGTGATATAATCTGAAAGTCTAGGAAAGAAGTGAATCGTCCTTGTGAATTGCTTCATGCAGATTCTCTTCAGGCGTTATATGTCTTCTGGTCCTGGAGAGAAAGGAGTCCATTATGGCAAACTTATTTGTAGGGAATCTTCCTTATGAATTGGATGATGCTGCACTTGGTGCCCATTTTGCAGGTGCCGGAACAGTCGTTTCGGCTAAAGTCATTAAAGACAAATATTCCGGCCGCTCACGCGGATTCGGATTTGTCGAGATGTCAAGCGATGAGGAAACCAAAAAAGCCATCGAAATGTACAACGGAAGCGATTTAAGCGGCCGTGCACTCGTGGTGAATGAAGCAAGACCACCGAAACAATAAGGGAATATTTTTATATTCGATTGGGAAACCGGCTTTTCTTAAGCCGGTTTTTCCATTTATAGCGGGCTAAATTTGTTTTTCCCTGCCGGTTTTGGTACTATTAAGACCATATGTATGAAAGCCCTTCATACGGCACGTTGCATGTATCTGAAGTACGCGACAGGATCCTTGATTTTATGGCCGAGAAATCCGATAGCCAGTACAGAATGATTATCGGTACGGATTCCCAGCCTCACAATGGTAGGGGTGTGGATTTTGTGACTGCATTTGTCGTACACCGGATCGGAAACGGTGGGATTTTTTTTTGGAAACGGGTCGTGAAGAAAAAAATATATGTCCTCAAAACCAGGATGTATGAAGAAGCGCTGATATCTTTGGAAGAGGCGGAAGCGTTTGTTGGACTTTTCAAAAATGATGGAATCGGCAAATACAATCTTGAAATCCACGTGGATATCGGAAAAAACGGAAAGACACGGGAAATGATTGCTGAAATTGTCGGTATGATCCGCGGCAGCGGATATACAGTAAAAATCAAACCGGATAGTTTTGCGGCAACAAAAGTGGCGGATAAGTATACGTAATTTTTTGATAGGGGGTGAAAAGTATGATGAAAGTGATAATTTTTTTGATCATTGCGGCGCTGGGCGTGACTGCGGGATGGTACGCATTTGGCGGACAGGGGAATATCCCGCCGTTTCCCATTGAAACGGCAAAAAATGAAACGGATCAGAAAGATGACTCATTGCCACAACCGACGCTGGAAAGCTCGGGTCTTTTTGACTATCAGGATTCACAAACGACGGTTGTGCCAACATCTGGATCAACTTTTTCCGATACCACAAAAGGCGGAGTAGTCACTCCGACTGCAAAACCTACGGCAAAGGCAAGTCCGACTGTGCCGGTTGTTAAATATACGGCAACTGTTTCTTATACAAATAATGGATTTTCTCCAATGGTATTGACCGTGAAAGCCAATACAAAGGTGACGTTTACCAATAATTCCGATAAAAATATGTGGGTAAGAACATCAGCCAGCGGTCAACTGACTGATTTTGATCAGTTGAAAAGCATAGCCCGCGGTGGGACATATGAATTCTTATTTACCAGTGTCGGTACATGGAAATATGAGAACCGTGTGACACCTGAACATACAGGAGTGATTATCGTTACCCAATAAACCTTTCTTCAGGTTTCTTGAGGTGTTGGGGTTGCCGGTGGCATCCTGCAGGTGTTTCCTGCGGGTTCCGTTCCTTTGGTGAAATATTCCTTCTTCCCTCCGTAACAGGGGATTTCTACTACTCCGGGAGGTTTCTCCGGAATGTTGTCCTGCTTGTCAGCAAGGAGAGAATTCATAATATCGTGCCAGATTGGGGATGCGCCGGTTACGCCGCTTGTGAGGGTCGGGTTCATGGGGGAATTATCATTGTTTCCCACCCAAACAGCCGTGAGAATTTCGGGTGTATACCCGATAGTCCAATTGTCCCGTTTATCATTGCTGGTTCCGGTTTTTACGGAAACGGTTTTTCCCGGAATGACAAGATCGGACCGCGGTCCGAATGCCGGAGTCCGGGCACTGTTGTCGCTTAAGATATTGGATATGATCCATGCCGTTTCAGTGCGGATTGCCTGAAGACCTGCGTCAGGTGTAAATTTATCTATAACACGGCCAGTATAATCCGATACTTCAAGAATAGGCATGAGATTTCTGTGGACACCTTTGTTGGAAAGAGTCCCATACACTTGTGCCATTTCAATCATTGTCACATCGCCGCCACCAAGGGTAAGGGAGAGACCAAATCTGGTTGGATTATTCCAGGATTCGGTAATTCCCATCCGGATTCCTGTTTCCACCATTGTTTTGACTCCGATTTTAGCAAGAGTCTTTACAGCAGGAATGTTGTAGGAATTGGCAAGAGCCGAACGCAGAGTGACTGTCCCATGATACCGTCCGTCGTAATTGACCGGTGTGTAGGGTTCACTTCCGGGAATTTTGTAGGTTATGGGAGAATCGTTGATAAGCGTTGCCGCACTAAATCCGTTTTCCAGAGCTGCGGCATAATTCACAACTTTAATCGAGGAACCTGGCTGTCTCAATCGTGTGGATACATTTACATTACCGTCATTCTCGTAATCAAAATAGTTGGCGCTTCCCACCATTGCAAGTATTTCTCCGGTTGTCGGGTTTGTGACGAGTGCGGCACCGTTGCCCACGTTTAATGGTTTGAGAGCGCTGATATGCCGGGATACAGTCTGTTCTGTCAGTGTTTGGATGTCGGAATCCAGTGACGTGACAACGCGCAAGCCCCCCTGTTGGATCAACCGGGCACCGTAGCGTTTTTCAAGAAGATCTTTGACAAACATGACAAAATGTGGCGCCTTTATGCCACTGTCCTGTTGGCGATACACGATCGGTTCATCCAGTGCGGTATTGTATTGATCTTCGGAAATATATCCGTCATCACGCATTCTGCGCAGCACTTCTCTTTGTCGCACTATCGCAAGATCGGGTTTGGCTCCGAACGGTGAATACGTGCTTGGTGCTGCCGGGAGTCCGGCTAAAAGTGCCGCCTCGTTTAGGGTCAGATCTTTGACTGATTTGCCGAAATACATTCGGCTTGCGGATTCAATTCCCCACGCAGTCCCGCCGTACGGCACCTGATTTAAGTACATTTCAAGAATCTGGTTTTTTGAATAGATGCGTTCCGCTTCAAGTGACAAAACAAGTTCTTTCAGTTTTCGTGTAATGGTTATTTCAGGAGTAAGAAGGGCAGATTTGATGAGCTGTTGTGTGATAGTTGAACCACCCTGCAAATGGTCGTTGCGCAAGGTTTCATTGGCAGCCCGTGCAATACCCCGAAGGGAGAAGCCTGGGTGCGTATAAAACTCACGATCCTCAATTGCGATTGTTGCTTTCTGTACTATATCCGGAATTTCATGAAGTGGGAGCGGGGTTCGGTTTTCATCCGCGTATATCTCGTAGAGTACTGTACCGCTACGGTCATAAATTTTTGTCGCAACGGGAATGGATCGGGCGGATAAAAGGATCGGGCTGGGAAGCTGATCCATCCATGATGTATAGACATACGGCAGAAAAACAAAAAAAAGTGCTGCACAGACACCCAGGAAAAAAGATTGGAACCTCCATGCCAAGTGCAGAGGTGCAGGGTAGACGGTGAGAGGCCGTTTTTTTGACGCTCTGGGCCCCATCCGTACCCGTAATTTCCATAATACTGTGTGTATGGCATCATTCGCCTTTTGGAACGGAATGAGGGTCATTAATAATAGTTTTTTGAGATATGAAAACCGGATAAATGGCATGGCAAAACGGAGTGCCTCTTTGAGTGAAGAGTAATAAATCTTTGGGAGTTTGGACCATTGAGGTTCGAGTATTTTCTTTTTCCTTCGTGATTTTTTCTGCTGGATAGTCCATGGTGAAAATGCTGTTGAGATGAGCCGGAAGGGAAAAAGGAACACAGCGGCAAGTATTTTCTTTACGCCATCCCCGATTGCTATAAGTCCGTCAATAATTCCCATGATGATGGCAGTAATAATATACATTTGACTGTATTTGGAAATAACTCAAAGCGAAGAATTCCATCTGATTTATATCACATCCTATGGGCCTGAAGCAAGAGGGAAGAAGTGTTACGAAATTTTATACCAACGGGTAATGGTTTTTGCACTGGTAATTGGAAAGTCAAAACGAGTTTCATTATCTTCGCGTATATATTTCTCTTTAAAATAATCATAGACGCCTTCTCCGACACGGTTTGTGAGGGCATGCCAATCGGTCTGCTCTGGAATAAACACCTGGGTAATGCCGTTATCGTTGGAAAATTGCTTGACCATGTCAATCATCTGATCGCACAGAATGTCTACGTTTTCACGGTTTACAATACTACTTGAAGGATTGAAACCACGGAAGATGAGAGCTTTTTGTCCATAGTGTTCAAGTATATACCCTTGGATATTTCCGACGCAGATATTGTCTTTGACAAGATTCATATGGAAATGGTCAGGCCGGTTGAAAAGTTCAATGTCTCCTGCAGTGCATACACCTGCGGTTGTCTTGGCAAAATAAGACGCGGCATTTTTGGATACATATCCGGTAAGAATAAGATTCGGATCAATCGCTGACCCTTCTTTTGTTTGATATATAATTTTTCTATTCTCATTCGCCACCAGTTTTCGAAGTCCATTTTTTCCTGTAAAAAAACGCTGTTCGCTGATAAAAGCTAAAAGATGTCCGAGAGTCACATTCGAGATTCCATTATTATGTATTTCCGATAAAGCCTGTTCTGTAATATTTTTCAATTCAAGTTTTGCTTCTTCGGAAATACTGCCGAAGTTTTTCTCTATCTGGGTAATCCGTTTTTCATTTGCAAGATGTTGGAGCGATTTGAATATCTCAGGATTATCGTTCAAGTATTGAGCAGTTACTTCCGGAGCATTATCTTTGTAGTAAATTCCAAAAAGCTCTTGAGCTTTCCCAAGAGCCTTAGCGGTTTCCTTTGGTTGGGACGTATCAATCACAGCACTTTCAGTAAATTGTGCTAATTTATCTCCAAGCGTAATTCTGGCAATAGCCGCAATATCATGGCTTCTAGATGTAAACCACTCTTTTTGTTCAGCGCTTCCTGCCTGTTTTATCAGGTATGCAAATGCATCAGCTGCATGTTTAACGTCGCCTCCGGAATTCATGTATTCCATTGACTGGCTATTGGTGAATATAGATTGGAGTATACCGATTGTCCTCGTGTCAAAATTTTGTCCCTCTCTCAATGTTGCGATTTTTTCCTGTGATGAACTTGCTCCCTGGTATCCCTTTGGCCTAATTTTAATATTTATTAAATCATCACAACGGTCTGATAATCTGGATAAATCCGTCTGTATGGAGGAATATGAAGTACCCGGAAATGAAAAAGCAATAGTTTCTGCCAATTGTTCGTTTGCGTTATTTGTATTCTGTTGTAACGGTTTATTAAGAAATATATCATGTTTAATTTGCCGAATTTTCTCAATAAACTCCTTGCGTTTATCTTCATTTTGCTCATTTACATAATGAACAATCACTGAAGGTGATATGTTGCCAAACTCATCGATTGCATGGAAGAATCGTTCTTCAAAGAGCGGATCATTCAGAAATTCTTTCAGTTTTGGTCGTATGGCATCTGATGTAAGTGCTTGAACAGAACTTTTGAAACTGGTTGGTTTTGAATGGAGAATTTTTCGAAAGAAACGGGTTATATCATATTCGTTAGGTATATCAAGAATTTTATCTAAACTCATTCTGTCGGTATAGTATATATTTTCTGTTGTTAAACCGAGTGAGTCTTTTAGTTTTTCAAGATTTGAAATGCTGAAGTTTATAATAATATCCCGTGCCGTTTGATTGTTAACGATACTGCGGAAACGTTGAAAATTTTGAAAATCATAACCAGCCGCATGCGATTTCGTGAGAATATATTTATTGTTATTCCAGAAGAGATTCCGGTCCGGAATATCCGCATCCCAAACATGATCAAGAAGTTCTTTATGAAGATCTCCTAATTTGATCTTTAATTCCGGATTGAGTCGAATATAATTATCAACTACACGAAAAGCCCATGGATGATGCGGATCTAATGATGACAAAGATTCAGTTACCATTTCACTATTGTCAGTCAAACCTTTCGCATGGTTTATGAGCGTCCAAGTGTTTGCAGTTCGATCAAACGGAGGCATTTTTATTTTTAATTGTTCTTTGTATGGAAGTAGTTGGAGAATATCTTTAGCATGTTCCTCAATAAACCCAAAATTATAGCCCAAATAATTCATACCTTCATATATGGTATCCGTATTTTGCGAGAGGATTAAAAAGTTGGTATTAAGGTGAGTGGCTTGTTCATTTGCATCTTTGATTGTCATGTCGCCTATTGATAGGCAGATATTACGCCAATCTGATGGTTTTATGGGTGATGGAATACCCGGTATTTGAGTGTAAAATCCCTCCCATTTTTCAATAGCTTCTTTCACTGGTTTAAACCGTTCAGCGACGCGTATATCTTTGAAACCAGAAAGTTTTGCAGAAATAGTCCATGCGAGCTCAACTTCAGATATTGTTGGATTGTGCCGGTTGAATCCGATTGAATTTTCCGTAATTTTATTACCCATCAAGTCTAGGAAAGTGAGTATATTGTCGATTCTTTCAACGGGTAAATCAAACCAGAACGTATCAAAATCATTAATAACGTGTTTATTGTTTGTTAAGGTAGGCCTCAGGCCGTGTTTGAAAAAAATTGAAATTTTCTCGTCGAGATTTTGCATACTTAATATGTCCCTATGTCTTTGGTTTGACTGCTCTAACAATTCAGATGTTGCCCCTGTCATGTAGATTGATTCTATAGAAAAATCATAATATCTATGAATGTCAAAACCCTTTGCTGCTAAATGTTTAACATTTGGGTAATAGGAATCGATTTTGTAGGCTTTATCTATTGAATGAGAAAATAGATTCTGTTCCATTTTTCTGGGGAAATTTTTAATTGTATTGTCTGCTGCAATTTCTCCGGCAATATAAAGAATACCCGGATTTTCTGTTTCTTTGATAATTCTTGGAACATCGTAAATAGAAATAATTGGATGATTCTGAAGGTCTATTTTTCGGTCAGGGTTTTGAATGTCATAATTATTTGAGAAATGTACGATTCTTGCCATATGGCGCTGGACTGATTCAATATTTTCAATAACTTCTCGCGATATTTGTTTGTCTTTCGTCAGAGTGATGACAAGCGGTTCCCTCCATTTTCCGTCGATTTGAGAGAATTCTTGCAGATCCCAAACGCTTGTTTGATCCCTGACAGGTCTGATTTCGCAGGTTTTACTGACAAATTTTTGAATCGGATACAGCAGGGTGTCAAATTTTTTCAGATTTTCAACTGCCTCAGGATGTTCGCTGAAGTATTTGAGAAGATATCCCATCCCATAGATTCCGGAACTATCAATATATTTATTCATAGTTCTATAAAATTGCTGAGGATTTTCTTGTGTCATGCAGGCTTTAATGAGTACATCATAGCTTTGGTCATATTTGTGAGGTTTTGGAACGTGTCCTTCATCAAATGGATCTGCCATCTGTGTTTCCAGAAACCGAACGAATTCGATTGCCTTTTTTGGTTGCTCAATCCCAATATGTTTGAAGTGCTTTTCCATGGCAATATTTCCGCCTACTTTTGCAGGCAGTTTCGCGGCTGCTTCGGCGACTAGTTGTTTTATCGGTTCACCCATTGTGTATATTGTAGAACATAATGTGAATTTTGAGCATAATTTCACGTTTTTCGGAATCTTGATATATAATTCAGGTATGGAAAAAGTGGTGTTGGTGACCGGGGCGTCAAGCGGGATAGGGAAGGAACTTGTACGGGAATTTCGGAAGAAGAAGTATCTGGTGATTGCAACAGGCCGCACTGAACAAGCACAGCCTGAGTATATTGCTGGTGATATTACGAATAAGGAAACACGCGATAAGTTAAAAGTTGCAGTTGAAAAATGTGGAAAACTAGATATCCTGGTCAATAACGCAGGGATATCGTATATCCAACCGTTTGTGAAAAATACACCTGAAGACCTTGATCTTATACTGGATACAAATGTCAAAGCACCAATTCTTCTGACTCAACTCCTATATCCTTATTTGAAAAAATCACAGGGAACTATTGTATTTATCAATTCAGCAGCAGGTAGACAGGGATATCCGAAACATACTCTCTACTCCATGAGTAAATTTGCCATCAACGGATATTCACAGAGTCTGCGTCTTGAGGCAAAAAATGATGGAGTGCGCGTGATGAGTATCTATCCCGGAGGCGTACGCACCAATCTGTATGACAGGGTTCTGGAAAAACCGGATACCAGCCTCTACATGGATCCGGCAAAACTGGCGCAGTTGGTCGTCCACGCCGCAACCACAAACGGATTATCACCGGACGAAATCGTCATCAGCCGATTGACGAAATAAGATTCCCGAGGTGTGAAGCTTATTTAGTGATGGTAAAAAAGAAGTCGAACTGTATCGGCCTCACTCTCCGGATTTACGGCGAGGGTCCGCTTTTGCTCGACTATAAAAAGTTTATCAAATTTGATGAAAGAAGTCATTGCGAAGGAGTGAAGCGACTGAAGCAATCCCGACCGGAAATGATACACCAATGGGATTGCCACGCTCATTTCATTCGCTCGCAATGACATGATAATCGATTACTTCACAATCGTGGGGATATCGGTAGAATGTTTTCAGATAAGGAAACTGTGACTGGTTTTTTGCCCGGATAACTCGTAATAGTATTACCCGCTTTGAGACGGGTATCCCGCATGCATATTTGAATACATCGTCGTAATGCTTCTGATGATGTATCTGTCGTCATGTCAGCAAGTTGATCAAATAAGGAAATTTCTACATTATCCAATTCAGATAGATTATTGAATTTTTTATCGGCAAATTCGGTGTAGTCCCATGGCTGAAGCTCAACTTTGTTGAGGGCATTCAGATCCCTTACTATATTTGCCCTGATAAACCACCAGCCGTTGATCCCGGGAATTGTTGTACCAAACGTATCAGGATCTGCTTTTCCTTCCCTGCATAATTGCCAAGCTTTCCCTGCAGGAATAAAATTTTTATCGGTCAAATTTAGATTGTCCATATGTTGTAAACTGTAAAATAATCTTTCCTCATTGCCGATTTCGGAATCAATCATCACCCATCTGTGTTTTCTTCTATTCCAAAACTCCGTTATCCAGTGATCATCATTGAATCCAGGATGCCAATACGCGGCAAAACCACAGCGGACGCGTGCCGGAATGTGATGATACCGGAGGACGGAAACGCAAAATAGGGCAAAATTCCGGCAGAGCCCGACAAATCTGTTTTCCGGTTTTCTTTCATCGGATAACGGTGCATTGTTTTGTTGATGGATGATATCCAGAATATTTTCCATAAAGTGTTCATTTATGTGGGAGATATTATTTTCCGGAATGACACATGTATATATTTTTTCTGCTGCACTGGGGTGGATAAATAACCCGTGTGAGATTTTCGTAATTACTTCAATATCATTCGGAATATCTGCATATAAATATGAATACTTACCCGGATTACTCATGGTGCTTTGGGATATGTAATAATCGGGTGTCATGCTCACAAATTATAGATATTTTACTTCTATTCCACAACGAGTATGAGAAGTTTTCCCAGGTGCAAAGCTATTCTCCCATGTGAAGACTTGACATAACGGGATTGCTTCTCCGTGGGAACGGTATCGCAATGACACTATTCTATTATTTCACAATCGTTGGTTTTGTGTCGGTGTGGGGGCAGTCGAGGCAGTATTGGGAGAGTGGATCTTTGACGATTTGCCTCTCTACGACCTCGGTGTTTTCGCTGACTCCGTACGGCGCCAGATCCTGCGTCGCCTTATCGATGATTGCCGCCTGTTTCAGATTTTCAATCTCCGTTGGGACAGTCCCTTTGATAAAATATTCAAATCTGGTCGGACATGCTCCGTCCGATGCAGGTTTGAGTCCTGTGAGCGAGCAGACCTGTGCGCCAACCACACCCTCCGGCTGTTTGGGCCAGATATCCGGTTGGTTTTCAAGAAGATGTCTCATGATTTTATTCCAGATCGGTGCGGCACCGGTCACACCGCTTGACAGATACGGATGCATGGGAGAGTTGTCGTTGTTACCGACCCAGACGGAAACAAGAAATTGGGGTGTATATCCAATGGTCCAGTTGTCGCGTTTGTCATCCGTCGTGCCTGTTTTTACCGATACGGAATGGTTGGGGATGACGAGCTCGGATTGTGAACCAAATGCAGCACTTCTCGCATTATTATCCAGGAGGATGTGGGAAATAAGAAATGCTGTTTCAGGCGATATGACCTGCTCTCCCTGAATAAGAAGTTGTGATGGGATGTCCGATTCCATATTCGGGTCATTGTGCTCATGGAGGACCGATCCGTTTTTATCCGCGACTTTGGTGATGGCAACAAGGTCTTTGCGGATGCCACCGTTTGCAAATACCCCGAATGCGGTTGCCATATCCGTCATATGTACTTCGCCTCCCCCCAATGTCAGCGACAGTCCGTAATGGGAGGGATCCTTGAGTGTCGTGAGGCCAAACGCACTCGCACTTGCAACGAATTCTTCCACGGTATTAAGCTTCAGCATTTTGACGGCAGGGATATTCAACGAATTTCCCAGAGCAAAACGGAGTTGTGTCGGCCCCCGGAACGTGCCGTCGTAGTTCCTGGGGCAGTAGGACGGCTGGCCAGTTACAACAAAGCAAGTAGGGATGTCCAGAAACATGGTGGCAGGAGTGACGATGTTCCGGTCGATTCCTATGGCATAATTGATCGGTTTAATCGATGATCCGGGCTGGCGAAGGGCAGTGGTGACATTGTATGAGCCGGAGGGGGTGGCAAAATAATCCGTACTTCCGATCATGGACAGTATTTCGCCTGTTGCCGGTTTTGTGACAAGGACTGCGCCATTGCCCACGCGTAAACCGGCGAGTTTTTCAATCTCGGATGCGACCGTTGCCTGAATATACTCATCCAGATCAAGATCAAGAGTCGTTATTACCTTGAGTCCTCCCCGCTCTACCATATTTTCTCCGTACATTTCCACGAGCTGTTCCTTGACATACATGACAAAATGCGGAGCTTTAATATTGCGGGGCTGTGCAAAGATGAGCGGTTCATTTTTTGCAGTATCTGCTTCCTTTTGGCTGATATATCCGTCCTCCGCCATACGGCGCAGAACATCTTTTTGCCGCTCACCTGCCAGTTCCGGATGGGATCCGAATGGTGAATAGAGCGTCGGGGCTTGCGGAAGTCCTGCAAGAAGTGCGGCTTCGGGCAGTGTGAGATCTTCGACATTTTTTGAAAAATATTTTTCTGCTGCAGTTTCAATTCCCCACGCGGTCCCTCCATATGGTACCTGGTTTAAATACATCTCGAGGATTTTTTCTTTCGGATAAAGAATTTCCACCCAGAATGCAAGAATGATTTCCTTAATTTTTCTGATGACGCTTCTCTCATTGGTCAGAAGTGCTGTTTTCACCAATTGCTGGGTAATTGTGGATCCTCCCTGCAGTTTTTTTCCTGTAAGTGTCGCGACCGTTG
Organism: Patescibacteria group bacterium; assembly: GCA_041753515.1. Classification (GTDB taxonomy): domain Bacteria; phylum Patescibacteriota; class Microgenomatia; order UBA10105; family UBA927; genus JBGSUE01. Next base: position 32,998 of record JBGSUE010000032.1, read on the forward strand.
CCCGCAGCATGCCGCCTACAGGGTTTACACCCTGGTGTTTATAAAAATCCTTATCTTCGATTGCAATTGTCGCTTCCTGGACAACTTTGGGTATTTTGGATAACGGTACCGGAGTCCTGTTCTGGTCGGCGAATATATCATATAAAAGCACGCCATGTCGGTCATAGACTTTTGTGGCCAACGGAATATCATAACTTGATAGTTTGGTTGGGGAAGGGAGATCCTTAAAAATGACCATATACGATCCGATGATCATGGATAAAGGCAGGATCCAGAAAAGGTATGCGAAGATCCGCCGCACGGATATTTTTTTTGGTTTTGAACTGGCAAATCGGCCGCTGGTACCGCGTGTTACGGACTTCGAAAATGCGTGTTTACGTAGTGTATGTGATGATTTCGGCATGGCAACCATTATATATCACCGGTTCAAATTTTTCTTCATAAGAGATATATAATAGACGTGTATGGCGTATGATCCAAATGAACTTCTATATAAAAGTGTTTTCTGCACAGATAATTCAGAAAGTAATGGAGTAGCAACGGATCATTTCAGCGATGAGTGTTTTGTTATTGCTGATGCGGGAGATTCTCCGTCACATGCTGGAGCCATTGCCCGGTATACCGCAGAAACTGCCGTTTGGGGATACAAACTTATACGGCAAAGAAATTTTTACTGGTCGGATAAACAATTACTCCTCAAGCGGATTTTCAGATCAGTCAATATCGCATTATGGCAAAAGCGGCGCGATCCGGAATACAAGCAAATTATGGTATCCCTTGCCGTGATTATACTCGGGAAGGAAAAATGCTGGATAGGGTGGATTGGAACGAACAATATCGTAATTGTGCGAAATGCTGCAGTATTTTTTAGGGCTATTACATCTTCCGACGATGTGATAGTACATCAAAGGCTTGGTGTGCGCCGTTTCGGTGTTGTGCCACGTACATACCGGGATGAAATGATCAATTCTGACACTATTATTGCAGTGAATTGCGGAATCTGGCGTCATACAACGGATGCGGTAATGATCCGCGTGGCAGTGGAGTATCAGAAGGAACGTGCCTGTGAAATGTTGCATGACGGAATGAGCCGTGAATCGGAAACCGAAGAGAAAGCCGCTATCATCATCCGCAGATTAGGCTGAAAATACCCCCTCTTTACAATTTTCTCGTAAAATCAGACAATTTCGGATAGTATGCAGAAGAATCAGTTTCCTACATATATAGTTTTAGCTGTTTTGGCAATAGTGCTTCCCATTATATCCGTATCGGTGCAAAATGCCCAAAACATCCGTAATTATGCTGTATGCGATGATCAAAACTGCGCAAACATCAAGAATGGCAGTTATTGGATGATAATAAATTGTTATTCAGGTGATGCAGATGGAGATATTCAGTTGTGCAATCAGAAAGGGAGAATCGGATATTGCCGTAATACTGCATTTTGTTGTCCAACCTCCGGGGCTCAATGGACAACGAATATGTCCGCCTGTCCAACTCCCACACCGATAAAAACAAAAACACCGACACCGTCCCGCACCCCATCCAATACGCGTACTCCTACACCTACCCGATCCATTACACCTACGAGGTCACCAACATCCACACGGATTCCAACGTCAACTCCAAGGCCAACATCTACACGGATTCCAACGTCAACTCCAAGGCCAACATCTACACGGATTCCCACATCCACACCCCGCCCAACATCTACACGGATTCCCACATCCACACCCAGGCCTTCATCCACAAAGATTCCTTCATCAACTCCACGTCCGACTGCAACGAGGATACCCTCGTCAACACCGAAAGGATTTATTCCTTCCTCAACCCCCCGGCCGTCATCAACTCCAAAACCTACCTCTACCCTCAAGCCGTCATCGACAGTTAAGCCGTCAATAACACCGGTAGGCTATGTAGCCCCGACACCTACACATACTCCTGCCGGGACACCGGCGATTGGAGGGTCAGATATCAATCCCACACCGACTTTTTACTCGACGGCTCTTCATCCAACCCCCACATTTGCATGGCCGGATTTGTTGTCCGGGACGCCCGCGCCTGCCGGGTCAGTACCGTTTTTAGTGGTTGATCCGTTTTCAGATAAAAACAACGAGACGTCCGAGCGTTTTACCGTCACCGGAAAAACGTATCCATACAGCACTCTGGAGATTACGATTTCTCCCGATACTGTCAAAAAAACCGTACAGGCAGATAAAAATGGGTTGTGGAAATATCAGCAGGATACACCGCTTGCACTTGGAGAAAAGACAATGGTGGTGACATCGACATCACAGGATGGAGTATCCAATTCGGTTACGATTCCGTTCACCGTACAGAAAAAGAAATCCTTCACCTGGATATTTTGGCTTATTTTGCTTCTTATCATTGCGGCCGCATGGTATATCTGGAAAAAAATCAAGGACGCACAGTATATTCCTCCAATCCGATCTGAATTGTTCGGGGAAGAGAAGAAAACTCCACCAGACACTTCACCTTCACCACCGGATTTGCACACTTGAAGTTTACGTTTATTTATTCAATAATGAATGTATGGCAGATGACGATTTTTCGATAATCAGAGATGAAGGAACCCCTCCGACGTATAAATTTTTCAACGGAAAAGAGTGGGTTGACAGTGTAAGCGGGAAATACAATGATGTAGTATCTCCTGTGGACGGATCTGTAGTCGGAAGGCTACCGGTTGTAACCAAAGATGAGATAGACAGGGCTCTTGAGCTAGCTTCCATAAAACAAGCAGCATGGGAACAAACTCCCCTCAATGAGCGGATTAAGATAATGCATCTGGCGGCTGATTATATCCGTCATTACATGGAGTATCTGGTGAATCTTATGGTGATGGAAATCGGAAAATCCATCAAAGAATCCAAAAGTGAAATTAACCGTACGGCAGAACTCATAGATTACTATGCAGATGAGGCACAATCCATAAAAGGTGAGACGCTTGATAGTGATAATTTTCCGGGATACAAAAAAGGCCAGTTATGTATCATGAATAGGGCAGCGTACGGAACAGTACTGTCTATTGCCCCCTTCAATTACCCGGTAAATCTGTCCGCAAGCAAGATCGCCCCGGCACTTTTAATGGGTAATGCTGTTGCAGTAAAACCGCCGACCCAAGGCGGCATCAGTGGGCTTCATTTGGTGCGGTTATTCCAAAAAGCAGGTGTACCGGAAGGGGTGATGTGTGCACTGACCGGAAGCGGCGCTGAAATCGGAGATATACTGTCTTCCCATAAAAATGTGCATATGGTGGCATTTACAGGATCAAGCGGGACAGGTTTGCATATCGCTTCTCATGCACCAATGAAACAGCTATTATTTGAATGTGGTGGAAATAATCCGACCATCGTGCTTCCTGATGCAGATATGAGCTTCACAGCAAGTGAAATCGTCAAGGGCGCTTTTTCGTATGCAGGCCAACGGTGTACAGCGATTAAATATGTGTTGTCCACTCAAGGAATCATCGATGCATTGCTCCCACTTGTTAAAAAGCAGACAGAGGAATTGGTAAAAGTAGGGGATCCCAGAAACCCTGAAACGAAAATGGTAGGACCCGTGATTTCGCAAAGTGAGGCGCAACATATAAAACAGGTTATTGATGAAGCAGTGTCAAAAGGCGCCAAAGTAGAATTTGGAGGAACGGTTGAAAAAACATATGTCTATCCCACGATTTTTTCCAATGCCAAGCCGGATATGATGGTGGTATCGTGTGAAATATTTGGTCCAGTGCTGTCTTTTATTGCAGTGTCCGGACCAGATGAAGCTGTGCGTATTATCAATTCATCCATGTTTGGCCTTCAGGCAAGCATTTTTACCACGGATGAAGGAGCAGGGTTGGCGCTTGCGTCAAAAATCAACGTCGGAACCGTACAGATTAATGGATCTCCCCAGAGAGGGCCAGATCATTTTCCGTTTTTAGGCGTGAAGGAATCTGGAGTTGGTGTACAGGGTGTGCGGTATTCCCTGGAGGCTATGAGCAGATTAAAGCCTGTTGTTATCAATAAACCGCAATAATTGATACCCTTCTGTTTCTATGCTATGATCCAAATCACATGAAGCGTTCTTTTGTTTTCCTTCTTATCCTCTTTATTGTCGGGGCAGGAATTGCAGCAGCAGTCCGATATTTTATGCAGTCGCCAAAAAACGGGAGACTGAGCGTAAAAAGCAATTCGGAAGCAACTATTTATCTTGATAATGTTCATATCGGGAGAACGCCGTATGACGGTGAAGTGATGGAAGGAGAATATACGTTGAAGCTGACTGCGGAACAACCTTCTTCAGATACCGCTTGGCAGGGAAAAATCACGGTGAATCCCGGTACGCTGACGTACGTGAATGCAGATCTGGGTGATTCTGAATTCAACAGCGCTGTTGAAGTGTTGTGGCTGGAAAAGATATCGAGTAAAAATTCCGAAATATCTCTCGTGACAAATCCTGATGGTGCATCGGTCACTCTGGACAATGAAGCTAAAGGCATATCGCCGGTGACGCTTGCCGATATTTCTCCGGGAGACCATACGCTGACCGTAACTTCTCCGGGATTTGATGTGCGCACAATTAATATCAAAACAACGGCAGGTTTCCGGCTGCTGTCATTCATAAAAATGGCGCTTGTGAGATCTGACACGGTAGTGGAAGATGATGAGCCGGAAGCGACTGATTCTTCTGATCTTATTGATGAGGCAACTGTTTCTGCTTTTCCAAAAACGACTGTACAGACAACTCCAAAGAGCACTGTGACACCAAAACCAACCAAGACCACTCTTGAAAAACCGTATATTACGATTTCTGATACACCGACAGGTTTTCTGCGGGTCCGTGATGAGGCAACAACAGGTTCAGCTGAAGTCGGGCGTGTGGAGCCGGGAGATTCATTTGCACTTCTGGACACAGAAACTGATGCTAAAAATACCGCATGGTACAAGATAGAATACGAGGATGAAAAGATGGGTTGGGTCTCCAGCCAATACGCGGATTTGTTTGAATAGAGTCTCACCCTCCAATGCCGTAGATGACGACAAGGACACTGATGCCCCATAAAATGACAGTTCCCAGAAGCTGTTTGTCGCTTGTGAGGATTTTTTCCGGTGATTCACCCTTCCCCTCGTAAATAAGCTGCATATACCGCATGATGCCGTAGAGGACAAACGGTATGGATATCATCATCCATTTGCGTGCGGCAACATCCGATGAAAAATGTTCATATCCGGAAAATAATATTCCCCTGTTGACCGGACGTTCCAAAAAAGTATAAAAGGAATAGGATATGAATGTGGAATTGGCACACATTGCCGTGTACGTATCAAGCAGTTTTTCTGAGTAATGGGTGAGTGTTTCCCGGGTCACAATGTTAGAATTTTTGGAATACTGTTGCATGAGGGTAAGTTCAGCCCTTCTTTTACCGACAGCCAGAAAAAGCGCCAGCGAGAGCACAGTCAGTCCCAGCCAGATGGAAATGTGATAGCCTGTAGCCGCCTCTCCGGCATAGACCCTGATAAAATATCCGGCTGTTATGACAAGGATATCTACGACACTGATTTTTTTGAAAATGAGTGAGTATGTATATTGAAGAAGTAAAAATAACAGTGAAAGAAGGAAGAATGTTGTTCCAATTGAGTATGCAATGATGAGTCCTCCTGCTGCGAATATGATGGATGTTGCCAAGGCTGATCGAACGGATAATGCACCGCTTGCGACAGGTCTGAACTTTTTAAACGGATGAATACGGTCACTGGGAGCGTCCAGCACATCATTGATAATATAATTGGATGATGCCAAGAGACAAAATGCAATAAATCCGAAAAAACTGGAAAGAACCAGGTCAGACCTGTTTACCTGTCCGGTGAATACTACTGTCGCGAAAAGCGCTATGTTTTTCAGCCATTGTCTTGGTCTTGCGGTTTTGATAATTGCGTAAAGAGTTTGATCCATATGATGAATCCTCCAAGTGCGACTGCCACTAATAATAAAACAAACAGTTTCTGTTTGGAAGTTACGGATAAAGCTATTGTTCCGAGAACGGCTGTGACGACCCAATAGAAGATGGCAATTCTTCGTTTACCCCATCCAAGATCCAGGAGCCGGTGATGCAGATGTCCGCGGTCTGCCCAAACAGGTGATTTCCGACTTTGAATTCTTCTGGCGAGGGTAAATATGGCATCAATGGTCGGAATACCCAAAACAAGAAGTGCTGTCCCCACTTTTCCATATGAGAGAATCCCCAATACTGCAAGAAGAAGGCCTGCGAGCGTTTTTCCTCCATACCCGGGCATGATTTTTTGCGGATAAAAATTCCAGGGTAAAAAACCTATAAAAGCCCCCGAAGTAATTGCCGAGAGATACAGCACCTGAGATGTTTGTGTATCCCCCCAGTAGCGCAGAGCTAATATCCCTAAAATCACTGCGGCGATAGCAACAAATCCGGGCATCTGGCCTTCCACTCCGGCTGACCAGCCGATGATGTTGATGGTCCAGAGGATCCACAGAAGAGCGAATATGCTTGACCATACGATAAATGTATGGATACCGAAGAAAGAGAATGTCACATGAAACGTGTCCAGGTGCAGTATTCCGCCTAAAGGATTTGTAATATATGGAATAGCTACACCACTGGCAACAATGATAAGCGCACTGATTGTATTCGTGATGATACGGATATACGGATTGACATCAGATTTGTCATCAAGCAGTCCTATCAGGACCAATAAGGATCCGGCAAGAATGATGCCCAGGGAAATTTTGGTATATCCGAGAAATAAGAGTATCGGAATGAATGTACCCCCGGCGATAGAGAGTCCTCCGGCGCGCGGAATTATTCCCTGGTGGGTTTTTGCAGGGTGAAACCTGTGCATGTCATCTACGAGATGAAAATATACGGCAAATTTGATGACAAGGGGAGTAGATGCATATGTAATAATAAGCGCGCAGAAAAACGCCGCAGCATACATCATATCAGGTAACAAGAAACAGAATTTTAATAACGGAAAATGACAGAAGGAGTGCAACTGATGTGGATGATAAAAAAAGCAGCTGGATGAAAATTCTGTACGGTTTCAGTAGTGTCAATGAAAGGATAATATTCAGAAAATGAAGAAAACATGCTGAGAAGAGTATGCCATAGAGCCAGAATGGTTCAGCCAGCCGGGCCTCTCCCCACATCTTGGAATACCACAATGGGACAAGAGGCGGAAGCGATGAATATTTTGCGGTGAGGATGATTCCGGTACCGATACATGCCGCGTACGTACTGCGGGCACACACTGCATACACCCAATTTTTTCTGAGGGTAGTATATGTGTGTTTCTGATTTCTTATCGCGGCAGCCGTTCGTGCGATGATATGTATCATAACTATTTTAGTTATCAGTCAGATTGTATTGTATAGAAATATCCCCCTGTGGAGATACGATGATTGCTCGTTTGGGATAGAGGGGGAGAGAGTATGCCATGCGGTCCGGAGAAAAAATCGCATCACCCACATACCAGGGAAATGCATACCCGGTTGTGTTATATAAGCGGACATTTTCTGGACGGGAGCTGTAGTAGAGGGTTTCGAGATAATTGAGGGAACTGGTGGTGTATATGAGATCTGTGGGGGCGGCAAGTGTATTGACTTCCTGCATAGTTGTACGATAGGGAAGTTTTGCGTGTTTTGACGGATACCAGGTGAGGAAAAAGACATGAAGAGCAAGTACTGCTGAAACGGCGATGAGTTTTATATTTTTTACCCTGATTGTTTCAAGCGCGAACACAGTCAGAAATACTTCGGATATGGTAACCGGAATGAAATATCTGTTTACAAACAGCGGTTTCATAAAGGAAACCGAAATGATAAACGTCAGCGGAAGAAAGACAGTCATGAGAAGCAGTATGGTAAAGTGTCTTTTGCTTTTATTTTTCAATGCCGTCATAAAGAGTATCAGGAGGATAAAGGATAGATATCTGGTGTATTTCCAAAGATACCATGGGGTTCCTTCATATCCGATGTACATATTTCCCAGTACCGATTTAATAAGCTGAATATCTACAGGAAAATACCATGACGAAGTCAGCTTCGTTGAGAGCGTAAGGATTTTCCAAATCCATGGGGTCATAATGAGCGCGGCAAAAAATGCAGATCGAATGCAAGGATCCGTGAGAATGCGTTTGGGTTTTTTTACGACGAAAAAAATGTGATACAGCATGATCGTGCCGAAGTGGATGAGAAAATACGCATGCGTGTAAAATCCTCCAATGGCAGCAACTGCAAACATTTTCCAATTTCTTCTCCAGTACGCATAGAGGGATAAAACAGTAAAGAATATATACCATCCGTACGTCCGTACCTCGAATGCATAGTAGACAATCATCGGATTTGTGACAAAAAGAACAGGTAAAACGAACTGTATTTTTGACCTGGGGAACAGTTTTTCTGCCCAGATGATAACTATGATGGCAGCCAGAACAACACCTGTGAGAGACAGACTTCGGGTAGCTATTTCCGAATCTCCAAAAATTTTCATCCAGAAGTGGAGAAGGATGTAATACAATGGCGGTTCAAATGACAATTTGGACCAGATGTCTGCCAGGGGCATTTTAGACACCAATACTGAAAACGCCTCATCCCGCCAGAAACTTTGGGTGAAATAAAGAAGCGGTGAGTGCTGAATAATATAATGCAACATAATGATTTTGTCATTCTGAACGAAGTGAAGAATCTAGTAATTCACGAGATCCTTCATCCGCCAGCTGGCGGATTCAGGATGACAATATTTTTTCTTTGCGTTTCTCCATGTATTATACCTTTTCCGTCACCCGGTATTCCAATTTTTTTCCGAACATGAGACGTGTGTGCGCATCAAGGCCGGGGATTGCCGATAGGAAAAAAGAGACGATGGGTACGGTAATCCATTGAAGATAGAGAAACGGCAGTTTCCATGCCGCAAAGTCCTTCGGTCTTGGCGGTTTCGTACGAAGATCGATAATGATGACGACAACGATAAATATCGTCGATAGAGTGAGAATTCCGCTTGACAGCTGGGCTAAATTGTGACCGAGAATGGTACGTCCGAATGCCGGATTGATAAGGGGCGGTAACGTTGAACCAATTGTGAGAATAAACCAGTTTGATGGCCATAAGATATGGTGTTCAAGAAGACGGGAAAGACGAGTAATGCGGTCTCGCAGCGGAATTTCAGGATGCAAAAATACACCACGGATAACGAAAGGAATATCCGAGACGCCCCACGCCCATCGTTTGGATTGTTCGTATTGATTTTTCATTGTTTTGAAAAACCCGGTACTTTCCGCAGCATCGACGAGTACCGGGAGAAATAAACCGATTGTTTTCACTTTTTCCCCTTTGTTGAAATACACTTTGAAGAACAGGTGGTAATCTTCCGGAATGACATCTACTCCCCAGTATCCTGCTTCATGAGCAGTTTTGAGTGACAGTGAATAGGTGGAAAAAATAACGAACCTGTGCGGTTGGGATAATAGTGCCAGATTACCGATTGAGTTGAGCGTATTGTAGACGCGCGAGGGGAGAGGGATGCGCCAGATATTTGAATAAAAGAGAATAGCTCCTTCATAAAAATGAAATTCCCGGTCCGGATCATTCAGAAACGTATAGGAGAGGGAGGCAGTATATTTTGGATGAAGGAGCGCGTCTGCGTCGCATGAGGTAACGGTAACATTTTCAAGAGGAATTTTCCGTTTCTGCAAATACTCCACAACATGTTTTCCGGCGGAGGCCATGTTTGAAGATTTTCCAGTTATTTCTCCCGGTGCAAGCGCATGCTTTGTGACAATGAAATCACCGAATACCCCCCGGAAATTTTCTGTCATGTGGCGCGCGGTGGCATCTGCCTGAGGATCTTTTGCCTCTGTTGCCAAAACAATAATGAGACGGGAAAGGTCATATTGCTGTTTGGCAATATTTGAAATTGTTCTTTCAAGTATATGAAGCGGTTCCTTGTACTCCGGAATGATAATGACATGATACAGACTCTGGAATCCGGGCAGTTTTTTTGCCAAGGGTAGCCAATCCGTTTTGGTATGTGCCGTCATAGTGATAAATGATCGAACAGCATAATATGCGAGGGTGAATGATTTGTAAAACCAGTACACATCAAACGTGATGATGAAATAGGCAACGATTGCCGGATGCCAGAAGGATAGCCACAGCGGCATGGTAATGAGAAACCACGACGAAAGAGGTATAAGAATTTCAAGCACGCGCCTGGCGCGGTTGGGATAGCGCAGGAAGAGAGATTTCATAAGTGTCTGGTCTCGTGATTATAGCATTCTAGCCGTCCGAATGTCATCGTATTGCCGGAAAGCCAACTTTATTAGCATTGCGGAAAAAGAAATAGAAGAAAAATACTTTGAATATTCTCCAGAGAATTCCCTTTTCATATCCGCGGCGGCCTGATGCTATAACATATTCAGACTGGGTAAATTTTATCCGTCCGATACTCTGAAGACGCCTGGCAATCTCCATATCTTCGGCAATTTTAAAGTCTTTCGGAATACCGCCTGCACGCAATGCTTCGTCTCTCCAGAACCCCATATTTTGGCCGGTGGCAAACGGGAAACGGAAGATCGTATATGCAACTGTATTAAAAAATGGCTGGATAAAATTGATATACAGCCGGTACCAGAGAGGACCGTCTGTAATGCGGAATCCGCCGAAATATCCGATATATTTTTTATTATTCAAATATGAATATATCCGTTCTATCCACTGTGGCGGAAGTACAGCATCGGCATCGGTTTGGATGACGATATCGCTTTGTGCAGAAATAATACCCATCTGACGGGAAAATCCGATAGTATTTTTCGGATACGTCAGGACTTTTGCTCCGAGTTTCCTCGCGGCACGGGCAGTATCATCTGTTGATGATGCATTTATGACGAGAATTTCATCTGCTTTATGCGTTTGGTTTTTGATGGACTCGAGTGTTTTTGGTAAATATTTTTCTTCATTATATGCAGGAATAACGATGGATACCGAAGACATACATTCAGCATACTGCTCTGTCACTTGAAATGGAAGAGGGAAGCAGCATTGTCTGTAGTCGTTTTGACTATGTCGTTGGTATTGAGTTTTAAGATTTTAGCTATCTCGGAGACAATATGACGGAGATGTTTTGGTTCGTTTCGTTCACCTCTGTGCGGGGCGGGAGTTAAGTTTGGAGAATCTGTTTCAATAAGGAGTAATGATGTTGGAATTTTCGTGATCATAGTTTGCAGATGTTTGGAATACGTAACGTTTCCGTCTATTCCCATGTACAGATTTCTTTTCGCTGCGCTGCGGATATCCTGAAGTCCTCCGGAAAAGCAGTGGATGACTCCTCGCGGGAGTTTTGGCAGGGAATCAATTACATCGAAAAGATCGTCAAATGCTTCCCTGCAGTGTATGATGACCGGTAAATTATGTTTCAAGGCGAGTCGAAGATGAGCATCAAATAATAATTTTTGGGCAGATTTTTTTCCTTCTGCCCTTTCTCCTTTATAGATATGATAGTCCAAACCTATTTCTCCAATTGCGATAGCACTACCGGTCATTTTCATAATCGGGCGGATATCCTGAATATGTTGTGCTTCGTACGGGTGAAAACCAACAGAGGCATACAGGTAACCGGGATATTTTTCAGAAAGTTCGAGAGCCTTTTTTGAAGAATAGAAATCTACACCCGGGACAATGATTTTTTCAACACCTGCTTTTTTTGCCCGCGTGATGACAGCCGGAAGGTCTGTTTCAAATACAGCCATATTTAAATGGCAATGTGTGTCAATCATGATAAATCATGTATACCTTATATTTAAATTGAGTGCAATTGTCATCGCGAGGAGCATTCTGATGCGACGTGGCGATCCCGAACGGGATTCCTGCCTGCCGGCAGGCAGGGCTTCGCCGTAGGAACGGACTCGCAATGACATTAAATATTTGCATGAAAGTAATTATATTCTTGGAAACAGCGGCGGGGAAATTTTAATTTCAGGTCCGTGAAACTGGTCAAGAATAGTGTGGGCAGTTTCGGGAATAAACGGAAGAAGAGAATGCGCGATATTGTTAATGTCGCTGACGAGTTTTTCCAATGCATTCTGTTTTTCTTTTTTTTCCAGAGTCCAGACTTTTTTTGTATTGATAAATACATCGCACGATTTAACGGTTTCAAAAATAGAAGCAATAGCTTTATCAAATTCACATGTTTTCTCAAAATTGGAAAAAAGGAGAGTATGAGAATTTTGTGGAGTGAACGTGAATCCTAAAGCCATTTTGGCCGTGCGGGCTACCAGATTTCCCAGCCCGTTTGCCAGATCGGCGTTATATGTTTTTTTAAATTCATCTTCGGAATAATTTCCATCATGAAACGGTGAAAATTTGGCAAGGAGATAATAACGTACGGGATCCACACCATATTTTTCGATCAGTCCTATCGGATCTATGACATTACCCAGAGTTTTACTCATTTTTTGTCCGTTTACCGTGAAGTATTCATGGATAAAAATCGTTTTCGGGATCTTGAGCTCTGAGGATAGGAGAAATGCAGGCCAGTAGACTGCGTGAAACCGCGAAATACCCTTGCCGATGACATGCATGTCAGCCGGCCACCACCGGTCATATTCCTTTTCATCCCATCCGAAACCGATACCGGATTGGTAAATGTTGAGCGCATCAAACCAGACATACATCCGCTGTGTGTCATCTCCGGGTACGGGGACTCCCCAGTTTTTTGCCCGTTCGTTTGACCGGGAAATGCTGATGTCCTGTAGGGGTTGTGTGAGAAATGACAGTATTTCATTTTTCCGGTTCGACGGGATAATTTTCAGCGTATCCGATGATATGAGATCTATGAGTTTTTGCTGATAGGATGAGAGACGGAAAAAATAGTTTTCCTCAGATACGGTTTCCAGAATTTTGCTGGGATGTTCAGGACATTCACCATTTTCGTTTAGTTCATCTTTGGTATAAAACGCTTCGCACCCCACACAGTAAAGGCCTGTGTATGATTTTTTGTAGATATCGTGTGCACACATCTGCCATAATTTTTGGCTGGCAGGATAGTGTTTTTCACGGTCAGACCCCTTCTGGAACCGGTCAAACCGGATATTCAGTTTATTTGCCAGATTTTGAAATAATGCGGTGTTCGTGTCGATGAATTTCCGGACGGGTACTCCTGCTTTTTCTGCAGCCTGGACGTTTTTGAGGGCATTTTCGTCGCCTCCTGACAGTAAGCAGACGTCATACCCCATCTGTTGGTGATATCTGGCGAGTGCATCCGCCTGGACAAATTCAAGCGCGTGGCCTATGTGCGGGGGGGCATTGACGTACGGAATGGCTGTCGTAATATAAAATTTCTTTTTCATGTTCTCATATTATAGCTTTGCGGTGTACCAGTCGGCAATCAGAGCGATCGCGGCAATAGCCAGAGGGTAATAGAACTCCCGAAGCTCGACAAACCGCAGGATGAGGACGGCAACGACCCCAAATCCCATAATCAATGCGCGGCGCGTGCTGACAAATATCAGTTTTCCGATGATCACAGAGGCAGCAAAGATAAGAAGGAGAAACAGAAGAATGTTGGATACGGTATCCGGTGCAACAGCATTTCCAAACCATCCAAGGATGCTTAAGACCATCGTGAGTTGAATGATAAGTGATGCAGTCTGTTCGCGGGTCCGTTTGCGGTGCATATGGTGTAAAATGACTACAGCATGAATGGATACATGATCGTAATTATCGTCCTGGTCGTTGCCGGTACAGGATTTCTTCTCTTCATTGTAAAAGAATGGTTGAGGTCCATGCAATCGACGATCGATTCCACACAGAAAAATATGAACCTGACACTTCAGGGGACCACAAAACAACTGAACGACCGGCTGGATACGGCGGCTGTGTTGATCGGGGATCTCAAGAAAAATCTCGGCGAGATGAGCGAAGTGGGGCGGGGCATAAAATCGCTTCAGGAATTTTTACAGTCCCCAAAACTGCGGGGCAATATCGGAGAGCAGGTGCTCTCTGACATGATCGGGCAGACATTCCCAAAAAATTCATTTCACCTCCAGTATGCGTTTAAATCCGGCACCAAAGTTGATGCGGTCTTGAAAACCGATGCAGGGCTTCTCTGTATCGACTCCAAATTCCCGATGGAGAATTTTACGAAGATGCACAAAGGGGAAACGGATGCCATCCGGCATCAGTCGCGCAGGGATTTCGTCTTCGACGTGAGAAAGCATATCGCCGATATTTCCAGAAAATATATATTGCCCGAGGAAGGGACGATGGATTTTGCCCTTATGTATATCCCGTCCGAATCCGTGTATTACGAGATAGTGAACAATGAGGATCTTATGGACGCAGCGCGCAAAGTTCGCGTATATCCGGTATCTCCAAATACGCTGTATGCCCATCTGCAGGTGCTTCTTTTAAGTTTTCAGGGGAAAGAGATGGAGAATAAGTCCAAAGAAGTCTTCCGGCTTCTTCGTGCAATTCAGAAGGATTACGGAAAGATTGAAGAGAATTTAACCGTGTTAGGAAAACATATCAATAATGCCTACAACTCCATGTCCACTGTTTCCGGATCATTTACGCTTTTAGGACAGAAACTTAATAGTTCTGATCGATTATTGGATAAAGAGGCTCAATGATTGTCGTCATCCTGACCCCGAGTATTCTGGGGAAGGATCTAGTTCTTTCTATACGAGATTCTTCACTGCGTTCAGAATGACAAATAATTGAAAAAAATATGGCGGATGAATTGGTTGATATAGTTAATATAAATAATGTTGTAATTGGGCAGGTGATGAAGTCGGTGGCGCATGAGAAGGGACTTATGCACCGGACGATTATTTCGGAAATCATTAATACGAAAGGGGAGTGGCTTTTAGTTAAACAGGCTCCGGATCGGCAGGATAAAGGACAATTTGTGTCTCCAGTGGGTGGGCATATGGGAGCCGGAGAGAGCGAGATTGATGCGCTCAAACGAGAAGCGTTTGAGGAAGTGGGGATGAGAAATTTTTCATATACGTACATTGGCCGGGCAATCTACAAACGTACGGTATTGAACCGTATCGAAAACCATCTGTTTATCTGTTATCAAATTTTTTCGGATGAAAAACCAGTACTCAACCACGAATCCGTCGGATACGAATATTTTTCCATGGAAAAACTGAAAAAAGAACTCAAGGAAAACCCCTCAAAATTCGGCGATGCATTTTATTTTGTGATAACGGAATTTTTTAGTATTTTTATTTGATGATTAAAAGTGAAGGTTGAAAATAGTAACCCAACTGGAGGAAAAGATAGTCATCTCTGACAATCCGCTGCATCCTCCAGTTGGTCGCTGAATGAAAAAAGAAACCTCTCGGTGACTTTGAAATATCATTCAGCATTGATTCGAAATTATTTGATCAACAATGTTCGTGCTGGCTCTCTCGGCTTCGTGTACGGATCGCAAAGACTTATATGAATATTAATCTTCCCCCGTAGGAAATTAAGCCTCAAGCATCCGACACTCACATTGTCGACGTATTTCCCCCGTTTAAACGAAACATTCTGAGCACACTTTACATTAACTCATGGACACTTTGGTTTTGCCTAAGTGTGATTAGCGTGGCCAAACGTACAATCCATGAGCACAAAAAACGTAGTTCTCCCGTTTAGATGGGAGTCGAACTAAATGTGCGAGCTCGCACAACGCAGTCATTTGCGGTCCGTATATATATAATGACTATCATTATATATAAACAGACCGTAATAACAGGTTGTAAAACAGGGTATCAAAAAGTGCAAATGGCCTCATTTTTTGAGACCAAAATGGAGTATACAACAAATGTATGTAGCTGTCAATATTATAGGACTATTATTCTAATTGTTCAGGAGGAGGATACGAATTTCCATTGATTTTATATTCGCTTTTCACTATACCATCTCCTTCCGCATCAGGCCAATCTATCTGGATCGGAAATTGTGTGGAATTTTCCAGGACATACTTCGTCGCCGCGTTGGAAAGCGGAGCATGATTGCCATTGAATCTGACAACCCAAGCTGTTCGAGGATTTTGATCGCTGGGATCAAGATACATTACTTCATAAGGTCGGTCGGTTCTGTCATTCTTGTCTCCTATTTCTAGTGACGGTATGTCCATCAGTTCTTGGGCGTTATGAATTCCACGTACTGCTGTGGGATGTATGGTACGTAAAAAGGAAAAGACTAAATTATACGCATCAATTTTTTTATATTTTTGGCTGTCCAAAAAAACCAGAATGTTTTTTGGAGCTACTGGGGGTTTGGCAGGTTCTTTAAATATTGTTTGTTCCATATGAAATTATTTTGTGTTGTTTTGGATCGAATGCCGGGGTGGTGGCCATGAACATGGTGAAGTTGCCATCCCACGCAAATTTTTCGTTTTTGTCTATGTATATCACATCACCTTTGGAAAATTCAGCTGTTTCTTTTTCCGTGATGATTTTCCCGTTGCCTTCCATTATATAGACGAGTTCTTTTGATTTTTTATTGAGCGCAAACCCTGTTTCCGGATACCGGCCGTGGATTTCTGCTACTGCACCACTTATATTTTTTTCAGACATAGGATATTCAGTGATCCGGGTATCTTTTGCATGAAATTCCTGCGATTGATTTTTTCCGACATGAATCATATGTATATCTTGCTATAGTGTACATGAATTTTCTGCGCCAGGTAGAGAAGGAATGGTAGGGGAATGAGCGATGTGAGGATGTAGAGCATGGAAGGTGAGGACAGTTCGACGATAATACCCGAGAATCCCACGATTGCGGAAAAAATGATGCTCATGAAAAAGTTGAGGGTTGAGAGTGCGGTTGCGCGATGTTTTGAATCGAACTCATCGTTGACGAGTTTATTGAGAAGGTTGAACCGCAGGTTTGATGCGAACATAAACGGCACAAGCGCAAAAATATTGACCGTTAGATTAGGAACCGATGCAAGAAGTGCACCGATAACCATGAGCGCCGGATGAACCCACGGTCCCTTTGCCCGCGTAAACGACAGGATGCGTTTTGTCAGACGCAGGAGAACGACAGCGTTGAATATACGCACTGCAGACAGAACCAGACCTTGTGCGCTTTCCGGAAGACCGGTTGCGTTCAGGTACACGAGATTGATGTAGATTGCCCACGACCAGGTAACCCCTGCGACGATAATGTAGTACAGCGAAAGGTATGAAACATAGGAATTCTTAAACAGCTGTTTGGCGCCGTTTTTTGTATTTTCTATATACAGGGACCAGGAATATTTGATTGAATCGATATGCGGTTCTTTCATGAAAAGATATGAAACGGCGGAAATGGTGACCGAGATACCTGACAGAAAAAAGGGCACGGTTTGTCCGAAGGCATAGAGAAATCCGCCAAGGAGTGTCGCCAGGATGAGAGCCACTTGCGTATACATGCCTTCCCGTGCGGTAATGGTACCGAATTCTTCCTCCCGCCCTGCCTCCTTGAGCGTGTCGTAGAGAAGGGCAGTGCTGGCGCCGGATATGGCGCTTTCGCCGAGCGCGCGGATGAGCGTGCCGGCGATGATCCAAGTAGGTGTAGGAAACAGCGCAATCAGAAATAAACCCAGTGCATCTATTGCCCCACCGATTGCACAACTTATTTTTCTTCCCCACATGTCTGCAAATACACCGGTTGGAAGCTCCATAAGAAGCATGACGATATAGCGCGCAGCAGCCAGAAATCCCATTTGCGTGAGCGTCAGATACTGGTTTTGGAATGCGATGTAGACCGGTATGAGAAAGAGAAGTGCATAGAAAAATTCCGTGACATAGTAGAGCGTAATATTGCGGTCTACCCAGGGATGCACATTTTTTTCCATGTTCGTATTATAATACCTTGTATGCAATCCTCGGATATCAGGAAAAAATTCATTGAGTTTTATAAAAAACGCGGGCATGCGGAAATACCGTCAGCCCGGCTGGTGCCGGAAAATGACCCGACAACCTTATTTACATCAAGCGGCATGCAACCGCTGATTCCGTACTTATTAGGTGAAAAACATCCGTCCGGTAAACGGCTCGTCAACAGCCAGAAGTCATTCAGGGCACAGGATATTGAAGAAGTCGGCGACAATCGGCATATGACATTTTTTGAGATGCTCGGGAACTGGTCCCTGGGGGATTATTTTAAGCAAGAGCAGTTGCCGTGGATTTTTTCGTTTTTGACTGATGTATTGGGATTGGATGCCAAACGGTTGTATGTGAGCGTTTTTGAAGGAAACGGCAGTGTACCAAAGGATGACGTATCAATTGAAATCTGGAAAACCCTTTTCAGTGAGAAACATATTGACGCAAAACTGGGGGAGAGGATATTTCTCTATCCGGCTAAAAAGAACTGGTGGAGCAGATCGGGCGAGCCGGAACATATGCCGCCGGGTGAACCCGGGGGGCCTGACAGTGAAGTATTTTATGATTTCGGACCGGAATTCAGGCTTCATGAAACATCCATCTATAAAAAAGAAAAATGCCACCCCAACTGCGACTGCGGCCGGTATCTGGAAATTGCAAACTCGGTTTTTATGCAATATCAGAAGCAGAAAGACGGATCACTCAAGGAATTGACACAAAAAAATGTGGATTTCGGCGGAGGGCTCGAGCGCATGACTGCAGCAACCGAAAATTCACCGGATGTTTTTGCAACTGATCTTTTTCGTTCAATTGTTCGATCAATTGAACTGTTGTCGAAACGAACGTATGGTGAGAATGAAGGTATCACCCGTTCTATGCGGATTATAGCAGACCATATAAAAGGTGCTGTTATGATGATGGCAGATGGCGTGTTGCCCTCGAATAAACAACAGGGATATGTTCTGCGTCGTTTGATACGCAGGGCACTTCTTCATGGCAGGAATCTGGGACTCGTTACGGACTGGAAATATTTAGGAGATTTGGTTGAGCCCGTTGCTCTAATATACCACAGCGCATATCCGGAGGTCGCCGATAAAATCGTGGAGACGAAACTGATCATTGAAGAGGAGGCGCTCAGGTTCGGAAAAACGCTTGAAAAAGGCCTTAAGATGATCGAAAAAATTGACAACATTAGCGGCGGAGATGCTTTTACACTGTATGAAACATACGGATTTCCGTGGGAGATGACCGAAGAGATAGCACGGGAAAAGGGGCAGCATCCGGACCGCACACAGTTTGAAGATGAATTTGAAAAACATAAGAATTTATCCCGGACAGCGGCAGCCGGCATGTTTAAAGGAGGACTTGCGGATCAAAGCACGCAAACCACAAAACTGCATACGGCCCATCATTTGCTTTTGGCATCGTTACAAAAGATTGTTGATCCAGCGATAAAGCAGAGGGGTAGTAATATCACGTTCGAACGGCTTCGTATCGACTTTAATTTCGCAAGAAAACTGACACCGGAGGAAATTTCTTCGGTTGAAAATCTGATCAATGAAAAAATTAAGGAAAACCTTCCCGTGAACCGTAAGGAGATGCTGTTGAGTGAAGCGGAAAAAATCGGTGCTCAAATGGAATTCGAGCAGAAGTACCCGGATAAAGTCAGCGTGTATTTTGTGGGAGATCCGAAAGAGTATTTCTCGGCAGAGTTTTGCGGCGGCCCCCATGTAGAAAAAACCGGAAAGATCGGTGGTATACATATATATAAGGAAGAGTCCGCAGGAGCCGGTATCCGGAGAATCTACGCAAAGCTTGTCCTCTGACGGAGTTGCTGGTAGTATAAATATACGGATACCAGTAGCCGTTATTGTTTTATGCGACTGCCCAACATTTCACGAATTTTATCACATACACCATTCACTAAAAAACCGGTGATTCAGAAGCCGTATTTATCCCTCGTATTTGATACAGATGCTGTAGCAGGTGCGACATGGTTTCTTACGAACAAAGGCAACGCCGATCTTACGCACGCTGTTGCCCGCCGTCTCGATGAACATACGTGGGAGAAGAGAATTGAGGCTGCTGACACAGTGATATCGGTTTTGGAGGAGAAATTTCATGGCAATTCCGCATTTTCCGATGTTATTTTCGGATTGCCGCCCGAATTTATCGCACAAAACGGTGATATTGAACCGGATATTAAAAAACATTTGAAAAAGGCCAGCGATGAGCTGTCGCTACACCCCATCGGATTTGTTTCCGTTCACCAGGCAGTCGTATTCCGTTTGAAAAAACTGACGGGTGTTCCTCCCAGCGCCATTCTTGTTCATCTGCATGCTGATTCCATAACGGTCCTATTATATAAAACCGGAATTATGCTGGGATTTGAATCTGTTCCGATCTCGAATGGAGAGCCATCGGATATAGAGAGAGCGCTTCTTTCAATAGCTTCGGATGAGCCTCTGCCGGCGAAAATTGTGGTTTATGCAACTGACCAGTTTGACAGTAAAACACTGAAAACATCACTTGCACAATATCCCTGGAAGCAGAAACTCCGGTTTATTCATATACCGCGGGTTGAAATTCTCGAACCTGACTTTGTCGTTACAGCAGTATCTTCTGCAGGTGCAGGAGAACTCTCGATGTCTGATTCTACGTATAGGCCGGTGGAAGAAAAAGTATTTGAACAGGATGAAGAGGAAGAGGATTATGAAGCGGATGAAATGAATGATGACGAATCTGTTGGTGAGAAAGAAGTAAATGTATCGTTTGTTGATCCGGATGAACTCGGTTTTAAAAAAAATATCGACATACTTGAAACCCCTGATACTCCTGTACCCAAACCTGAAAAAATCGGAAAAAAGGTACACTTCGTTGTTCCAAAGATCCGGCATTTGATGTCTGTTTTTCGTGGATACAGCGGTAAAAAAGAAGGTAAACCGTTTACCAAGTATATATTCGGTGCATTAATTCTTTTTTGTGCAGCAGTTCTGGTATTTGTGCTTGCATCATTTCTTCCCGAGGCAACCGTAACAATGAAGACGGAAACCAGGCATATCTCAAAAGATGTTGATATTGTTATTGATTCAACTGTTGCAGCAGTGAATGTAGAAGATAGTATTATACCGGGCAGAAAAGTGGAAAATGAAGTGGAAGGCAGTGATTCAATCGATACAACCGGGACGAAGGAGATCGGTGATCCGGCACAAGGCAGTGTGACAATTTACAACAAAACAACGACAGAACGGACATTTAAAAAAGGAACAGAGCTTATCGCAGGCTCGCTTACGTTTTTGCTGGACAGCGAAGTAAGAGTGGCATCTGCATCGGAAAGTATCGGTTCCATTACATTTGGAAAATCTGAAGGGTCGGTTACAGCAGAAAAAATCGGAAGCAATGGGAATATGCCTCAGGGTACGGATTTTGTGTTTGCCGGTCTATCGCAAAATTCTGTTTCTGCACGAAACGATGAAGCATTGAAAGGAGGCACAAGTAAAGAGATTAATGTGGTATCACGGGCAGATTATGACACATTGACGGAAAAAATAACGGAAAAAATTGAGAAAGATGCAGTAAACCAGCTGATATCAAGCGGCTCAGGGTCTTTCAGGATCATCGATGGAACGGTAAAAACTGCCGTATCACGGAAAAATTTCGAACAGGAAATTGATGAAGAATCGAAAACCCTTCAAGGTGCCGTCGCGGTGAAAGTGAGCGGTATTGGGTACGAAATGAAAGATGTTTCTTCTCTTTTGGAGGGCCTTATCGCCAAAGAACTGCCGGATACTTACACACTTGATTCAGATTCTTTAGACGTAACACTGAGCGATGTATCCATCCAAAAAGACGGTACCATTCAGGCAAAGGCATCCGTGTCCGGCACAGCAGAGATGAATGTGGACGAAAATGAAATAAAAACAACACTCGCAGGTAAAACCGTAGAAGATGCACAAACACTTTTGGATGCCAGGGATGGCGTTGCATCAGTTGAAATAATTCTTTCACGATCCTGGTTCACCAAACGTCTTCCATCATCCGGCAGGATTTCGGTTCATATATTGTCAGAATAATATGTCATATTACAGGTATGTAAAATCGTATCCCAGAATTCGGGTTAAAATACCGGTAGTGTATTCCGTCGGGACTATGTTGACCGGATGTATTATGATTTTGTGGGCACTGTGGCCAATATATCGTTTTCAATACCTTTCCCCTACATATTTTTCAACGGTCATTTCACCAATTCAGAATTATTCGGTTCCGGGGGTCAACGGGCCGGTGTATGCAGCTGATAATACGGAAACCGGAACAGACGAACTTATTGATTTGGACAAATGGTATCCGGACAATCCGCAATCATCAGATGCATCCGTTGTTACCGAATACACTCTCGCAATACCAAAACTTCACATATCAGATGCGCGGGTGATTATCGGCGGAGATTCCCTTGAGGAAAGTCTTATTCATTATGGGGGGACGGGAATTCCGGGATTGACAGGGACATCTGTTATTTTTGGGCATTCGACGTTGCCGCAGCTTTTTGATGCTACAAATTATAAAACCATATTTTCATATTTACCTACTTTGAAGCCGAAAAGCGATACCTATCAGGGAGATGAAATATTTATTACGTATGATTCCGTTACGTACAGATACGTGGTTGAAGATATGAAGGTGCTTGACCCCGATGATTTATCGGTTCTTGATCAGAAATATGATGCGTCGTATGTTACGCTGGTAACGTGTGTTCCGCCAGGGACACTTTGGAAGCGATTAAAAGTAAGTGCAAAAGTAGCACCGAATATATGAACGATTCTCATCAAATATCAAACCA
The DNA here is from genome assembly GCA_041753515.1 of Patescibacteria group bacterium. Taxonomy (GTDB): domain Bacteria; phylum Patescibacteriota; class Microgenomatia; order UBA10105; family UBA927; genus JBGSUE01. Next base: position 55,726 of record JBGSUE010000032.1, read on the forward strand.
TCAATTGGCTATTGAGGCAATTAAGAAAAAACTTATTGGGAAATCACTTAATTACAATGAAATTTTTGCCATTATGGATCAGATTGCGAAAGAACGGTTGGGACCGGTTTTGACAACATATTTTGCAGCCGCGGGTTTTAAAGAAGGGTTCAGCAACGATGAATTGTATTTTCTTACCAAAGCCATGGTGGCAACCGGTCCAAGACTGCATTTTGATGGTATAGTGGCTGGAAAGCATTCGACCGGTGGAGTGGCCGGTACCCGAACGACAATGATTGTCGTACCGATTGTAGCGGCGGCAGGGTATACAATTCCGAAAAATTCAACCCGCGCAATAACATCTCCAGCGGGTACTGCAGACACGATGGAGGTTCTGTGCCCCGTGACTTTTTCAGTGGACCAAATTACCGATATTGTCGGTACTATTGGCGGATGTATAGTTGAAGGGGGTTATTTAGGACTCGCACCAGCCGATGATGTTATTATTGAAATCGAAAAACCGATCGCATTCGAGTCATATGATAAATTTATCGTGTCCATTATGGCAAAGCAAATTGCAAGCGGTGTGACACATTTAGTATTGGATATTCCTGTTGGACCAACGATGAAAATTCAGCATTTTAAGGATGCTGCAATGATCGCGAATAAATTTACGTTTTTAGGCGAACGGTTTGGACTGCACGTTGTTGCTGACATAAATGAAATGAAACAGAATGCAGGACGTGGAGTGGGACCGCTCCTGGAAGCACGGGATGTTTTGGAAGTGCTTGAACAGAAAGAAAATCGTTCACGGGAACTTGAAGAAAAAGCAGTACGACTGGCAGGAAAATTATTAACAATCTGTCTGTCATCAGATAATCATACGATGAATGATGTGAGCGGTGAATCATTGGCAAGGGACATGCTGGAAAACGGGAAAGCTTTGAAAAAAATGAAAGAGATCATAAAAGCACAGGGAGGAGATCCTGAAATTTCATCAGCTCACATCCAAACTGCGAAGCATATGTATCAAATGAAAAGCAAGAAGAGCGGAAGTGTCCGAGCAATAGACAATCAACAGGTTTCAGCAATTTGCAGGATATTAGGGTGTCCGACAGAAAAGAAAGCAGGGATGTACATGAATAAAAAAATTGATGACAGTGTGGACAAAGGTGATATACTATGTACGTTTTATGCAGAAGACTCCTTTAGGCTGAAGGAGGCAGTATGGACACTCATGCACACAAATATATATTCTTTAATCTAATATGTTTAAAAATATTATTGCACCGATTCAAGCATGGATGCTCTCCCAGGGAAAATGTGTGGGATGCGGTAAGGATTTAGAAAAGATGAGCGGTAAGGGATACACAAGAGTGGTATGTGTATGCGGACGGATATATATGTATGATGAAGCAGGTCGGAAGTTCAGAAGGGCAACATTAGATGAAGCAAAATAAATTTCTCATTCATAGAATTATCATTTTTACCCTCGTTGTGTGCGGTACCATTATTGGTTCATGGTTATGGTGGAATGATGGTGTCGCAGCAGTTGAGACCGGAAATACAGACCCTGTTACTTTTTCTATAGATAAGGGAGAAGATATTAAATCAGTTGTTACCCGTTTAGCGCAAAATAGGATAATCCGAAGCCCGACAGCTTTTTATGTTTTGATAAAAATCAGCGGACTGGAACGTCAGATTCAGGCAGGAAATTTCCGTTTAAGCCGGGATATGGACGGTAAAACCATTGCGCAAACATTGACTCATGGAGTAAATGATATTTGGATAACCCTCATAGAAGGATGGCGTAATGAGGAAATAGCAGCAGTTCTTTTAAAGGAACTTGATATACCGGAATCGCAATTTATGTCGCAGGGCAGGATCGGATATATGTTTCCCGATACATATTTAATTCCACAGGAAGCCACTGCAGGTGCGGTAGTACAAATATTTTCTGATACTTTCGAGAAAAATGTCACCCAGGCTTTGAAAGAAAAAATTGCGTCATCAGAAATGTCTCTTGATGAAATTGTCATTATGGCATCAATTGTTGAACGTGAAGGAAAGAGTGATCAGGACCGTCCGATCATAGCCGGAATACTTTTTAATCGCATGAAGGATAATTATCCGCTTGAAGTTGATGCCACAGTGCAATATGCACTTGGATATCAACCTGAAGAAAAAACATGGTGGAAGAAATCATTATATCAGCAGGATAAAGAAATTGATTCTCCATATAATACCTATAAATATGCCGGACTTCCGCCAAGTGCAATATGTAATCCCGGCCTGGAATCGATCAGGGCAGTAGTATATCCTCAAGTAACAGATTATTATTATTATTTACATGATGCAACCGGAGAACTTCATTATGCGCGGACATTTGAAGAGCATGAACAAAATATCAGCCGGTATTTACGATAAAACTTGGATATTGACAAGAATGTATTAATGTATATAATTCAATATATTCCTTTTGCCAATTGAGGCGAACGTTCATTGTTCGCTTCTTTTTGTCGTTTTGTTAAATATTTTACATAGAAATTGCAGAAATTATTAATGTACGAGTAATGTCAAAATCTGTATCAAAACCATCACGTATTATTTGGGGCAACCAGTATTCGAATTTACCAGAATTAGATCTCACGCTTGTCCAGAGAGAATCCTATCAATTGTTCTTGGAAAACGGAATACGTGAACTACTCGAAGAGATTTCGCCAATATCAGATTTTACCGGAAAGAATTGGGAACTTTCATTTGGTGATTATTTTTTCGGTAAACCCCGTCTTACACCCGGTCAGGCAAAGGACAAGGGCTTGACGTATGATATGTCGCTTCGGGTTATGACGACGCTTACGAATAAACAGAATGGTCATCATGTATCTCAGGAGGTTTTTCTTGGTGATATTCCTACCATGACGGAGCATGGGACTTTTATAATCAATGGAATTGAACGGTGCGTCGTGAATCAGCTTGTGAGGTCTCCGGGGATCTATTATACAGGTACAATCGATTCAACGACCGGGAGAACACTCTATAGTGCTGAAATCAGACCTATGCACGGCAGCTGGTTGGAATTTATTATTACCCGCAATGATGTCATTATGGTTAGAATAGACAGAAGAAGGAAATTCGTAGCAAGTACATTTTTACGGACAATTGGATTAGGCTCCGATGATGATATCAAGCAATTTTTTTCTGAAGTGGATACAAACCATGATCATGCATATATTGATACGACATTGGCAAAAGATCCCACAAAAAATCAGACAGAGGCCGTTTTGGAATTTTATCGCAAATTACGTCCCGGTGAGCCGGTCGTACTTGAAAATGCACAAGAACTTCTGCGTTCGATGTTTTTTGACTATCGCCGTTATTCACTTGAAAAAGTCGGACGATATAAAATGAACAAAAAATTGGGTATTGATGTACCTAATGATAAGGATCATTGGGTTTTAACCCGGGAGGATATTATCGGAAGCATCCGGTACTTGATACTTCTTGCCAACGGCAAAGGAGATGTGGACGATATTGACCATTTGGGAAACCGGAGAGTGCGTCGTGTCGGTGAACTCGTCATGACGAATGCATTCAGGGTTGGTTTATTGCGCCTTGAAAGATCTGTGCGTGAAAAAATGAGTTTAGCTGGTCCAACAGCTATTGATCTTACACCATCTCAACTTGTCAACGCACGGCCGATAATTGCAGCAATTAATGATTTTTTCCGTACAAGTCAATTGTCGACAATTCTTGATCAGACAAATCCATTATCTGAAGTTGACAACCTTCGGAGGCTTACCGTTATGGGTATCGGTGGAATATCCAGAGAACGTGCATCGTTTTCGATACGTGATATCAATGCATCACAATACGGAAGAATCTGTCCGGTGCGAAGTCCTGAAGGGCCCAATATTGGACTTGTTACATACATGTCACTCTATACACGAGTGAATGACTATGGTTTTCTTGAAGCTCCATATAGAAAGATAGAAAAGATTTCGAATAATAACACGGTGAAAATGAAAATTACTGATCGTATTGAATATCTTGATGCAAGTGATGAACAGTATCATTATATTACACATGCAACAGTACCAATCAATGATGAAGGGGAAATTGTTCATGCACGTGTTCCTGTCCGTTATAAGGGAGAATTTTTAGAAACTGATACTGAAAACGTAGAGTATATAGATGCTGTACCAAGGGAAGTTGTCGGCGGACCTGCATCATTAATTCCATTTTTGGCCAATGATGAAGCCAATAGAGCATTGATGGGCACCCATATGCAATGCCAATCAGTTCCATTGCTCCTGCCTCAGTCGCCTATTGTTGGTACAGGAATGGAAGTATCAATAGCCGCGGCAATGGAACGGGTTATTACAGCAAAAGATGAAGGTGTAGTAACGTACGGAGACGGATCGAAAATCGAGGTTGAGTATCAGAATGGACAAACCGAATCATTTATTGTTGATAAGTTTTCACGTTCTTCACAGTCGACGTGCTACAACCAGAGAGTCATGGTGTCAACAGGAGATAAAGTCGTGAGAGGTAGTGTGCTTATTGATGGGCCGGCATGTGAAAATGGAGAGTTAGCGCTTGGGTCAAACGTGACAATCGCATATATGAGTTTCGACGGATTGGGGTATGAAGATGCAATAGTAATTTCGGAAAGATTGGTTCGTGAGGATATTTTGACAAGTATCAATATTGAGGAATATGAGGTCAGTGTTGTTGATACAAAGTTAGGACCGGAAGAGACAACACGTGATATTCCGAATGTGGGAGAAGAAGCGTTGCGCAATCTGGATACTGATGGAATTATTGTTGTGGGATCGGAAGTCGGACCGAATGACATCCTTGTAGGAAAGATTGCACCAAAGGGAGAAACTGAACTTACCGCAGAAGAGCGTCTTCTTCGTGCAATATTCGGTGAAAAAGCCAGAGAAGTCCGCGATACAAGTTTACGGATTCCACACGGAGAACGTGGAACAGTTATTGATGTAAAAATATTAGATAAGGAAAAAGGTGATGAGCTTGAACCGGGAACTAATAGGAAAATTATTATCAAAGTTGCACAGGTGCGAAAAGTGGTAGTCGGAGATAAACTTGCAGGACGTCATGGCAATAAAGGGGTTATTTCAAAAATTGTTCCACAGGCAGATATGCCATATCTTGAGGACGGTACTGTCGTAGATGTCATTATTTCGCCATTATCAGTGCTGTCGAGGATGAATTTAGGGCAGCTTATGGAGGCACATCTCGGATTTGCGGCAGAAAAATTAGGAAAGAAAATTGGACTTCCGGTATTTGAGAAGATCAGGGAAGAGCTTATTACGGAAATGCTTCGGGAAGCAGGTTTGTCTGAAGACGGGAAGAGCATGTTGTTCGATGGACGATCCGGAACCCCGTTTAAAGAACCGATAGTTGTTGGGACGGGATATATCATGAAGCTTATCCATATGGTAGAGGATAAAACTCATGCCAGATCAACAGGTCCATATTCCTTAGTTACACAGCAGCCGCTCGGAGGTAAAGCGCAGATGGGAGGACAACGTTTGGGTGAAATGGAGGTTTGGGCCCTCGAAGCACATAGAGCTTCACATATTTTGCAGGAAATGCTGACAATAAAATCAGATGATGTAGTCGGCCGTGCTAAAGCATTTGAAGCAATTGTAAAAGGAACGGATATTCCCGCCTCAACTGTACCGGAATCATTTAAAGTATTAGTAAAGGAACTACAGGCATTAGGACTCAATGTGAATCCGACTGGTGTTGTTCTCGCTAAGCCTTTTGTCCAAAACACACAAACTCAGACAGCATCTGATGAAGAAAAAACAGTTGTGGCAGCTAAGGAACTTGCATCAGCAAGCGGTGAAGAAAAGGTTGAAGATATCCCGGAGGCGGTACAGGATGCTACAAGAGAGGAAGCATAAATATGGATAGAAAAGGAAATTTTAATAACATCATTGATTTTTCGGGTCTTCAGGTGAAGCTTGCTTCCCCTGACGAGATAAAATCGTGGTCGTACGGGGAAGTTACAAAACCGGAAACCATAAATTACAGAACCCTGAAACCTGAAAAAGACGGGTTATTTGATGAACGGATTTTCGGTCCCACAAAAGACTGGGAATGTTATTGCGGAAAATATAAAAGGATACGGTACCGGGGGATTATATGCGATAAATGCGGCGTTGAGGTGACTCAAAGCAAAGTCCGCCGTGAACGGATGGGGCATATTACATTAGCTGCGCCGGTTGTTCATGTATGGTTTTTCAAGGGTGCTCCATCCAAGTTGTCTTTGCTTTTGGATATAAGCCCACGCGCGCTTGAAGGTGTTATATATTTTGCACAATATTTAATCATAAAAGTAGATGAAGAAAAAAAGAAAAGTGTTATTGAAAAAATTCAGCAGACTGGTGAGAAACGCATACACGATGTGGAAGAAAAATTTGAAACGGAAAAGAAAGCAAAATATGAAGAGTCCGACAGTCAAAAGAAAAACCTTAAAGAAAAATTGAAAAGTGAAACAAAAGAAGTTGCACTCTCAGAGCTTGAGCTGAAGGTAAAACAGGAAATTAAGAATTTGGAAGAGCAGATGAAAAAAGAGATCGAAAAAACAAAACAGGTTCTTGACTCGCTTCTTTCAATTGTCCGCAGCATACGGCAATTCGCAACATTATCTGAAGATGAATATTTAAGACTTCTGGATTACGATGCAACGTCGTGTTTTACTGTTGCAATGGGTGCAGAGGCTATATCGGACGTTATAACAAAGATTGATCTGGACAAACTTGCAGCTGATTTGCGTGAAGAGATCCAAGGAAGTTCCGGACAGCGTCATATCAAAGCTACGAAGCGATTGCGGGTGGTAGATGGTATTCGCAGGGCTCATGTTAATCCTTCCTGGATGATTATGAATATTTTGCCGGTTATCCCGCCGGATTTGCGTCCGATGGTTCAATTGACAGGCGGCCGGTTTGCGACAAGCGATTTGAATGATTTATACAGACGGGTGATTAATCGGAATAATAGATTGCGGCATCTCATGGATCTGGGAGCTCCGGAAATAATTTTGCGCAACGAAAAACGAATGCTTCAGGAGGCTGTAGATAGTCTTATTGATGCAACTCAGCGTCCGTCATCCCGTGCTGTTATTCAGCCTCTGCGATC
>JBGSUE010000033.1:0-6261 GCA_041753515.1 Patescibacteria group bacterium
GGGCACCGAAAGTAATTTATTCAGCGGAAGGACGCAATGTCATCCCTTCTGTTGTTGATCCAATAAAAAATATTGTTGGTGATGTAGCAAAACGCCAGATGGTTATTAACCCAAAAACGACAGTTTTTTCCGTTAAGCGCCTCATGGGCAGGAAATATTCGGATAAAAGCGTGCAAAGCGATGTGAAATGGCTGCCGTACACTGTTAAAGGCGGTAAAAATGATATGGCGGTTGTGGAAGTAGAGGGACGCCAGTTTACGCCGCAGGAAATATCCGCAAAAATCCTTTCAAAAATTAAGGCTGATGCCGAGCAGTATTTGGGCACAAAAATTACTCAGGCTGTTATTACGGTTCCCGCGTATTTTGATGATTCCCAGCGCCAGGCCACAAAGCAGGCAGGGGAGATTGCCGGTCTTGAAGTTCTGCGAATTATCAATGAACCGACCGCTGCAGCGCTCGCCTACGGATTGGATAAGAAGAATACTCATACAATTGCTGTATATGACCTCGGCGGCGGGACTTTTGATATTTCCATACTCGAACTTGGGGACGGCGTATATGAGGTGAAAGCAACCAACGGGGATACACATCTTGGCGGTGACGATTTTGACCAGAAGATCCTTGATTGGCTGGCAGACGAATTTAAGAAAGAAAACGGTGTTGATTTGCGCAAAGATCCGCAAGCTCTCCAGCGGTTGCGCGACGCAGCTGAGAAAGCGAAAATTGAGCTTTCAAGCTCTCTTGAGGCGGAAATCAATTTACCGTTTATCACACAAGGGAAAGACGGACCGCTGCATATGGTCAAGAAACTCGGCCGGGCGAAGCTTGAATCCATCGTCGAAGAACTTATTGAAAAATCGATCGAGCCTGTGAAAAAATGCCTTGCCGACGCAAAGATTAAGGTTACGGATGTGAATGAGATTGTCCTGGTCGGAGGCATGACCAGAATGCCGAAGGTTATTGAAGTCGTCAAGAAGTTTTTCGGAAAAGATCCGAACCGGTCGGTCAACCCTGATGAGGTTGTGGCAATTGGTGCGGCTGTCCAGGGGGGAGTACTCTCAGGTGATGTTAAAGATGTTGTTCTTTTGGATGTGACGCCGTTAACTCTCGGAGTTGAAACTCTTGGGGGTGTGTCCACGCCGCTTATTGTGCGTAATACGACGATTCCGTCCAGTAAATCGGAGACGTTTTCAACTGCTTCTGACAATCAGACATCGGTGGAAATTAATGTTCTTCAGGGAGAGCGTCCGATGGCGACAGACAATAAGTCACTCGGTCGTTTTGTCCTTTCCGGCATTCCGTCAGCCCCCAGAGGAGTCCCTCAGATTGAGGTACTGTTTGATATCGATGCCTCCGGCATTTTGAATGTCACGGCAAAAGACAAGGCAACGGGGAAAGAAAGCACAATAAAGATTACAGGGTCAACCGGTCTTGACAAAGATGAGGTGGAAAAGATGAAAGCGGAAGCTGAAGCGCACGCTTCAGAGGATACTGCCAAAAAAGAGGCAATAGAGGCGAAAAATAAGGCGGATAACCTCATCTACCAGGCGGAAAAGACACTCAAGGATGCCGGCGATAAAGTGAAGCCGGAAGAGAAGACGGCAGTTGAGGAAAAGATCAAAGCGTTGAAGGATGTACTGGAAAGCGGCAAGAAAGAGGAAATTGAGGCAAAATCCAATGAGCTTTCTGAAGCCGTCCAAAAAGTCGGGGCAAGCATGTATAATCAGCAACAAAGTACTCCGCAGGAAGAAAATAACAGCAAGAAATCCCCCAAAGGGGGATCCGCCTCTGGCGGAAAAGACGATGGAAAAGTTGAAGAAGGAGAAGTGGTGAGTTAATGGCCAAGCGTGACTTTTACGAGGTTTTGGGCGTTGGCAAATCCGCTTCTTCGGCGGAGATCAAGTCTGCGTATAGAAAGCTTGCCCTGCAGTGGCATCCTGACCGCAATAAGTCGCCCTCAGCACACGAGAAATTCAAGGAAATAAATGAAGCGTACGCGGTGCTGTCTGACCCTAAGAAAAAAGAATCATACGACCAGTTTGGCCATGATGCGTTCAGGTCCGGAATGGGAGGCGGGAACCCATACGGGCAGCAGGGTCCGTTTTCTTATTATTACTCATCAGGCGGGGGCGGGTCGCCGTTTGGCGGATCCGATTTTATCGATCCGTTTGAGATTTTCGAAAGCTTTTTTGGCGGAGGGTTCGGCAGGGCTGCCGGTAGAACCCATCACAGGCGTGAAGCGTATCAGATCTCAATCGATTTCATGGATGCAGTCCGGGGCGTAACACGTGATGTCCATCTTCCCCGGGGCGCAGCAGGAGAAGGGAGTGAGAAAAAAACAATAAAAATTCCGCCCGGTGTTGATACAGGGTCTCAGATCAGGTTTGATGATTTTGATATCGTCGTTGAAGTAAGGCCCGACAAGAAATTTCAGCGTGAAAGAGATGATATTATCGTGACACATGAAATAACATTTCCCCAGGCGGCGCTGGGCGATGTCGTGGAAGTACCCACAGTTGATGGCGACGTGAAAATCCGTGTCCAGCCGGGTACCCAACCGGGGACACTCGTTCGTCTTCGCGGCAAAGGTATGCCCCATGTCAGGGATGGCGGCCGCGGGGATCAATATGTCAAGCTCACTCTCTCTGTTCCCACCCATCTCACCCGAAGGCAGAAAGAGCTGTTTGAAGAGCTCAAGTCTGAAATGGGTAGTGCTTGACCATTTTTTCGCCGGTGGTATAATACTCTTTAGTATACGTAATTTATGAGGTGGGGGAACCCGCCTTTTTTAATAAATATATGCCGGCGATTGTACGATCAGAATTTGCATTAGCGTTAAACCAGGTAGCCACCGAACGGGGGATAGATCCCGCTATTGTTGTTGAAACAATTAAAGCTGCAATTCTTGCCGCATATCGCAAAGACTACGGGTCCGATGAAATTGAACAGTATATTGTGGAATTGAATCCGGACAATGGTGAAGCAAAAATCCTCAAAGACGGCAAGGATGTGACACCGCCGGGATTTGGGCGTATTGCAGCCCAAACCGCTAAGCAAGTCATCCTCCAGCGAATCCGTGAGGCTGAGAAGCAGGCAGTATTGTCTGATTTCCAAATGAAAATCGGTACGATAGTATCAGGTATGATACTCCGGTATGACGGGCCGAATATTATTGTGGACATCGGCCGGACTCAGGCAGTCATGCCGCCCGGGGAGCAAAGCAAAGGCGAACAATACAGGCTGAATCAGCGTCTCTCTTTTTATATCGAAGGAATCCGTGAAACAACCCGTGGGAATGAAATTATTGTATCCCGGGCACACAAAGGTCTTGTGGAAGGCTTGTTTAAGCGTGAAGTGCCTGAAGTGGCTCAAGGGTCGGTAGAGCTTCGGATTGTTGCACGCGAAGCAGGCGGACGGACAAAGATTGCTGTTTATTCATCACAGTCGGGTGTTGATCCTGTCGGATCCTGCGTCGGCCAGAAAGGCGTACGAGTTCAGGCTGTTATTAACGAGCTTGGAGGGAGTGAAAAAGTGGATGTGATCCAGTGGAGTGATGATACGAAGCAGTTTATCATTGCGGCATTGGCTCCGGCAGAACAGATATCTGTTGAACTTCATGATGAGGAAAAAACAGCCACAGTATTTGTTCCACAGGATCAATTATCTCTGGCTATCGGGCGCGACGGGCAAAATGTCAGGCTGGCAGCTAAATTGACTGGCTGGAAGCTGGATATAAAAGAAAAAGAAATGAAAACGGAAGACGGAGAACAGAATACGGAAAAAAAAGTAAAGCCTTCAGTATGAAGCATACCGAGGCACGAAATAATTATGGCAAAAAAGACTCAGTCATCTGCGGGTATTTCACCACGTCCGCCCGTTGTGGCGGTCCTCGGGCATGTAGACCATGGTAAAACGACACTTTTGGACGCAATCAGGGCTACCAACGTTGCCTCCCGTGAACATGGCGGAATAACACAATCAATTGGCGCCACCTCTGTGGGTACAAAAGAAGGCCGCACTATTACTTTTATCGACACTCCCGGTCATGAAGCATTTTCTCAAATGCGCTCCCGAGGTGCTCACAGCGCAGATATTGCCATTCTGGTTGTGGCTGCAGATGATGGGGTGAAACCTCAGACAATTGAATCCATCAGACAGATTAAGGAGGCAGGCATTCCGTTTGCTGTAGCAGTCAACAAAATTGATCTGCCGACGGGAGATGTAGAAAAAGTGAAGCAAGGTTTAGCCAAGCATGATGTTCAGGTTGAAGGGTTTGGAGGTGCTGTCCCTATAATTTCTGTATCAGCAAAAAATAAAACGGGAATTGATGCTCTGCTTGATCTGATCGTTCTTATGGCAGACATGACAGGATTGGAAAATAACCCTGAAGGATTGCTTCAAGCCCATGTAATTGAAACGCGGATAGATAAAGGGAAAGGTATGACAGTATCTCTTGTGGTAAAGAGTGGAACGCTCCATAGTGGTGATGTCCTGTATGAGGAAAATACGAAGATTGCCCGGGTGAGGGCTTTGATATCTGATAAGGGGACTCATGTTCCAGAAGTTGCCCCAGGATATGCAGCAGAAGTATTGGGTTTTGATCAGTTGCCTGTTGTGGGCTGCATCCTTTCGACACATGCATCAGAAAAACAGATTAAAATGGCGGAAGAATCGAAAGAAATTAAAGATTCCATTCCAAATTTTTTAAAACCTCTTGAAGAAGTTGAGAATAAAGAATTGAATATTTTATTAAAAGCGGATACAGCCGGTTCGCTTGAGGCGGTGAAAGAATCACTGAATGAGCATATTCACATTGTTGAGCATGGTTTGGGTGATGTGAGCGAAGCGGATGTATTATTGGCAAAATCGACGAAGGCAGCAATTATTGGATTCCAGGTGAAGGCATCAAACGCCATCGCAAAGCTTGCTTCATCAGAGCGTGTTATTGTGCGTACATATACGCTTATTTACCAATTGCTGGAAGAGTTGTCTGATGCTGCTGAGGGGATGTTGGAAAATGAGGCTGAAAAGGAGTTGGGAAAAGGTAAAATTATTGCAGAGTTTCCTTTCAACAATCTCAGGGTGGCGGGAGTGAAAATCGAAGAAGGAAGGTTTGCAAAAGGCGATACCGTTAGGATCCTAAGAAACGAAGAACAGGTTTACACGGCCAAAATAAAGTCTTTGCGCCATGGGAAGGATGATGTAAATAAATTAGAGGCCGGAAAAGAATGCGGAATCATTTTTGACAGGACTGTTGATTTTTCCCTCAGTGATGCTATAATTGCCTTCAGAACCTGATCTATTTTATAGGTTATATATATGTATAATCAGTCAGATATAGCCAAAGCTCGGGAGATTATTGATAAATCATCCGATATACTTCTACTCCTTCATGACCGTCCCACACATGACGGTGTGGGTAGCACGCTCGCGCTCATGCTTATGCTGGAATCCCTGAATAAAAAAGTGCATTGCGCATGTGCTGACCCAATGACAGTAGAATTTTCCGGGTATATTGGTGTAGACAAGTTTCAAACTGCACTTAAAAACAAAAATTTCATTATTTCCCTTGATTATCGGGAAGGATCGATCGAAAAAGTCAGTTATAATATCGAAAATAACCTGTTTAACCTTGTCATTGAGCCGCGTCCTGGATTTGATGATTTTTCTTCCGATAAGGTGAAATTTTCTTCAACAGGAGCAGTTTTTGATGCAGTCATCATCATTGATACGATACACCCCGGGGGAGTGAAGCGAGTGTTTGACATGGAATCCATGAATGCGGACAAAAAGATTCCTGTCATCAATATTGACCGTCATGCAAACAACGGAAATTTTGGATCAGTGAATATCATCAATCCGACCAGCGCCACAACGGCAGAAATTGTCGGGAAAATTGTGAAGGACTTCGGATGGACGATGAATCAGGATATCGCAACAAACCTTCTTAACGCTGTTATTTCCGGAACAAATAATTTTCAAAGTCCTCTTGTGGGTGCGGATACGTTCGAGATGACAGCAGTTCTCATGCGTGAAGGGGCAAAACGGTTTACCGCCCGCATTGAAAAACAACAGGAAAAACCGGTCAATGGACAATCGGATAAACCTGAGATCAAAAACCCTCCGGATGATTGGCTGAAGCCCAAAATTTTTAAAAGCACTGCACCGGTTTCTTAAAGACACGCCGGTCACACTCTTGTATGCGACTGGGTTTTAGTGTAAAATTGCACCATGCCAGAACAAAAGAAAAAAACAAAAAAA
>JBGSUE010000034.1:0-14391 GCA_041753515.1 Patescibacteria group bacterium
CACTGGTTGAGGATGTATGGCAGATGCGTAAGGTCCGGATTTGCGAGGTTTGGGGACTCAAGTTTTCCTTTTATGGCATTGAAAAGGGTTCCTGCCTGGTCAGGGAAAAGCTGTGCATATTTCCAAGCTCCGTAAAAAGAATCCTGCGGGAAATTCCAGATTTTTGTAATATACCCATCGGGGTATTGGCTGGTTGTCCGCGGTGCGGCTGCAATTGTCAGATTCATATCCTCCCAATTTCTTTTAGCAACATCAATGATTTCCGGTGTATCGAGATAGATCTCTCTCTGTGCGCCGTTTTTCCATCCGATATGGGCAATCGTTGAAATATCATTGGATTTTCCCGGACCATAATAAGCGGAAAGGTAATTTTTAATCTGGGTTTGTATAGTTGAAGAGACGTATGGATATGCCCATACGAGCGTCGTGACCGTGTCGCCCGGCGTATGAAAGTATTCCGCAATATGGTCACCGGTTGTATACGGTATTTCACCGAACGGGGAATAGGCGCCGTTGACATACGATCCCCAGATTCCGGAGTCGTGATACCCGGGCCTGAGAACTCCGGCAGACATCATTTTCTGCAATTCCTGCTCCAGTTTCTGGCGGATTGTAGATGATGGAGTCTGTGTGCTTTGGGTAGTTGTCGGGTTTCCGATTGTAATGGACGGTTTTTCTGTTTTCGTATTGGATGAGCCAAATGCAATGATAGCATTGCCGTCCAGCATATACAGCCGGTTTTTATATGGCGTCAGTGGTCCGTCGCCTCCGTGATTTGGAATGCCAAGACAGTCACCAGCACATGGCGCATACTCCCAGCTGGCATTTGTTCCGAGCGGTTTATTGATTTCAAATGCGCCATACGGCATATTGAAACCTTCAACCCAATATATGAGATTGCCTCCTGCTGTATACTGAACCGGTTCGTCTGCATACCCCCGGGGCCAATGGCAGACTTCGCTGATGTATTGTGTGCCGAATTTCCATCCTGCTATACACCCTGAAGCTCCCATATTCGGATAGGTATTGGCGTCCGGGCCGTATTGGTATCCGATATAGTGATACATGACGCCATCGATACCTGAGATAAGCGGCGGGTACTGTGTGCCTCCGTGCGTTGCCATCCAGTTGTATGGAGCATATGGTTTGAATTCCGAACCGTTAGCGCTGTCCAGTATCATGACGTGGCGTTTGTGAGGTTTTGCATTGAAATAATTTTGAATTTTGGACACATCGATGGTAGCTGTCCCGCTTACCCATTCGCCGGCGACATTCCCCCTGGCTCCTACATAGGTGCCGAACGGTACGCTGCCGTGGATATCATAATTTTCCCTGTAGTAATAATAGTCCTGGTCGGGAGTATTCCACCAGACAAACGAATTATCTTTTTTTGTTCCCGATAATACGATATAGTCTTTATTTGATGTAGGATCATGATACAGAATTGTCCAGTATGTGCTGAAACCTACGCCGGGAAGCTGTGCGGATTTAAAGACAAGAGCCGGGGTGGATCCGTTGTCTTTGAGTGCGTACGCATGGGCATTATCCTGGCCCCAGTAAATGACACCATTTTTGTATGCGGCAGAATAACGGATGGGTGCGTCCGGCCATTCATCTGTTTCATCCCGCCATTTCCAGATCAGAGCGCCTGTCGCTGCATCC
The DNA here is from genome assembly GCA_041753515.1 of Patescibacteria group bacterium. GTDB lineage: Bacteria > Patescibacteriota > Microgenomatia > UBA10105 > UBA927 > JBGSUE01. Next base: position 1,663 of record JBGSUE010000034.1, read on the forward strand.
AGGCAATACATATATCCGTCACGGTTGCCTGCGTATACACGGTTATTCACGACAATTGGATTTGTCTCGAATCCTGCACCGGCCTCTACAAATGTCCATCCGGTTTTGAGCTTACCGTCCGATGTATTGATTGCATAGATGCGTCGGTCATAGCCTCCTGCGTAGACGATGCCGTTTGCGTACGTTGGTGCAGATCCCAAAGGCATATGTGTACCAAAAGTCCATAAGGCAGTTCCTGTTGCGGCATTCATGGCTACAAGGCCTTTATCTGTTGAAATAAAGAGAGCATTATTCGCTGCAATAATCTGACTTTCCCGGGCGATTTGTGCATTGATGACCGTATACCATTCGGGATAGACGACACCGCGTACTTCCTCTGTGTTCCAATTTGTCCGTTCAAGATTGCCGGCCAACATTGGCCAATCTGCAGTTGTTGTGCCGGCAGGAGTAGTGGGGCAATTTTTGGAGCAGGGAACGGTTGATGCATATATTAATGGCGTCAGAAGGAAATAAAGAATGAGAACACACGCATGCCATATATACCGGTTCATACTTTCAGTATAAACCTTTGTCAATGAAAGTAAAATTAGCCTGATGAAATGCGGATAAGTGGTTCGGGATGCAATCCTGACGGGTCACTGTGGCCGGCGTCCATCGGTTCTGCGTTTTGGATGAGTGCGTTACGGATTTGTATCCATGTACTTTCCGGATGCTGTGCGGCATAGAGTACTGCAGCCCCCGCAACATGAGGAGCAGCCATGCTTGTGCCGGACATTGTTGCATATATGCCGTTTTTATACGTTGAATAGATGTTTACACCCGGTGCGGCAATATCGATAACCGGTCCGAAGTTGGTAAAATCGGCAAACGTATCATCCGGTCCGAATGGAGTTGTCAATCCTATGCCATATGGGCGACCATCGGAATCTGCGAGTGCGGATACGGTGATAACGGTATCATCATATGCAGCGGGTATATACCGTGATGCGTCATCGGTGCTGTTCATAGCGGGAGCCACATATGTAATACCCTTTTGAGATGAATTACACAAGGCTGTATGCAGAGGGTCATTGTTTGTGATTCCGCAGTTGTTATCGCTTGTCCCATATCCTCCGAGACTGATATTGGCAACTTTTATGTTGTATATCTTTGCCATGACATTGACAGCTTCAATACCGCAAATCACGGATGACCAGCTTCCTACACCGTTTTGGTCCAATACTTTTATGGCAATAATTTTTGCATCGGGTGCAACTCCGGCAACACCTACTCCATTTTTTGAAGCAGCAATGGTGCCGGCGATATGGGTGCCATGTCCGTTATCATCGTCTCCCGTCTGAACTGCATCTACACAGGAAACATTTGCAACTATCCGTCCTGCAAATTCCGGGTGATCCAGATCGATACCAGTGTCAATGACGGCGACAGCAACCCCGGCGGCACTTGCGGGTTTTGTGATTCCGATTCTCTTTATGCCATTGGGGTATTCCGGATCTGCAACCGGTGTGGGTTGGGGAGTGGGGGTGGGAGTGACTTTTGGCGGTTTCGTTGGTCTGGGAAGCGGTTTGAATCTAGACGGCAATCTTCCTGCAGTAACTTGCCTGTCCTCTACGATATATTTCACGTTTGGATTTTTCCGAATGTTTTCCACGGCAGAAACCGGAATTTCCAGAGAAAAACCGTGCAGAGAGTTAGAATATTTATGGGATATTCTAGCTTGTGATATCCGGGTCAGTTCATTTGCTAAGTGATCAGTCTGTATACCGTGTTGTTTCATAACGACGATATACCGACCAACATGGGTAGATTTTTCCGGTATAGCGATAACTTTTACGGGATGAACAACTGAAAAAATTATAGTGAAAATTATAAAGAATACTGACATCACTGCTTTAGTCATGAGGCGTATAATACTAAATTATAGGATATTTGTCAACTAGGCGATAGAAGCCGGTATACTCCGGCAGTATCGCCGGCTATTTCATCCCAACTTCTTATGCGGATTTGTTTGAGCGATGATGCAATCTTCTTTTGAATATTGAAATTTGTCAGCACCCGTTCAAGGAGACCTGATAGATGAATCGGGTTATTGACTGTGGTTATGAGGGACTCCAGGGATGAATCGATGGTGCTTGAAATTCCTGCAACATTGGTGGTGATGACCGGTGTGCCGCAGGCAAGGGATTCGGCTGCAGACATTCCGAAGGATTCATAATGGGATGGTAAGAGCGTGACATCCGCAGCATTATAATAATACGATAGTTCATCTTGCTGTTTTTGCGGAATGAATGTAACGATATTCGATATTCCCAGCATGCGTTCAAGCGTGCGAAGCTGCTTGAGGAGAGTTGGTTTTTTTTCTGCATGCTGTGCATGATCTCCGCCGATAATACACATGCATATTTTGATATGGGGATTTTTCGTCGTGAGAATTTTTATGGCGTACAGAATCGTATCGATCCCTTTGAGCGGTTCAATACGTCCCACAAACAGGATAATTTTATTATCCGCATTGGCTCCAATGTGCTGTCTTGCGGTGGTTTTGTCCATCGGATGAAAGACATCGGTATTGACTCCCGGGGGTATCATATGGATGCGTTTTGCATCTGCACCATATAAATACGCAAGGTATTGCCGGTCGCTGTCTGAGGGGGAAATAATTGCATTTGCTTCCTGAACAAGAGTCTGTTCAATACGGATACGCTCTGCCGTTTCCTGTTCGCCAATACTTCTGGCAACAAGATTTTTTAATAGTCCCAGCGTGTGGAAAGTGACGATTAGCGGAACTTTTTTCATGTGCCTCAGGATGAGCTGTGCAATGAATCCGGACTGGTAATAATGGGCGTGGATCAGGTCGTAGGATATGGTTTGTGACTGTTGAAATGCGGAAAATGATGATACAAAATCCGGAATAAACCTGATGATATCATGTTTATCCAAATCTTTCGAAGGACCTGCCGGAAGGTGGATAACCCTGACGTTTTCACTCATCTCAATAATATCATCCGAATCCGTTTCCTGCTTTCTGGTGATGATATCAACCGCATAGCCTTGTTTTCCCAAGCTTTTTGACAGTTCCGCAACGTACACATTCATTCCGCCGGATTCTTTACCTTCAATACTTGCTAAGGGGCACGTGTGGTAGGAGATCATAAGTATCCGTTTCGGGTTCATACTTCCGTATTATAATATAGCAATGACTATCCTCATAACGGGAGCCAGTTCGGGATTCGGGCTTGAAACTGCAAAACTTTTTACGCAAAACGGGTGGAAAGTCATTGCATGTGTTCGAAAAACATCCGACTGTTCGGATCTTAAGAAAGTATCAGACACCATCAGGATTGTTGAAATGGATGTTTCAGATGATAGAAGTGTCGTGCATGCATTCGGAAAAATCTCCAGATTAACTGACACAATCGATGTTCTTATGAACAACGCCGGATTCGGATACATCGGAGCTATTGAAGATTTTACGATTGATGAGGTTAAAGAACAGTTTGAAACGAATTTTTTCGGTGCGATACGCGTTATCCACAATGTGGCACCGATTATGAGAAAACAAAAAAACGGATTAATTATTAATGTGAGCTCAATAAACGGACGTGTATCTTTTCCTCTTTATGGTATGTACAGTGCATCCAAGTTTGCTTTGGAAACAGTGAGCGAGGCTCTTGCATTTGAGCTTCGTCCGTTCGGTATCCGTGTGGTGGTGGTAGAGCCAGGGACATTTCAGACGAATTTTGTGAACAATAAAAAACATCCGAAACAGTCCCTGTCCGGTCGGTCAGTATACAAACGGGTTTTTGATACGTTCCATAGGCGTCTTGAGCGTGCAAAAAAATCAAAGCTCATTTTTGCCATGAATCCGGAAATAGTCGCCCGCAAGATCTGGTCGATTAGTGACACCAAACATCCGAAACTCCGGTATTTGGTTGGGTTTGATGCTCACCTGTATTATTTTCTGGACAGAATTGTACCAAAACCGGTGAAATTCTGGGCATTATCCAGAGTATACGGCTGGCCGTAACGGTTATCGCCGGTCGTGCGGATACCGGTGCGGCGGTTCAGGCTTTTCCTCGTGCGGTTTGGTGGCGTTGGTCACCAGGGTATTGATGAGAAAGCCGACCAGTCCATACACCACAAGTGCAACGAGTGCTGAAATCTCCAATACAAAGCCGCCCGAAACTGACGGTGTCGGGAATACGCCGTTAAAAGGAGCTAACATCGGTCCCGTTGTCTCATACAGCCATGCAACAAAGGGTGCAGCAGTTGAAGCCCCGAGCATTTTAAGGACTATACGAAGGACGATGGCAATTTCAATAAATCCTATAACAAACTGGGTAATTGCAGACAAGAATATTCCGATCATAGGCATGCTCCTTCCAATAATAGTATTATACCAGATTGTCAATGATATTTATTTGTGATATATATTACATAAAGGAGGAAGTATATGTTAAATTTCAATTCATTACTCGTTTTCAGCCAGGATCCGAAAGCACTGGCCGGATTTTATGAGAAAGTTTTCGGAGCCAAACCCGGGTGGTCCGGTGGAGATTTTGTCGGATTTTCCGTCGGGACGGGATTTTTTACCATCGGATCACATGACAAAATTCATGGTAAAAGCAAAGAACCAGCCAGGATTATGTTCAATTTTGAAACGGAAGATGTGCAAGGGGAATTTAAACGCATAAAAAAACTCGGGGCTAAGGTAATTGCAGAGCCGTATCATCCCAGAGAAGATGGGGACTCCGACATGCTTATTGCAACGTTTGCAGACCCAGATGGTAACTATTTCCAGTTGATGAGCCCGATGGATATGTGAACAGTTATTTTTGGTATAACGTCAGGATTCCGCCGCAGTAGAGGCGGTTCACAAACGGCAGGTTTTCAAAATACGGCTCGATGCTTTTGAGAATTTGTGCAATCCAGGCCGGGCAGAAATAGGGGACAATGCTGAAATATTTTTTGGCTAGGACCGTGTATCCTGCCCCGCCAAACCACCGGTCCAGATCAGGCGGCCAGTAGGATTTTTCACCGTGCGCAATGTGGTACGGAGAGAATTTCTCAATGAGTTTCAGTATTGGATTGAACCCGTTCGGCTCAAGAATGATGACGCTGTTGATGATTTTTGACACTTCCTGTATGGCTTGTTGCGGATACTCCATGTGATGAAGCACTCCCCTGAAAACACCGAGCTGGAACTGATTTTTCCTGAATTTTTTTGACATGGTGTACGCATCACCTTTTTCAAAACGGATGCGTTTGAATTTTTTCCTTGCTGCCTTTATGGCTTCTTCGGCAATATCAAAACCGGTGATATTTTTTGGTTTGAGAACCCGGAATATTTCATTTGTGTATGTTCCGTCTCCGCATCCCATATCAAGAATGGAAATCGGTTCAGGGAAAAATTGTTTAATGAGTGCGTTTATCTCATCCGTCTGTTTTTTAGTGGCAATACAGGCGGAATAAACCTGTTTTCCGGTATAAAGATATCCGCCGTTTGAAATGACGTCGTTGTTGTATCTGGCACGAGTCTGAGATGAGTCCATCCTTATATTTTAAACAAATAGATATTTTTTAGAAACTCCGCAAATGTTTTCCAGCTTCGGGAGGACTCTCCGCCGTAGCGGGGGAGGTTTTTCATGGGGATTTCCAGGATCTTCCAGCCTCTTCGGTGGGCTTTGACCAGCATTTCCGCATCAATGAAGGAGTCGCGGTACGCAAGGTTAAGTGAGAGCATGGCTTGCCGTTTGAAAATTCTCGGGCTGCCGTTGATGTCCACAAGCGGCGTATGAAAGCGTATAGCCAGAATCAGTGAAAAAAATTTCGATACCAATACCCGCATGATATTTTCCCGGTTGATCCGTTTTATCTTGACGATATCGAAGGCGCGGTTTTTCCACAGTACCGGCAGAACAGAAAGATCTATCTGACCGTCTGATGGCATATAACAAATGTATTCCCCCTGCGATTTCTCAAGCCCGGACAATACAGCGCTCCCGTATCCTTTGGTCGTTCGGATTGCTTGTGTATGTGTATATTTTTTTGCAAGCCCTGCCGTCACTTTTTCCGTACCGTCAGTTGAACCGTTTTCCACAAGGATGATTTCATACGGAGTTCTTAAATTTTGTATGGTTTTATATATTTGAATAAAAACCGGTTCGATAATATTCGCCTGGTTGTAGACTGGAAGGATGAGAGAGAGGGCAATTGGCTGGTGGTTCATGGTTGGTGGTTTTTAGTATTGAATTCTTTAAGAATTTTTTTAGAAATGGCTGAAGGATCAAGACCTGCATATTTGCGCAGTGTTTCAAGTGTTCCGATTTTCCAGAGAAATTCATCGGGCGTACCGAAGACGAGAGGTTTTTTGTCCGGTATATTTACCAGCATTTCCGAAACGATTGAACCAAGTCCGCCGATAGTCCCATGTTCTTCAACTGTTGCAAATAGCCAATGTTGTTTAGAAAGAATATTGAGTATTGTATGATCAAACGGTTTGAGAACCGGGATGCTCACGATCGTCGGCTTGATATCTTTTAAGAGCTGTGCAGTTTTAATGGCAATATTGACTCCAGCTCCGGTTCCCAGTAGTGCAACTCCTGACCCTTTTTTTACGATAAATGCCGATTGCAGTTTTTTTGGGAAATGGACATCCTCCTCCTCTTGTTTGGTTAGGCGGATATATGACGGAAATTTTTTATGAATTGCATCGGATAGGCACAGCGCCACTTCCTGATTGTCTGCCGGAGAATAGATTCTCATATCCGGAATGAGCCGCATGAGGGCAATATCGTCGAGCGAATGGTGTGTGATGGAAGCAGTAGAATACGACAGGCCGGCACCGGTTCCCACGATGACAGAGGGGAGACGGTGCGACGCAAGGTCAATTTTGATCTGTTCGTATGTTTTGGCCGTGATAAATGATGCGATTGAGTAGCAGACAGGAATCCGGCCGGATAAAGAAAGACCAGCGGCAATACTGATCATGTTTTGCTCCGCGACTCCGGCATTCAGAAATTGTTTCGGGTACCTCTCACGGAGGTCTTCAAAGACAGTAAATCCCAGATCCCCGGTCAGAAGGATAACCCGGGAATTTTTTTTGATGATATCTGTGAGTGATCTGATAAAAGCTTTTCTCATATTTTTCTGATATCCTGCAGAGCCTGATTGTATTGTTTTTCATCCATCGGCCAGTAATGCCAGTCCACACTCCCTTTCATAAACGATACTCCATAACCGGAGACAGTTTTTGCAATAATAGCTTTCGGTTTTTTTGACGATGTAATGAAAGCATTGATAAGCTCTTTGTGATTATGTCCATCGACTGTAATAGCATTCCACCCGAAGGTTTTGAATTTTTTGGCAATCGGCTGGATGTCCAGAACATCTTTCGTTTTTCCGAATGCCTGGTTGCCGTTGTCGTCCACTATAACAGTGAGATTGCCGAGTTTGTGGTGGGCGGCAAACATAACTGCTTCCCAGCATGATCCTTCGTTGAGTTCCGCATCGGATACCAATATATATATATATTGGCCCGGCAACCCCAGCGCCAGTCCGCATCCCACAGGAAGGCCATGTCCCAATGAACCTGTTGTGAACTCCATACCGATTGCAGGGTTGTAATCCGGATGCACACCTAATGCTCCGTTGTCCATACAATATGAAAAAAGTTGTTTTTTTGAAATATATTTTTTGAGATAGAGGGTGGCATACAGAGCTGCAGCTGCAGGGCCTTTTGATAAAATAAAACGGTCCTTATTTTTGAGTGTTTTAAAATACAGAACCGAGAGAATGTCTGCAACTGACAGGGCTGATGCAATGTGGCCGACGTGTGCATTGTATGAAATATCGAGAATAAGTTTGCGGATAAGAAATGCTTTTTGAGAAAGAGCGTTTTTTCTCATGGTATTGATTATAATACATATATATATGAAACAAACGATCTGTATTTTATGCGGTAATAATGATGCTGTGAGGGAACTATATCCGGCTACGTTCAGCGAAAAAGATTTGAATAGGGAAACGTATTCCGCCAGACGTCTGCCTGACCGTATTCATTACCGCATGGTGAAATGTGCCGGATGCGGATTGATATTTTCCAATCCGATCCTTCCTGCGGAAAAAATCGCCGGTCTTTATCACGAAAGCGTTTGTACGTACGATACACAGGTAGAATATATAACCACAACGTATGTAGATCTTTTTTCCAAGCTTCATGTTGCGAAGAACGCGAAAATTTTGGAAGTCGGGTGCGGTAACGGTTTTTTCCTGAAAGCCCTGTTCGACCACGGCATAAAAAAAGTATATGGAGTAGAACCGGGGGAAGATATGGTCAACAACGCACATATTTCCATACGGAAAAATATTAAAAAAGATATTTTCAGAAAAAACCAGTTTCCGGAAAAGTCGTTTGATACTGTTTGCTGTTTTCATACGCTTGACCATCTGGCAGATCCGGTCCTTTTTGTGAAGGAAGCATACCGGATTCTCAAACCGGGCGGGTACGTGCTTGTGGTAGTACACGATACCGGGGGGCTGTCGGTGAAACTGTTCGGTGAAAAATCACCGATTTTTGATATTGAACATATCTATCTTTTTTCCAAAAAAACTATTGCGATGTTGTTTGAAAAATTCGGATTTACTACAGTTACGGCGGCAAGCCTGGTAAACAGATACCCGCTCTCTTATTGGGTCCGGATGGCGGGGATACCCGGAAGCGTGAAGCGTTTAGCGCTGAGCGTTTTGGGAAAAACAGGAATTGGAAACATCAACATATCTCTTGCCGGAGGGAATATGTATTATGTGGGCAGGAAAGATTCTGTCAGATGATCATGTTGTATATCATCAGTATGGATGCAATGCCGATGAACGTGAATGTGGCCCAGCCGAAGATATTTTGCATTTTTGAGTTTACCCGCTGACCGACAACATCCGGATTTGACGACAAGCGGATAACGATGGCGATGAGGGGAACGGAGAGTACTCCGTTGATGATGGCACTGTAGTAGAGAGCCTGCACAGGGTTGATGCCTGTCAGATTTAAGAGTGCTCCAAGGACGGTCGCTGCGGCGATGACAGCATAAAAAAGTTTTGCCTGAGGCATGTTTTTCCCCAATCCTTCCGGTCGGGATAGTGCTTCGCTGACTGCATACGCGATACTTCCGGCCAACACAGGTATGCTTTGCAGTCCTATCCCGATAATACCGAGCGTAAACAGCAGGAATGCAAAATTGCCTGCAATCGGTTTGAGTGCAAGTGCAACCTGCTGGGGTGTTTCAAGATCCGTTATTCCTGCCTTATGAAGCGTTGCCGCAGAAGTAAGCACAATGCAGAAGGTAATTACATTTGAGAATATCATGCCGAATTTGGTATCGTGTGCCATTTTCCGAAGCGACCGGATGTTGATATGCGGTTTTTTATTAAAATCAGCAATCTGTTTATGCTCAATTTCTTCTTCCACTTCCTCACTTGCCTGCCAGAAAAACAGAAAAGGAGATATCGTCGTTCCGATAAAACCGACCATTGTCATGAAATAGAGAGTAGAAAATTCAATATGCGGAATGAATGTGTATGTAATGACATCCTGCCAGTTTTGTTTCGTGAAAAATGCCGTAACCACATAGACAAGAAGAGTCATGGAAAGATATCTGAGATATACGGAATATTTTTTGTATGGTATGAAAATTTCTAAACCGACAGTTACAAGCGTGACTATAAAAAGCCAGTAATAGTGGGATAGTCCTATAACCATCTGAAGGCTTGCTGCCATCATACCCAGATCAGCTGCGATGTTTATAATAGTTGCTGTAGTCATGAGAAAAACGGCGGTATAGAGGTGTTTTGACGAGTAATATTTTTTTATTACCCCTGCCAGTCCCTTACCGGACATCATACCGATACGGCCGCACATTTCCTGGATGGAAATCATCATGGGAAGGAGAAAAAGGGTAAGCCAATTGAGACGGTATCCGAACTGTGCGCCGGCAATCGAATAGGTTGCAATGCCGGACGGGTCGTCATCCGCCGCACCGGTGATAAACCCGGGCCCAAGGGATTTGAAGAATTTTTTTATTTTTCTCATATATCCATTGCAGACAATAAGTGTTGTGCTAGTATAGAGTCATGAAATTCTGGCTGATGAATGATAACCCTCCTGAAAAAACCGACTGTTTGGTTGTCCTATCGTATGCAATTGAAAACCGCACCAGACCGACAAAGCCGACGCGGGAGATCATAAAACTTGCCAAAAGATATCTTCAAAAAAATCCGGACGCAGCTGTGATTATGAGTACAGGGGACAATCAGGGTGTGGGGGTGACAAATGCAAAAGTTATGAAGAACTACGCTCTGTCTCTGGGAATACCTGCCGAAAAAATTATCGAAGAGGATTTATCAAAAACAACGGTAGAAAATCTTGTGCAAAGTCTTTCGATAATTCAAAAAAATAAATTCCATCGTGTTACGCTAGTGCTGTATGATCTGCATGTCAGGCGCACTCTGGCAATTGCCGGAAAAATGGGACTCAAGGATATTTCCTGGGTGTCGGTATCATCTCCCGGCAGTCCGGCTTACGGAATTAAGAAATTTCAGACATTTTCAAGAGGATCAATCCTTATCTATGAAATGTTGGCGTATATATACAATAAGATACGTAAGGAAATATGATGTATATAATTCTAAAAAAGTCATCGCGAGCCAAGCGCAGCTTGGCGTGGCGATCCCGACGGGATTGCTTCGCCGTGGGAACGGTCTCGCAATGACACTGTTATTTAGTTTCCGCAGTTAGGCCAGGCGCCGTATCCGTTTTGGGACATTTTAAATGCGGCGGTCCTGATGGACTCTTCGGGATTGAAGCGGAGTGCCGGGTCATGGGGCATGTTCATTCGAAGCCTTACGGCAATCCAGGTAGACGGGGAAAACTGGAACAGTCCTGCATAGTCGCCGTTTACGGCACTGACCCGAAGCCCGGATTCGCAGACTGCAACACTCCACAATTTCTGCCTATCAATGCTATAGAAATTTGCATAGTGCGTGAACCAGTTGTCCAGTTGGCTACCAGTCACCGGGTACGGTGTGGGTTTTGGTGTAGGGGTGTTAGTGGGCGTGGGAGTGGGTTTTGGTGTAGGAGTTGGTGTTGGCGTTGGGGTGGGTGAGGGAGTCGTAAAAATTCCCATGACTTCTTCCTGAGTTTTGATGATAGGAGCAGGAGGGACAGTGCTGCCGGACCGATACAACGCCCATACGGTTGATCCGGGAATAAGGAGAATTCCTGCAAATACCAGATATCTGCCCACTATCTGTTTCATGTACACCCGATTATATCAGTTTATCCGAATATTTTTCCCGGAGTGTATTGAGTTTCGGGTTTATGACGAGGCGGCAGTAGGGTTGGGAGATATTTTTCCGGTAATAATCCATATGATAGCTTTCTGCCGGATAAAATACCGAGAGCGGTTTGATTTCGGTTACTGCATTTGGATATTCCGACAGGATTTGTACGGCAATTTTTTTCTGTTTATCAGTGGAATAGAGTATGACCGAACGGTATTGTGTGCCAATGTCATTCCCTTGGCGGTTGAGAGTGGTTGGATCGTGAAGATGAAAAAATATTTCCACAATATCCTGAAGGGTTATGACACGGAAATTCTGTTGATGGTCAATTAATTTTTTCCAGTTAGAGCAAGACAAAATCCAGTATTCTTTGCATAATTCGCGTGTATGAAAAATCTACACGCAAAATCTTCCTGCTGTCATGGTCTCATTGTACGGTTTGGCAATCGAAGACGCCAGTGTCGAGTATGTCACCGTACGTGGAGCGTTTGGAAAAGAAAGCGAGGAAGATCTCCTATTCGTATCCATGCATCGATTCAATCAATCGCATTCCCCAGCTCTGAAAGTCTTCGTCATCGTGCAAAACGACTGAAGACTGGACGGGAACGTATCCGACGACGTCATGAAACACAACTGTCGTTTTTACTACGAACAACACCATCTTCATCTGTTCCCAATGGCACCCTCATTGCGATCATCGATGGGTACCAATTATATTTTTCAGGAAATCCTTGGACACTCTATATCATTCTATTACGACCTGTTGAAGGAGATCATGCAGTTATCACAGAACCATACTTTTTGGTGGGTCCGGAATCAGTTCGAGGATGGGAACAGGCATTTGCCTGTCTGTCTTCGGATATCATCCACCGTATTCAAGCAGTCGTTGCTGACGGGATGTTAGGAATTGATCGAATGGCCTGTGCCAACCAATGGATTGTGCAACGATGTCATGTGCATTTGATTCGTATACTGTATCCTTTATTGGGAAATCGGTTTAAATCAGTTACCAGAAAACGACTTCGAAGGTTAGCGTATCATCATGCACTCTTAGTGTTGCGAAGCGTCAACAATGAAGAAGTTTCTCAAAGTTTGGCACGACTTCGTATATATGCCTATGGAGGAAATTTTCCTAAACGGTTTGGCCTAAAACTCCGTGGATTTCTCCACAAGTATCAGGATTTTCGCAGTTATTTGACGTACCCTACACTTCATCTTCCTGCAACAACAAATACAGCGGAAACAGTTTGTGGAAAAATTGCAGATATGATGCGTCGTACGCGAGGATTTCGGACGCCTAAATCATTTAAGAGATGGGTTCTACTTTTGTTAAGATCACAAAATACAGTACAATGTAAGAAGGCAAATATCAACAGAAAAGCCGTGTCATAACCT
>JBGSUE010000035.1:0-18293 GCA_041753515.1 Patescibacteria group bacterium
GACGCTTCCCCGCTTTTCTCCTAGAGACCGAATATCGCTTCAATCACCGTGCTACAATCGAGAAAGATCTACGCATGTTGCTAGCGCAACATCGCCGAAAAGAAAGACTTATAATTTAACATCTAACTGGGCAAGACCCTCCATTAATTATCATTTTCTTTCTGCAGGTTCATGATGGAAAAGGAGTACTGATTGGAATACGGATTAACGACTTATAGCACCGTGGTATACTCATCCTACATCGGTTCGTCTTATGGCGAAGAAGTATCAAAAAAGTCGGATATGTGGAATTATATACTGGTGAGGAGAGACTAACCCACACCTATGAGTACTATCATATTTCAATTGCTATTTCTTCTGATCGTACTGGGGGTCGGGAATATTGGATATAAAGGTAAATCGTTTGATGGCACCCAATGGAAAAAAATTGCATTGTTGTCCGGATGGTTTATAGTGTGTTCACTGATTCTTTTATGGAATCATTATCGTATCATATCTGTATCTCTGGATTTTGTGACACTGGGAATATTTGCATTCGTGACGATGTTGTGGATATTGTCTCCGGTAATTATCCGTCGAATCGGATCTTATCCTGATTGGTATTTGAAAGATAAAACTGGCAATGCACGGTTTATGGTGCGATTTGAATATCCGTCAATGACGGTCAAATATTTTGAAGTACTTTTTCAGCAGGCTAGTTTTCTTTATATTATATTTATCATTCTTTCAGGACTTCCCGAATTTACTCTGGTGTTGCGTTTTACGTTCATTGTCGCCGTTATTCACCTGGGCAATCTTCTATTTTTTCATTATAAATGGGCACTCTTCTATTTTGCTTTGAGTATCCCGATGGCACTTCTTTTTGGATTATTGATACACAGAGGTCTGATATTCATAACTACGTCAGTGCATTTATTGTTTTATCTTGTATTTAATGCACGTTATTGGTTTTTGACTGACAGTGGCAGTTAATATGATTGTATCTGTAAGAGAGGAGTTCGTTTTTTAAAACACACAGGATGACTGCATGCCTTTTCTTCACAAATGAGAATACTGTAACGGCGGCTGTGGCGAATTGTCAGAATCATATACACTTGGTACACTGTACGCATGGAAATCCAGGTAGCTAAACAGCGGGTGTTATTTTTTCACCCTCAGATACCGCTTCAGGAGGCGCAAGAAAGATCATCCGTGAAAAAAATTGACGCGTTCGGGGCATTCAATAAAGTAGCCAGTTTATGGCATAAACCGAAAGATGACGATTTTGAATGCACGTATGAAGAGTTCCGGCTTGAGCCTTTTTGGCATGTGGCCGCAACTGCGAAATATGTATATGATCGTGCATCAACGTACACTGTACCCGTCAGTGATGCAACCGTACAATCGGTAACACTTCACCAAAAGCAGTATGAAACACAAAACGGCCATATACATGTATCTGTACTTGAGCATTGCAGACAGGAAGAAAAGGAGGAGGTTACTGTCAACGGAGTTGATGGAAGAAACGATCCAACTATGATGCGGTATCTGGCACTTCAGGCGAAAGACGTGACCGATTCGTTTGAAAAAACACTCCCGAAAAATGCCGTTGTCGTGCCGCCGCAGACACGTGTATCTGCCATCATGCGGGATTCTCTCGCAAGGATGATTAAAGGTATTCAGGCAGATACCATTCTTGAGGAGCATGTGGAGGTCACGTGTGTCGATCTGTACTACCGTCCCGTATACGCATTTCAGTATCACTGGAAATCAAAACAAAAAGATGCGATTGTGGAGGTGGATGGATTATCAGGATCAGTGGGTACGGGAAGCCGCATATTCCGGGAATATATGGGAAAAATTCTTGACCGGAATTTCCTTTTTGATGTTGGCGCGGATGCAGCTGGGATGCTCATTCCCGGCGGCAGTATCGCCGTCAAGGTGGCTAAAAAATACCTGGATAAAAGTGAATGATCTATTGGTATTTTGAGTAGACAAGCGTATCCCGGCGCAGGGTCATGTATTCGTCGAATAATTCCTTGCGTGCCAGAAGGTCGCTGTCTTTGACCTCGCGGAATTTGTAATTGATCAGGTAATAGTATGAGATTAGCTGGTCGATGTTGACGCTGTAGCGTACATCCGGCTGGCCCTGCCAGCCGGGGAACACCATCCAATATCCGTCTACATTGAGAACCGTGGCTTTTGCCTCCACAAGGTTACCCTCAAGATCTTTTACCTGATATTGGTTCTGCAGCTCCACCTGAATGAAATTGTCCAGCTGCAGATACCGTTTGTCGCCGGGAAAGTACAGGACGTCCGCGGTATATAAGGCCTGAAGACCTGGAACCAGAAAGACGTTCGCAATGGCAAATTTTTCCGGTTCCGACAGCTCTCCGTCGCCTAAAAATTCCTCCAGTTTTTCCAGGTGGCCCATCCGCAAGAAGTCAACAACAAGCGTGGGTTTTTTGTCATCAGACCAGCCCGGTGTCGCCGTATAGGAACCGTCTGCGATATCGATTGTCACTTTTGCGTTCTCCAGTTCCGGGACTCGGACAAGGATGCGTTCATTCAGGTTTGAAAACCACGGGAAATTTTTTGTCAGCATATAGATGTCTTCGATTTTTCCGATTACCAGGTCAACCGTCGGGGGCTGATCCGCCGGGGCAGAGTCGTACACCGGAACATCACGCTGATAAAATGAAACAAAACGCTCGGGGACAGTCAGGATTTTTGCAAGGATTATTCCAAGTACGATGCCGTAGATGAGGAGGGCCGATTTCGAAAGAAGTGTCTTTTTCCAGATAGAGCTGTCGCCGGACATTTTTTTTGCCATATCTATAAAGATTTTCTGCTATAGTAATGAATGATGTCAAGCACCATTTCACAAAAAATATCCGGATATCTGAAAGACAGGTTTCCCCTTCATCACATGCTACCGCTTTCACTCGTTTTCGGATTGGCCTGTTCCCACCCGTTTTCTTTAGGTTCATGGGTGCTGGCGTCAGCCGGTCTTTTCCTGTACCTGTTGGAACTGCGGCTGTTGGATGAATTCAAGGATGACGCACACGACCGTACATTTTATCCGGATCGTCCCGTCCAGCGGGGGCTTGTGCGCCTTCAAGAACTTACCCCGGTACTTATCGCCTGCATATTCGTTCAGACCGTGGTGGTGTTCGCATTTGGGGCAAACATGCTTATGTTTTTGTTTGTCCAGCTGTATACGTTTTTCATGAGCCGGGAATTTTTTGCGAAACCATGGATGAGTCGGCACTTTACTATTAATATTATTCTGCATGAATTGATTACACCGGTATTGTTCATATTTCTGTTTTCATACAGCACATCTGAAATTTCTGCGGAAACAATCATTGCGGCATTTCTCTGCGGCATCGGTTTTTTTCTGTTGGAAATGGGCAGGAAATTAAAGCCCAGGGAAAAAACCGGGCGGGCGAACGATACATATGTCCAGCGGTACGGGAATCGCAGAGTAGCCGAGATTATAGCCGTTTTACTACTGTTGAGTGTGGTGCTATCGGTCCCTGTCTATAAAAATACGGCATTCATGATACCGGTTATTGCATATCTGCCGGCTGCAGGATTTCTTCTGGTGAAATATTCCTCCGGTGAGTGGATACGCATAAGCCGGTTCCTTTTTGCCGGTCTGGTGGTATTTGTATTTTTAAATTTGATACTGCTGTCGGTATCCCGACTCAATCCCGCATGAAAGTATTTGATAATTCCAATCTCAATGAAAGCTATGCCGGGATCGTGTCTCCCATGACATTTTCGTTTATCTCCCGGGTGTACCGGCAGGTTTATATCCAGTTTTGCAGGCTCTTTGGCGTATCAGAATACGATATCATATCCCACGATGACATGTTTTCACACATGCTTGCGCATATCGGAGGCAGGGCATATTACCAGCTGCACAATTGGCACCGGATGTTTCTCCTGTTTCCCGGATATTCCTTTAATGGGAAATTTCTGGAAGACATGATGGGAATTCCTTCACAGTTGCAGGGGAAGGTGGGAATACAACCGAAAAGAAGATCCGTGTGGGCGTATGGCTACCAGGTGTATATCGCACTGTGTATGGTGTGGATTTTTTTGACGATGGGCTGGAGAATCCGGCAGTTCAGCATACGCTTTCGGAAAAAATTTGAAACGGGTAAAAAACGTCTGTTGTCGGGGATTATTTCTTCGGACGATTTGATAGCCCGCCATAGGATCTACGAAGAAATTGAAGCTGATCTCACAAAAGATTTCAGTACGGCAATTGCCAATGATATGGCGGTCATGATATCAAGCGGCATATTCAAACTGCTGTGTACAAAATGGTTGGGAAAAAACGGTGAAGCGTATGCGTATAGCATGACGGGCGGAACACTTGGTTTAAAAAGTGCCAAGCCCGGTCGTGAATTGTTGGAGCTCATACAGCTGATCAGATGTGATACGGCTGTCGGGCAATATATGCTCAAACACAGTGCAGTACAAAGCCTGGCATACCTGAAAAACAATATCCGGAACCGTAACTTATGGACATCATTCTGCCGGTACCTGGATGAATACGGCTCACGGATTCCCGGCGAACTGAAATTGGAATCTGTCAGTTTTGCGGATAATCCCTCTATTCTCATGCGGCTTATCCGCAGCAACCTGGGAAAGAGGGAAATACATATGGACACTGCATTGCCTGAAAAATCAGGGAGACTTACCGGTCTGAATCCTGTGCAGAACGCAGTCCTTAAAACAGTAAAAATCTGGCTTGATACATCGGTTAGACGAAGGGAGCTGACCAGATTCTATCGGACCCGGATATTTGATCTGGCCCGCCAGTATATCAATCTGGCCGGTTATTTTTTGCATACGGGAGGCTATATTGATGACCCCAAAGACGTGTATTTCCTTCCGATTGATGCATTTGGGAGTCGTTTGACCCCCGGCAGCTGCCGAAAAATTGTGGGGGAGAGGAGGAAAAAAGAATCGTACTACCGCACGCTGACTATGCCACGCAGAATCGTGTCCGAATCGGATAGTATAGACCTGAAAACATTCGAAAAAGGTCAGACAGGCAAAACTTCGCGCAGTATTGCGGGTACCATTGCCTGCCGGGGTACGGCAGGAACATCCGTAACAGGGGAAGCGCTGGTCCTTACGGCATTTGATCCGTCAGCGGTTTATGCCGGGAAAATTCTGGTTACGCGCCAGACGGATCCGGGGTGGACGATCGTATTTCCACTTGTGAAAGCAATCGTGGTGGAGCGCGGCGGAATGCTGTCGCATGCCGCAATTATTTCCCGCGAACTGGGCATTCCGTGTATCATGGGGGTAGAAGGTGCAACGGATATGATCCGGTCAGGAGCCCGTATTACCATAGATATGGCGCACTCGAGGGTTGGGTTATGAACATCCCGAACATCATCACGACAGTGTCCATCAGTACCGCGTGTATCGCAATTATTCAGGCGATAAACGGTCAACTGTATTGGAGTATTTTTTTCGGTCTTGCCAGCTTTTTTGTCGATTGTCTGGATGGATATGCGGCACGGATACTCCATCAGGAATCCGTATTGGGGAGACAGTACGACAGCCTGTCCGATTCATTGGTGTATGTGGTGTGGCCGGCAATACTCACATATGTGAACTTCGGGCTGCGGGATAGTTATTCGGTATCGGTATTGATTGTTTTTGTCTGTGCAGGCTTGTTCCGCCTGGCACGGTTCAACAGTATCGGGATGGTTCACACAAAATACGGGTCCGCATACCCCGGTATGCCGGTGGTGTTCAGCCATGTCATCCTGTTGGGGTATGTATTTTCTGGCTCCCTTCAGCAGTCGAGGCTGTTACTTTTAGAGGCGGCTTTCATCATCCATTCCGTGCTTATGGTTTCCCGGATACCATTCCCGAAACCGGCATCCTCTTATCCGATAGCTGGAGTAGCGGCAATACTACTATTCTGGTACTTTTTTGGATTGGGATTTCTATGATCTGGTATGTCCTGATATTTATTTCGATTTTTATTTTGGGAGAATTCCTTCATGCATCCGGAATGAAGGCGGATTACACACGAAAACTGGTTCACATATTGAGTGGAGTGACAATCGCCTCAAT
Organism: Patescibacteria group bacterium; assembly: GCA_041753515.1. GTDB lineage: Bacteria > Patescibacteriota > Microgenomatia > UBA10105 > UBA927 > JBGSUE01. The sequence goes on from JBGSUE010000035.1 coordinate 6,091, forward strand.
GCCGTTTTTTCTCCCACCCGCCGCGATTATATTTACCGGATGTGTTTTTTCTCTGGGCATGTACCTTCTGTATCAAAAAAAAATACTCAAAGGGATCGATGGGGTGCCGTATGAGACTGTCGGCGGACCCCTGTTCCCATTGGGCCTTACTGCCGCCTCGGTGATTACGATAAAAAATCCCGCCGCGTTTCAGGCGGCGGTACTCATTGTAACCATAGCCGATCCGGTTATCTGGTTTGTGTTTACGCGTACGAAACTCAGATCGGCAGATAAAACCATGGCCGGAAGCATGATGTTCGGCATGATTGCCCTGGTGATCTGGCTTGCCATGGGTTTTGGTGTGGGGGACGTATCCCCCGGATTTTTCGTTTCGGCAATCATTGCCGCATCTATCATTGCGTTGGCAGAACACCATTCTCTATTGGGGAGTGATAATTTGTTCGTCCCCGTTATTGCCGCTGCAGTCGGGACAGTATTTTTGTGATAATATGCGGTTTTTGAATCTTTTCTTTATATCCCCGTGCATACAGGATCATATCAAGGATCAGATGGATTCCCGTACCTGTGATCCATAACAGGATACTTTGAGATGGCGTGATATCCGGTAAGACGATATGTGCGGCAAAAAGGGCTCCGATTACGGAATCCGTCTGGTCCCAGACAGAGAGAATGAATCCTAATATGCCGCCGGCATTGTGTGACGGTGCAATGCCGAGCCGTCGTTTGATGAAGCTGGTGGGAAGTTCCGCAAGGGCATATCCGGATCCGATGAGAAGTCCCAAATATAATGGATGAACCGGAAACGGCCAGGGAAAAAAGTGTGTCAGTACAGCCGTTATGATGCCATTTACAACGGGAACGACAATCAAGCCTCTCCAGGTTTTGCTTGTGCCGAGCAGCGGTTTTCCCGAAAACGTAAAATCCGCATCGACGGGTATAGCCAGGATTTTCATCAGGTTGAAGCGGATGATGAGAAAGTGGTGGATGATGCCCGTGAGAGTAAGCGGAATGATGAGAAAGGCAATCAGCACGGACATATACGATTCATCTTATCAAATTTTGCTCCCGAATTTTTTGTGGTATATCATGAACCGGTCATAACCCCTGTTTCCTGTAGGAATGAAATTACGGCGTTTGCTATTGCACCGGCCGGAAGCGGTGGGTTGTCCACAATGATCCGCCGGTCGCTTTCGCTGGTCAGAAAACCGGTCTCCAGAATGACGGACGGCGTCATGGGGTGAACTGCATGTTCCCTGCGCCACCAGGCAAACGCATAGTATCCGCGCATATTTCGGGTGATATTGGGGTCTTCGGGAAGACCGGTCGCTTCCCCATAGGTTTTATACAGGGTATCAAGCAGAGTGTGTGCATGCCCGGACGGATCGCGGTACGGCCGTGCTGCCTTAAATCCGGATGACGCGCCGGACTCACTGCCGTCTGCATGGATGGCTATGAATGCATCGGCCCAGTACTCGGGCGGAACGGTTGCCGGCAGGATATCGACCGCGACGCCGCGGGCAGTGAGAAGTTTCTCTGTTTCACGGGCGATAGCAAGATTCACTTCCCACTCGGATTTTCCGCCGCCGGACGATCCGGTATTGGTACGCAGTTGTGCAAGCTCTTCGGGAAGTTCACTGTTTTTCCAGTGTCCGACCTGGAGCCCCACCCGCGGAGGGCTGTCGGGGCGCTTCCAATTGGTGAGGAATCCATAGTCGGATAATTCCGGCAGTACATTGAATGCTTCGTCATACGGCGGAGCGCCACCGGGAGGTTTGTGATGATACATATACAGTAAACCGGTAAGTGATAAAACACCAAAAAAAATGCTAACGAAGAACGTGAAGTTGCGATTCATCAGAGCATGATGCAGTATGAATCTGAAAACAGGCTGAGTATCAGGAATAGTCTGTGATACAATCTGAATCATGTGCGGACGGTTTGCGCTTGATGCCAAAGTTCCGGAATTACGGAAACAGTTTGATGTGGATCAGATGGAGATTCAATTGGAGCCCCATTACAACGTTGCCCCGGGTATGATGCTTCCGGTGGTGGTTAATACACCGCCAAGAATGGTTCGGCGAATGAAATGGGGGTTGGTTCCTCATTGGAGCCGGGAACCGAAGACGAAATTTTCCACCATCAATGCCAGAATGGAGAATCTGGCATCATCGGCTGTGTACCGGATGCCCTTTGCCAAACATCGTTGTCTCATTCCGGCGACAGGATTTTACGAATGGAAAAAACTGGAAGACGAGACAAAATGGCCGTACTTTTTCCGTCTGAAATACCGGGATCTGTTTGCATTTGCCGGATTATGGGACTGTTGGCGGGACGCGGAAGGAAAAGAATTTCTGTCATGTTCAATAATTACATGCCCGGCTAATGGGGTCGTTGAAAAAAATCATCCCAGAATGCCGGTTATACTGAAAGAAGATGCGCAGGACCAGTGGCTTTCCACAGACACGGATATGCATACGCTGTCACAATTTCTTACACCATACGATGATTCCGGCATGGAAGCATGCAGGGTGTCAAAATTGGTAAACGATCCCCACAATGATGACAATCGTCTTATTCTTCCAGTATCCTCTTGACAATATATTAGTAAATGCTAATATATATAGACAGGAGGATCGCGTATGAGTAAATCATGTCCATTCATCCAGAAAAATGAAGGCACGACAGATAGGATCATTCGGATAGTTGCAGGTGTTATTTTATTGATTGCCGGATACGCATTGTTATTCGGAATACTGCAGACTGTTGCATATATTGTCGGCATTGTTTCATTGATTACCGGAGCGACCGGCATTTGCGGATTGTATTCGATTTTCAGCATTTCGACTAAGAAGAAATCATAAACCAGTATGGATGACAATTATGAACCGGATGTGCCACGCGTAGCTCCTGAAGAGCTGAAAAAGGCAATTGATACAGGTGAAACATGCATCATTCTTGATGTGAGAACGTCCGGCGAACATGCCCGCGGGAAAATTGCTGGAAGCATGAATATTCCGGTGGACTCTGTTTCATGTGATGTTGAAAAAGTAGTGCCTGATAAACAGATAAAAGTGTACGTATATTGCCTGAGCGGATCGCGCAGTGCCCACGCGGTGGACGTGATGATACAGCTCGGGTATACCAACGTATTTGATGTACAGTACGGTCTTCTTGGTTGGCGGGCAAAATATTATCCGGTTGAATAAACATATATTAAGTAATAAATATAAGGAGGATATATGAAATCAAAAACGCTTATTTTGGGAGCAATTTTCGTGTTAATTGCGGTTGCCGGCGGGTATTACCAAATAGCAATTCAGAAGAGTGTGCCGGAAGCAAAAACCGAAGTGCAGTCCGGAGCAAGAGATAACGGGCAGATAAACCGAGCAAACTGCCTGGCTGATGACTGTCTCGCCGTAGATCAGCTTGAATTTCCGGTTGGTGTGTTGCCGGATCCGGTAAAAAGTGCACTTGATGAAGCAATCAATGACGAATACAAGGCATTATCCACATACCAAGCAGTGATTGCTGCATTCGGGTCTGCACGTCCGTTTGCTATGATTAAGGGTGCGGAAGAGCAGCACATCTCAGCCCTCAAGGCTATTTATGATAAATACGGACTTGAAACTCCGACAAATACATGGGTCGGAACCATGAGTGCCCCGGCAACATTAAAAGAGGCATGCCAGACGGGTGTAGATGCAGAGATTGCCAATGCAGCCCTTTACCGCAATACGCTTTTACCAGCAGTATCCGGGTATGAAGATATTACGGCAGTATTTACCAATCTCATGAATGCGTCTAAGGATAAACATCTTCCTGCATTTGAGCGGTGTAACTGATGCTGTGCCTTATAAAAATCTTATAATGGGATAGTGTGAAAAAATTTTCGGTAGCTATACCTTCCATTGCCGTATATCAGGCGCTGCGGCCGGTCATAAAACACCGGGTGAAAGCTGCAGTTTCCGGGGGAGTTATGGTATTTGTTTTTTTTCATTACGGGTATGCTGTACAGTCCATTCCTCATTTTGAGCTAATCCGTTTGCCGTTTCTCGTCATCGGTAAAAATACGGCACTTGTGGGGATAACAATGCTACTTCTTGCACTATTTTTGTACAGGATGCGCTGCAGCCGCCGTGACTTCAGCAGGTATCTTGTGTTTATGTCGTATTTTTCCATGATCATGATTGTCATGAGTCTTGTCCGGATTGCGTTTTTCTTTGTATCACCTCAAACCGGCAGGATACCATCTTCCGCAATATAAGTAAAGAATACTTGACAAAATGTAAAAAATATATTACATATGGATGTATATGAAACACAAAACATTTCAGCAAGCGCGGGCTGCCGTCGTGTTTTTTATCGGCGCACTAGTATCCGTTGCATCTCTACGCGACAATTTTGTCCTTGCCGTAACTGCGGTTGTTGTGGGGATGGCTGTGCTGGTTTTTATGCGGTCGCGTGCACGCATTCCCACCGATGAGCGGGATATTATTATCCAGGAAAAATCAGCCCGTTTTGCATATGCCGTCATTGCTCCGGTATTGGGTATAAGTTCGGTCGTATTTCTTTTTCCATCAAAAAGTGGCTTGACCGTATTTTCCAAAGGTGAATTCCTGTTTGTTGAATCGGTTGGATATATTTTCGCCTACCTGACTCTGTTTTTACTTTTAGTGTATGCGGTCAGTTATAGGTATTTTTCCGGAAAGTACGGAGGGAACGGGCATGAACAATAAGCTGAAAGTATACCGTGCAATACAAGGACTGACGCAGGAGGAGGCAGCGGAAAAACTCGGGGTAAGCAGACAGACAGTGATTGCGATAGAAAATGACAGGTATTTGCCATCCCTGGGGTTGGCGTTTAAAATTGCCCGTCTGTTTGGCGTGTCTGTGGAAGACATATTTATATATAAGGAGGATGCATATGAAGGTACATAACCTGAAATGTATTGCCACAATCGCCGCTGGTGTCGGTGCGGGTTTGTTTTTCCTCTTTTTTATCGTCACATCAGTGTGGATCGGATATGAGGCAAAGCAGCTCTGTACCGATGCCAGGGCGCAGTATGGCGGCGATTGCACCAACGCTTTGGGCGCACTCGTAGATGATGAACACAGGGGATACCGAGACCGAAACCATGCCATTTGGGCGCTGGGGCAGTGGGGAGATGCACAAGCACTCCCCATTCTTGAAAAGTATTACACCGGGAATATCCCCGAACGGGAACCATTGGACAGTGTGATCAGCCAATATGAACTGAAAAAAGCCATTGCGTTAACCCGCGGAGGATTCAATATGACTGCGTTTCTGTGGCGGTAAATGTGACTCCGTATTGTTTGGTGGATTGCATGTTTGGTATGATAACCAAATGACTGATGCTGCGACAGGACTTACCAGCACACAGGCTGCAGAACTCCTATCCGTATACGGACCGAATGAAATTCGCGATACTGCCGCGGCAGGACCTTTTAAAATTCTTCTTCGTCAGGTGAGGAAAAATTTCGTCCTGTATCTTCTGACACTTACTGCAATCGTTTCGCTTGTTATCGGAAAAGACTTTACCGGGTATGTAATCCTTATGGTTATACTTATCGTTATTGCAACAGGTTTTATTCAGGAATACAAAGCTGAAAAGGCAATTGGAGCATTAAAAAGCATGATTATGCCCGTGTCCCGCGTGATGCGGGATGGGCATGAAAAGGAAATTCCCTCAGCGGAAATAATTCCGGGCGATATCGTGGTACTGCGGACAGGTGAACGGGTACCTGCCGATTGTAACATTGTGGATGGGGTAGGATTGCGGGTGAATGAATCGGTGTTGACCGGTGAATCCGTAGACGTTGAAAAAAAGCCGGGTTTATCGGACGGGCAGGAGAGTACCGACGATACACTGTTCATGGGATCGTTTGTTGTGGCAGGAAAATGCAGAGCGAAAGTGACGGCTTCCGGCATGCAGACGAAATTTGGTCAGATCGCCGGCATGATTTCGACTGCTGAAAAAGAAATTCCCTTGCAGAACAAAGTCAATGCCATTTCAAAATATATGGTTATTGTGGGAATTACTGCCGCATCACTCACAGGACTCATTCTTCTTTTGCGGGCTGACCATTGGGGGAGGGATGTTCTTGTGGATATCCTTATTGTCGTCATCGCCTTTTCCGTTTCCTCATTTCCCGAAGGGTTTCCAGTAGTTCTCATCGCCACACTTGCCGCAGGCGTCACCCGGATGGCAAAACGAAACGCCATTGTCAACCGGATGTCCGTTATCGAAACCCTCGGGGAGACAACCGTCATCTGTTCGGACAAGACCGGTACGATTACAAAAGGCGAGATGACGGTGAAGAAGATTTACGCCGACGGCAACAGGTACGATGTGACGGGGGTAGGCTACGAGGCCAAAGGTGAAATGATACGGGACGGCAATCCGGTTGAAATCAAAAATAATTCAGGACTTACGAAGCTTTTGAAAGCTGCGGTCGTATGCACGGATTCCAATATTGAACGGATCGGCACGGATGCGTTTTACCGCATTACGGGATCGGCGACGGAGGGGGCGCTTCTGATTTTGGGAGCAAAGTACGGGCTATTCCGTGAAACATTTATGGATTCCGTTTCCAATATAAACCCCTTCGATTCCAAGCGGAAAATGATGTCCGTCTACTGCGAAACGTGCGACGACAAAGCGGTCTATGCAAAGGGTGCGCCGGAGGTCATTCTTGCGCGCTGCAGTCATGTGTATGTCTCCAATAGTATAGAAGATTTGACCGATCAGAAAAGGCAAGAGATTCTGCAGGAAAACAGGGATATGAACAAGGCAGCACTTCGTACGCTTGCCTTGGCATACAAGCCGGAACAGTTCAAAGAGTATACCGAGGACGGATTGATATTTTTAGGTCTCGTCAGCATGGAAGACCCCCCGCGGGAAGAAGTGAAGGAGGCAATACGACTGTGTGATGTAAGCGGCATCAGGGTAAAAATGATTACCGGAGACAACCCGGAAACTGCCCGGGCTATTGCTTCCCAAATCGGCCTTGCGGGAGAAGTTTTGACCGGCGCAGAAATGGATACGCTCACGGACGATGATCTGATTATCGGTGTCAGGACGATCTCTATTTTTGCACGCGTGAAACCGGAGGATAAACTGCGCATTGTCAGGGCACTCAAGGCAAACGGGACAACGGTGACTATGACGGGCGACGGGGTCAATGACGCGCCTGCACTCAAAGAAGCGCATATCGGGATTGCCATGGGGATAAATGGGACGGATGTGTCCCGTTCGGTTGCCGACATTACCCTCAAGGACGATAATTTTGCCACAATTGTGAACGCAATCCAGGAGGGCAGGACGGTGTTTAATAATATCCGCAAGTTCGTCACTTACCAGCTTTCCTGCAACATGTCCGATGTTATTATCCTGTTTACCGGCATGGCAGTTGCACCGTTTTTAGGCTGGTACGTGCCTGTCATTACTGCTCTTCAGATACTTTTCATGAATATCGTGACAGATAATATGCCTGCAATCACGCTCGGATTCAATCCGACGTCCAAGGATATCATGCGCGAACGGCCCCGCAGCAACACGGCTATCCTCACACCGGAATTCATCCGGGTCATTTTTCTCAACGGCGCCATCATGGGTGCAATTTCATTTTCAATCGCCTATCTTTCCTACAACGTTTTCAGCTATCCGCCGGATATTGCCAGAACAACGGTACTCATCAGTATGATCATGATGCAGATTGCCAACGCATACAATTTCCGGTCGTTCCGGTATAAAGTGCTCAACCGCGGACTGCTGGTGAATAAGCCATTGTTTTTTGCCACACTTGCATCCCTTTGTGCAGCGCTGCTTATTCTCTACACACCGTTGTCTGTGATGTTTGAAACAACACCTCTGGGAATCGAGCAGTGGATGATGCCGGCTTCTGCTGCGTTTCTCATTATTGCCGTTTTTGATGTGCTCAAAATCGTGAACAATAAGACCGGATATCTCCTGCACCATATACACTGAAAGAGTGTCTGCTACGACCGTTTTTTTCGGACAAGGAAGAGGAGATAGAAGACTCCGCCCACTCCGGCTAAAAGTGGAAATGCCAGAAGAAGGATAAGAATCGGAGCGATCGAGGAGCCACTCGAATCAAAATCCGAGTTGGATAGTGCGCCGAAATTGTTTACACCGCCGCCGGCAACCGGCATGCTCAGGGATTCACTTTTATTCTGGATACCCATGAATGAGTCAAGAATCGGTACAGAAGGAGCAAGCGGGCGAAATACCGGTTGGGGCATAGCAGTACCGGATTCGGTATAGCGGTCGTAGGTCAAAGATTCACGGTCGAGCATCTGCTGTTGGGTGGCATTAACAAGAGCGATGAGGGATGAGTACGGCGTGACAATGCCGGAGGATTTGGCAAATGCGTGCGCCGCATCAAGATACGGCAGGTTGCCGCTCACATCATACGGAAACGCCGACAACTCCCGGGTAAAATACGCGTGTGCAACGAGAGGTCCGATGCCGGCCGGATTGCCGCCCGTCACAACAGGCCAGCTGGATGCAAACGGGGAACTTCCGAACACAGTAGGAGCTGCAACTGTTTCGTCGGTTTCAACCGTGTAGTAGATCGTGCCGGACAGGATTCTTTTATCGTTTTTTACACGCTCCAGCCGCATGTAGTCGGTGAGGGCTTCGGCAAGCGTGTTGACGGATGCCCCACCGCCTGAAAGTATTACCTGGGTCAATTTGGCACTGTATGGAGGAATAGCATTGGACGCATGAAGCATGTATACCGGTATATTGCGGGGGAGTGGTATGTCGCCTGCAGGGGTAAGGGACTGATTCGCATCCGTGGCAATAATAATAATGTCAGCGTCTTTCGGGCTATTGGGAAGTTTCAGGATTTTCGAAAGATCCGATGATCCGAAAAATGCGGTTGAAAAATCTGAATCGACAGAATCTGCCGTGATTTTTTTGCCGGAAGACATGACAGTGTTGAACCGGTAGAGTGTTATCGTGTTGTTTGAGAGGATGGCCGGACTGTCTTTCAAATATGTTTTTGCTGCTTCAAATATCTTTTTATTCCCGTCGCGTGATGCGTCAAACAGGAGCGCTATGGACAATCCTGACAGGGGAGGCTTCGAGTGGGAGGAAAAACAATCGGAGGCTGCAGATGCCGTCGTATCCGCACCGGTAAATGTGATTCGTGCAGTTGTCTCTCCTATTGCGGCTGATCCCAGAGTGTTCAGAGAGCAGACATCAACCGGGAGTGATCCGTCAGCGAGGCGTACATATTGGGAATCTTTGGTGAGCGCGGCGGGTGATCCGTCGATGTCATAGGCCATGACGCTGCCGCCATCGATTTTCAGGTTGGTGGTTTTGGAGTACGCCGGCACAGGGTAGCCGCCGGGCAGGACCGGGGAGACGTAGGTAAATTCTACCTGCTGGTTTTTTCCGCCAAGTGTCGTGTCGTTTAACCCCGGTACCGGGAATACGCGAAGCCGCCACTGGCGCGGCCCCGTTTGTTCAAGAAGCGCAGGATCGCGTGATCGGTTCACTTCACGTTGGTACACAGTGGCGGCAGCGCCACGCGGAGCAATCTGCCCCTCAAATTCCAAATCCGGTCCGAGTTTCAAACCGGTAACAACCGTTCCGTCAGGGAGCGAAAATTCGTAGATAACCTCCTGGTTCATGTATGTTGTATTTGTGTACTGGTCGCGGACGCGCACTGTTGCCAGAGCTTTCCCGGCATCGAGATCCGCATGTATGACTCGTCCGACCAGTCGGACATTCATCGTGTCCGTTCGGGAATCTGTATCCGAACCGTATAAATCAGTAAATGCTTGTGAAAGTTTTCCGTCCGAATCGGTCGGTCCGAAGTAGATGAAAGGATATGCAGCAGCCGAGAATACGCTATCGATCACTCCGGCCGCTCCGTCACTCATCGATTTGAAGGCAGTCTGATACAGGTCTTTTATCACTTCATCATCACGCGTAAACAGATATCTGCCGCCCAAATCGGAAATATCCTCTATTGCCCTGCGTACAGCAGTTTCGTTTGGCAGAAGTTCTATGGCAATGTTTTCCCGATCTTCAAAGCGCACAGCATCACCATAATTTTTCAGTTTATCAAGAAGCGGTTGGGAATATCCCTGGTATGAGATGATGGCGGTAAACGCCATCCATATGCCGGCAATGACCATTTCTCTACGAATGTTTGATCCGGACCGTGTACTAAGAAACGACCGCCAGGCAATATATACTATTAAAAAAGGGAGAATGGTTATCAGTATGATGACGGAAAGAAAGAAAAACCTCACGGTCAGCTCCAGTATGAGTCCCACCAGATTATAGCTGTACGATCCGTACTCCATCCCGAGACGGGAGAATGATGATCCGATGAGTTCTCTTGTTGCAATGATAAGAATCGGGATATATATAATGCTGTAAAGAATGCCCAAATATGTTGTAGTAACGGCAACAATCTCAAGAAGCGGGCTGATCAGCGGTCCGCTTGTGCCGCCGGTACTCTCCGGTCGGGCAAAAACATAGAAGGAAAGTGGCAGAAGCATGAGGATCATGACAAAAAACCATACTGTGCCTGTTAACGTTCCAAACAACAGAATTGGAATGGCAAGAAGGGTGACGAGCGGCATTTCAAACAAAAATAAAAGGCGGGCAAGCATACCTGCATTGGTATGGGTCCGGTTTCTGATAGTCCAGATTATTACTCCCGGGGGGATAAGATACAGAACGATCGTAAGAAAGGTTTTTACTGCGCCGGCTTGTTCAAGAATGCCGGACATATCGCCGGAGGAAACGGCAAGCAGAAGGATAATTGCCAGGATGAACATGAGGTATGCGTTGTATCCCCAGAAAAGGAGTTTGGTGAGTGTCGGTATGATTGGCTGACGGGTCCGTTTTTCGGCTGGTGCTGACGGCGATTCTTCAAGGATCTGAATAACTGTCTGGCGTGCGATACTTTCGGCTTTTTGAGAAAATCCCTTCGGCGTCACATCTTTTTCCCCCGAAAAAATCCGTACCGTGCCGGACACTACATCTGCCATGACAGTGGCGTTGATCGGAGTGTCGGGGTAAGTGTTCTTGAGTTCTTCCAGAACTGCCCGGTGGATGCGTGAGAGAAGATCGGAATGGGAAAATCCGCGCGATAGCGCAAGATCTGTCAGTGAGGCAAGTTCACTTTTCATACACGTTGTATATAAAGCTTATCACCGTGCATCCGGCGATTCAACTGCCGGATTTAAGACATCCGTGACCAGGAAATATTTGGATTCCGCATACCCCCAGAGCATGTATCCTTCAACCGCGGTCTGTTGATTCATGCTGTTTTGAAGTGTACGCCACAGTGTGTTTGTGGCAGGAACAATCACAATTGATGATATGTTTTGCGGCAGTCCGCTGGCGTTTTCCGTATCAAGGTAGGAGGTATCAAGCCGGAGGATATAATCATAGCCGATGTCCGGAGCCGGGCGGATGCCCGCTGTCACCGTGCCGGTAAATGTTTCAAGTTCGATTCCCTCCGGTATGATTCCCGTCTGAACCGAATCGGAATACGGACTGCACTGTTCCGGTGAATTTTCTCTGATATCGGCGACAGCCATCAGCTGTCTGCCATACATGAATTCTTCCGTCTGCTGTTTTGGTACTCCGGTTATCGTGACACATGAACCGTTGTATAGTGAATAGTCGGTTGAATTCGGCAGAAGAAAATATCCGTCTGCTGCTGCAGCACCTGTCATATCCGTAATCTGATACTCTACAGATTCCAAGCGAAACCGGCTTTTTTCGTCATCGGACAAGCCGGCTGTGCGGACAACACCGGTGACATTGACCGTGTTGTCCGGTTGGGCGGCAGGAGCGGATGATTCCGGCACTAGAATTTTGTTTTCTCCGGTTTTCACCCCGGCATAAAACGAGAGGGCAATGACGAGCGCCTCGACAAGCGCGATGAGAATAGCGACGATGATTTTCATCTGCCGGACGGGTTTATGGACTTCATGGGGGAATGCGTCTGACAGAGGATCCATATACCGGTAGTGTAGCACAATAGTAATGGGTCTTGCCCAGTTAGATGTTAAATTATAAGTCTTTCTTTTCGGCGATGTTGCGCTAGCAACATGCGTAGATCTTTCTCGATTGTAGCACGGTGATTGAAGCGATATTCGGTCTCTAGGAGAAAAGCGGGGAAGCGTC
>JBGSUE010000036.1:0-6329 GCA_041753515.1 Patescibacteria group bacterium
AATCTGAAACAGTATACTTCAGGTAAAACATTAGATACAGCAACAAAAAAAGTTATTACAGATGCCGGATTTGACCCATATATGCACGGACTCGGTCATGGAGTTGGGCTTGACATCCATGAAGCTCCGCGCCTGAATCAAAAAAGTGATGCTTTGCTCTCCCCCGGTATGGTGATTACTGTTGAACCCGGAATATATGCACCCGGAAAATACGGAATCCGTATCGAAGATACAGTCTATCTAGGTAAAAACGGACCGGAAATCCTCACAAAAAGTCCAAAGACAATTGATCATTGACAAGACGTACGACTAGTTGTACTATTTGATATATGAAACAAAAACCACTTCCATCCGCAATGCCTGCAAATATTGCCAGAGCAAACTTTTACCAGATGCTGGATGAAGCAGGTGAAGACATGCGACAATTTACCATAGTCCCGCGCGGGAAAGAACCGGTAATCATGATGTCTGTCAAGGAATTTGAGGGTTGGCAGGAAACGCTGGAAATCATGAGCAATAAAAAACTTGTGAAAGAAATCCATGAGGCTGAAAAAGAGCTTGATGAAGGAAAAGGCATACCGTGGGAAGATGTAAAATTCTAACAATACTCTTCCTTATGCAAATAATACTCTCTCCAAAAGCAAAAAAACGATATAACAAAATCGGGGCAAAAGACAGACCAAAAATCAACAAAAAAATCGATATGCTTTCACAAAACCCTCTCGCTGGAAAAGCGCTGGAGGGGAAATATAAAAATAAGTATTCTCTCAGTGCTTGGCCGCTGAGAATTATTTACCGCTTCGATTCTACAACTCAAATTATCGAAATCATAGCCATCGATTACAGAGGAAACGTGTATAATAATTAATTGTTACACAGTATGAATTCTGAATATTCAAACAAAGATATACAGGAACTTATTCATGCTGTTCTTACACTTAAAAGTGAGAAGGAGGCTGCGGATTTTTTCCGGGATCTTCTGACAGTCAAGGAGATTCAGGAATTTTCAAACAGGTGGCAGATGGTCAAGATGATTGACAAAGGAACTCCTTATCTTGAAATTGCACAAAAACTCGGAGTATCCACAACCACCGTTTCCCGTTGTGCACACTGGCTTCACCACGGCACCGGTGGCTATAGGACCGCCCTCTCCCGGATTTCAAAGAAATAAATTCACTCACTTTATAAGTTACGCATTCAATTGTCATTCTGAACCCGAGTATCGGGTGAAGAATCTAGTTTAAACATAATAACTAGATCCTTCGGCTTTTAGCCTCAGGATGACATAAATCTTCGTAAATACTGACACTTTCATACTTGACATTATAAATATTAACGTGTTAATATGCTAATATGTTTCTAAATACTGTGACTGTTTTTGTTTTTTCCACAAACGGCTTTGATGCCGTGACTTCTTTCGTCCATCATCACCACGCATAAAGGCACCCGCGCGTGGTTGAGCAGACATTCACCCCTATCTCTTCTCCACTATGTGCAGGCAATGTAACCCGCACAAAGAAAGGAATATATGTCAAAAACAAAAATCGGGTTGTCAGGCTATGATCTGACTGTTGAATCTTTTATACAGGCAGTCAATACCAACGCGCTTATCACAATACCTGATACTGTCATAACGCGTATCTCTGATAACTGGGATGCAATTGCCACAATGCTTGACCGGGGAGATGTCATGTACGGCTTGAATACCGGAATCGGTGGCCAGGGAAACGTAAAAATTTCAAAGGAAAAAGCCGGTGAGCTGTCCACCCGGATGCTTCGGGCGCACGCGTCCGGTTGGGGAAATTGGGTTGATGAGGCGACTGCACGGGCGACACTGATGCTGCGCTTAAACGTATTTGCCAAAGGTTATAGCGGTGTACGCAAGGAATTGTTCCGTGCATTCGTTGACATGCTCAACCGCGGGGTGACACCTGCTTTTTATGAGAAAGGGTCCGTCGGCACAAGCGGTGATCTTGCTCCTCTTTCCCAAATGGGGCTTGTGGTCATCGGCGAAGGAAATGCATATTTTGCGGGCAAAATCATGCCCGCGAACCAGGCGCTGAAAAATGCCGGTCTCAAACCGCTGGAGCTGGCATACCGTGAAGGTCTGGCAATTATGAACGGCAGCCAGTTTATGACTGCCATTGCTGCTGATAATATTTTCGCCGCTTCCCGTCTCATGAAACAACTTGAAATCATTTCCGCTATGACCATAGAAGTTCTTAACTGTGTCGAATCGGCATACAGCAAAAAGTATAACGGGGTGAGGCCATTTATCGGACAAAATATCACGGCTGCCAATATCCGCTCACTCATTGAAGGAAGTGAGCTGATGAGAAAACCCAAAACGAATGTCCAGAATGCCTATTCACTGCGCAGCGTTCCACAGGTAGCAGGAGCCGCACGCGATGCACTTGAATATATCCGCGAGATAACGGAAATTGAAATGAACGCGGTTGCGGATAATCCGATATTTTTTACTGACGAACTCGTATGCCGGACAGGCGCTAACTTTCACGGCGCGCCAATCGGTTATACGCAGGATCTGTTGGGTATAATTTTAACGGATCTGGGAAACCTGTCAGAACGCCAGACCAACAATCTTTTGGATCCTGCCTGCTCAAAATCACTACCCGGATTTCTTGTGAAAACACCGGGCCTGGATTCAGGTCTCATGATCAGTCAGTATACGCAGGCAGCACTTGTATCGGAAAACAAAATTCTGGCAAGTCCGGCAAGCGTTGACTCAATACCGGTTTCAGGAAATCAGGAAGATCACGTTTCGTTCGGAACGATTGCAGCGCGTAAAGCCCGGGAGATTTTAAGAAATACCGAAACGGTGCTGGCTATCCAGCTTCTTGCGGTCTGCCAGGCATATGAATTTATCAAACCGACAAAACCGTCCAAAACATTTAATGCAGTATACACTATGGTGCGACGTGTCAGTCCTGTCATCGATGAAGACAGAGCTTTTTATACCGACATCGATCTGCTTGTGCCATTAATCAGGTCATATAAAATTTTGGACGCTGCAGAGGCACAGATCGGAAAGCTTGAGTAAGGAGGTAAAAGAGTATGCCAATCGAAAATCCAAAACCACCACCAGAACCACCGAAGCCACCACCGGGTGAACCAGAGTTTAGCGGACCCTCAGGAATGCCTGAACCAAAAGCTGAACCTGAAAAACAGAGTGATGATCAATCAAATGGAAATGCATCAAATACCTATTCGAAGGATGCACCGGATCCATACCCTTATGTAAGTAATGAATAATTCAGTACTTACGCAGACTCGTGTCATCCTGACCCCGAGTATTCGGGGGAAGGATCTAGTTATTATGATAAAACTTGATTCTTCGCATTAAAATGCTCAGAATGACAAGAATATATAACACAAGATGCTTGTAAATACGCTATAAACTTGATACGATTTATAAAGTTTTCAAAATATGAACACAACAATCAAAAAACTCAAAGGATTCAGGGATTTTTTGCCGGCTGAGGCCAAAAAACGGCAGTGGCTGCGTAAAAAAATGACGGAGACGGTGGAACGCTGGGGATACGAACCTCTCGAAACCCCCACGCTTGAACCGCTGGAACTGTTTACCGGCATGATCGGCGAAGATGAGAAGCTCTTTTTCAGTTTTACCGATCAGGGAGGGAGAAAAGTAGCCCTGCGGTACGACCAAACTGTCCCGACATGCAGAGTGCTGGGCGAGTATGCGGATTCGCTGGTTTTTCCGTTTAGAAGATACCAATTCCAGCAGGCATACCGCGCCGAAAAACCGCAGAAAGGCAGATACCGTGAATTCACGCAATTTGATATTGACATCTACGGTATCGCTTCCCCTCTTGCGGATGCCGAAGTTATCGCAAGCAATCTGGACATCGTCCGCTCACTGGGTTTTAAAAATGCTGTCGCATTGGTGAACACCAGATCGCTTCTGTCCGGTCTTCCATATGAGGCGATTGTTGCCATCGATAAAATCAAAAAAATCGGTGAAGAGGGTGTCATTGGCGACATGGAAAAGAAAGGAATAGACACTGATAAAGCGAAAGAATTTCTTGCATATGTGAAAAATCTGAAGCCGAACGAGGAAATCGATATCATTTTCTCCTATCTGAAAGAGTACGGTTTTCCCCGCGAATGGTACCAATTCGAACCTACACTTGCCAGATCTTTCTCGTATTCACAGGGGCCAATCTGGGAAATTGTCATCCCGCAGTACAGCGCCGGTTCAATAGGCGGAGGCGAACGGTATGACGGGATGATAAAAAAAATCACCGGTCGCGACATTCCCGGAACCGGTATAGCGTTCGGGTTTGAGCGGACTATGGAGGCGGCAGAAGTATGCGGACTTGTACCGCAATTTGATGCATCCTCTACTGTCCTTATTACGGTTTTCTCACCGGAACTCATGAAGGATTCATTGTTTGCCGCCCAGAAACTGCGGTACTGCAATATCCCGGTTGACATGTATCCGACTGCTGACAAGCTGGATAAACAGCTCAAGTATGCCGACCGCAACAATATTCCCTTCGTTGTCATCATCGGACCGGATGAGGCACCAAAACAATCCGTTAAACTTAAGAACATGAAAACAGGAGAGCAGAAGGAAATGCTCCTGGATGATGTGGTAAATAATCTAAATTATTGAATAACGGGATGCTGAAACGAGTTCAGCATGACAACAACAGTCATCCCGAACTTGTTTCGGGATCCAGTTATAAATCACTCAAGTTATATGAATTCTGCCCGCAAGAAAGCTATAGCAGCTCTCATTATCGCCAATATCATTTGGGGCGCAGCTTCCCCGGTTTTCAAAATTGCTCTTGAAAACATTCCTCCATTCACCCTTGCCTTCTGGCGGTTTTTCTTTGGATCAGCAATACTTCTGACAGTTTTTGGAAAAAAAGCCATGCCGCTTGACCCCTTTTATCGGTACCACATCGGTCCGATATTCCTGTACGGATTTTTCGGTATATTCCTCAATATATCCCTCTTCTTCTGGGGACTCAGGCTTACGTATGCCATTAACGCATCGGTCATTACGGCAAGCGGACCACTTCTCACACTACTTCTGGCGCATCTCATCCTCAAAGAACCCATCAGAAACGGAAAAATTACCGGAGTCATTCTCGGGACACTCGGTATGATAACAATCATTTTCCAACCGCTATTAGAACACGGTGTGGATTATTCAGTTGCCGGAAATATCATCCTCTTTTTTGCAACCCTGGCAGCAGTTGGGCAAACAATTACCGGTCGGACAATTCTCCCGATATCACGGCCGACAACCATTACATTTATGTCTTTTACCATCGCAGCACTATCATTCCTCCCCCTTGCTATGTACGAATACGGAAGAAATCCTCTTCTCTATACAACAATCGATTGGCGCGGGTATCTTGGTATTGTCTACGGCGCCCTCGGATCGTCAGTCGCAGCCTATTCGCTGTTTGACTGGGGGCTGTCCAAAATTCGGGCATCGGATGCATCGGTTTTTACCTATATCATCCCTGTTGTCGGAACCCTGTTAAGCCACTTCCTTTTAAATGAAAGGGTTACGTATTTGTTTCTTTTCGGCAGCATGCTCATCATTGCCGGAATTCTCTTTGCTGAAGGCGTATTCAAAAAATCACGCTCATTGCAGAGTTGAATGAGTTTTAGTATACTTAGAGCTTATGAAATCTGACATTCATCCGAAATGGTTTACGGACTGTAAAGTGACATGTGCCTGCGGCAACGTTTTTATCACCGGTTCAACGAAACAGGAAATTAAAGTCGATATTTGCGCAAAATGCCACCCGTTTTTCACCGGAGAGATGAAATTTGTCGATACGCTGGGACGTGTGGAAAAATTCCAGAAAAAGCAGAAATTTGCCGCTACACAGAAAACTGTTCTCGCTGACAAGAAAAAGAAGAAAGCAGATCGAGTCGAATCCCTCAAAAACCAGAAGAGCCTCAAGGAAATGCTGTCAGGACTGAGATAGTAAACTTTTAAATCACAAATCTCAAATCACAAATCCAAAAAAGTATTCATGCAAAATAAAAAATACGATCTAAAAGAACGCATTCTTATATTTGTACTTGCGGTCATTCACATTATTAAGAAATTACCTAATAATAAAATTAATTTTATATTTTCTAATCAAATCATAAGATCAGCATCTTCAATAGGAGCAAATTACGAAGAAGCTGACGGAACACCAACCAAGCGCGATTTCTTATACAAAATGGGTTTAGTAAAAAAAGAGGCGAAGGAAACTAAATATTGGCTTACATTATTTAAACAAACAAACGATAAAAAATATTTTACTGATTTTGAT
>JBGSUE010000037.1:0-4555 GCA_041753515.1 Patescibacteria group bacterium
AACATAGGTATCCCGTGATGAAAAACTCATCGGTATGTTTGAAAAAATGAAAAAATACAGGCATATCATGTTCGTTAACGGAAAACGGTCTAGGGAAGAACCGGTTTTGGAAAAACTGGGGCTTGATCCGGCGTTGTTTGAAACGTGGATCACGCCCGAAATTACCGGTGTCGTCAAACCGGACCCGAAATCCGTGGAGGCAATTCTCACCTATTCCCTCCTGAAGCCGGAATATCATGTGGTCGTTGGGGATAGGGAACACGTGGATCTTGCTCCGGCTCATGATGAGGGTATGAAAACATGTCTTGTCTGGTCAACCCGATCAGGAGCTATTGCAGATGTGACCCTTGACACAGTCTATAAAATGTCTGATATTCTGGTATCATAAGAGAATATGAAGGAACTGTTCTACAAAGTAATCATTTGGGATTTTGATAATACGCTGTACAAACCCAATCCCGATCTCTCCCGGGATGTGCGTGATGCAGAGATCCGCGTCATCATGGATCACACGGGATGGGACCAGGAGGAAGCCACGAAGCAGTTTTATTCGCTCTATGGCCGAATTTATACAAGTGCAACCGAAACGTCAGCAAACCTTGCCGGCTTATCATTCGTCGATGCTGCCCGTGAAATGGAGCATCATTTTGACCGGATGAAATATCTCGGACAGGATAAGAAGCTTGTGGATTTGTTTTCACACCTTGGAGAATTCCGGCATTTTATCCTTACTAACGGTGTTGTGGAAAAAGTCTCCAAAACGCTTGAAGGGTTGGGTCTTTCGCCTGCTTTTTTCGAACAGATCGTGAATGTCGAAACGACCGGATACCATAAACCACAGCCTGAAATATTTGCGTATGTACTCAATAAAACGAAACTTGCCCCGCCGCTGCATCTGATGGTTGGGGATAGGAAAGATGCGGATATCGAACCGGCTAAATCGGCCGGCATGCACACAGTACAAGTATGGGGAGAGTGTGAGGCAGCAGATTACTGCATTCCGGATGTGTATTCCATTGAGAAAATTTTATTAAAGTCATGAAAAAAGGACTGTTTATCACATTTGAGGGCGGGGAGGGGGCAGGAAAATCCATACAGGTGGAAATTTTGGCATCACATTTTAGGGAAGATGGCCATTCCGTCGTTGTGACACGGGAGCCGGGAGGAACTCGGATCGGTGAGCAGATACGGACTATTACCCATGACCCTGAAAACGTAGATCTTCATCCGATTGCAGAAGCGTATCTGATGGCAGCATCCCGAGCTCAGCATGTGGAAGAGATCATTTTTCCTGCCCTTGAGAAGGGTGACATTGTTGTTTGCGACAGGTTTGTGGATTCCTCGATAGCCTATCAGGGATATGGCAGGAAACTCGGACCCGGAATAATTGCCAGACTGAATGAAATTGCCGTCAATGGTGCACAACCGGATATTACGATTTTATTGAATATTGATCCATCCATAGGGGCCAAACGAAGAGATCATGGAAGTAAAAAAAAAGACAGGCTGGATCTGCAGCAGCTCGATTTTTACCGTAGGGTTCATGAAGGGTACCTGAAACTTGCCGCCGATAATCCTTCCCGGTATATTGTGATTGACGCTTCAAAATCCATTGAAAAAGTTGCAGAATCCATATGGACAAACGTCAAAAAACGGATTCCAATTCTTTCCTAGCGGTTATCTCCGGTCCGATGTTTTCAGGTAAAACCGGCAAACTTATTTCGTATGCAGAGTATTATGCCGGTCGCGGTATTCAGTTTTTAATCCTGAAGCCAGATATCGATACCAGATATGGCAAAAAAGCGGAAATCTACAGCCATGACCATAAAACCTTCAAAGCAATGCTCGTGAGCCGTACAATTTCCCCGAGCGAAATTGCCCGCATATATGCAAAAAAACCAAAGGTGATTCTTTTTGACGAGGTACAGTTTTTTGACAAAAAACGAATTATTGACGTGATACGTGAATTTTTACTTCACGGAATTCGGGTTGTAGCTGCAGGCCTTATGTACGATTTTGCGAGGCTTCCGTTTGGTGCAACCGGTTATCTTGCGGGATTGGCAGATGAACATCTTGAGCTGTATGCAATTTGTTCCGATTGTGGCGCAAAAGCTCTTCACACCAGGCGTATTGCCGGTGGCTCCAGTCAGCTCCAGGTGGGAGCGGCCGAAAGCTACCTACCGGTATGCCGTACTTGCCATGCAGCCTCCTCTTGACGGATCGGAATATTCTGATAAAATATCAAAAAGCGCGTCAAAACCTTTTTTGAGGCGTTTTTATTTTTCTCAAGCAACGAATATCTTTCCTCTCTGGGGGAACATGCTTAAGATATTCACCAAATGAAAAATAGAATGATCAGCCGTATAGTCATAATGTATGAAGGCCTACTGCGGGCCTTTTTTGGTGGAAAAAGGAAATGATATGACAAAAGAACAAGTAATGATTTTGCCGGAACCAGTTCAGAATGCAGAATGGATTCCCCGTAATCTGCAGTGGCAAACATTGACTCCGGATGAAATCAACGTCATGTCAAAACTGGTCGAATGTGACAAAATTGCCGTATTTCCGGAATGGAACGGACAGGAGAATTCAATGGGTATTTGTTCATATGCATACGACGAAATCATTGACAGATTGCCTGATCAGGTAAAAATCGGATTTCAAAGCCGGATTGAGAGCGGCACAGATGCATCTGATGCAAAGTTAGTCTGCGTCGCAGATTCTATTGATATACATTTTGTATTAGTCTCAGGGGGAGAAGCAGAGATTGGTGCAAAAATTGCATATAATGCTGATGGATCGCTTCAATCGAACATCGATTGGTATGAAAATTTCACTCGCGATTTCCGGACACTATCTGGTGAAGAGTATCTTAGGAATTTGCCGGACAATCAAAACTATTCAGTTGCGTCATATTTTCCGGATAGTCTTGCTCAGACAGTTTCTCTGTTTCAATTATCAGATTTTGACATGTTAAACGGAGAGTTTCTGCTTGAATACGGAAAACCGGTACAGTATGCGTCAGGAAAGTATAAAGATGTAAGAAAATCACTCCCTATGGGCGTTACATTCGGATTTGATCAAAGGGTGAATTCACAGGATAGTTTTGTGCATTTTGTTTCTGACGGAGTTTCTCTATTTTACATACTGTACACCGGTGACGAAGCGGATCTAATTGCTGAAATGCCGGTATGGGAAAGAATTCAAAACGAACCGCAATTGTGTTGGTGGGAGATTCCCTCTACGAGCAATAGTATTTCCCAGATGGAAATAGCTGATTCGTATCCATCAAATCCAAGATTATTTTTACGGAACTATAGGGATGATCTGCAAAGGCAATTAGTCCAGATTGTCGATATGATGGGATCAAGAATTCCGTTTAAGAAAACGTGGTCTGAAAAAATTCCTATTCGATTTTCGAGTATGGTAGAACAGATAGAGGAATTTGTCACTTTACATATTCTTGAAGAAGCGGGGTTGGGAGAATCAGAAATTTCCGTGATTCGTACCTTATATGCCACTCACGTACTTGACGAAGAATCATGCTGTACTGTCATTACAGTAACCGATTACTCTGCGCAGAATCATTCAAACAATTGGAAAAATTTTCCCCGAATATCATTTGTATTTGATGAAGAGGATAATTGTATCATTGCCATCGGGTCAAATTTGGAGGGTTACCAAAATGTGGAAAATCGTGTACAACGTATGAATATGGAGACGGTAGAGGCATGAAAACTGACTCGCTTTCATTTCTTGACGGCATTGAGCTTGCGGAGCTCCATACCCACCTCGGTTTTTCCGTGTCCCCCACAATGCTGTGGGAACTAGCCCATGACCAGGGGTTAAAGCTTCCGGTCCGGTCGTATTTCGAATTTGAAAAACTGATCACCATCAGATCCGCGAAGCCGTATGAGGAATACATTGCCATGTTTGACCTGACGGAAAAAATCCAGTCATCACCCGATGCATTGTTTTATGGTGCAAAACATGCCGTATCGCAGGCATACCGGCTCAATAATATTACGCTTCTGGAGCTTCGGTTTAACCCAATGATGCGCAATCACGGCGGGGAAAAAGACCTTGACCATCTGATCGTGTATACTTTGCAGGGAATCGAGCGGGCGACACTTGCGTATCCGGTGAAAGCCGGAATTATCCTTATGATGGACCGCCGCTTTACGCCTGAGATTAATGATATCATTGTACAAAAAGCGATAAAATACAAAAACCGCGGGGTGGTCGGGGTGGATTTGGCTGGGCCGATTGAACGCACAAGTCAAAGCAAAGTTTTCAGGCCGAAAGATATCAGGGCGAGTGTTGAAAAAGCCCGAAAACACGGACTGGGAATCACAGTTCATACAGGAGAAGTGACAAATACTGATGAAATGTGGGAGGCTGTCCGCGAGCTCACACCGGACCGGATTGCACATGGAATTGCCTGTGTCAAAGACGAAAAGCTGATGGAGCATCTTTCTGAGAACGATATCCCTCTTGATTTGTGTCCCACATCCAATGTGCATACAGGAGCAATAAAAAATATTGACCAGATGAG
>JBGSUE010000038.1:0-5608 GCA_041753515.1 Patescibacteria group bacterium
CGTACAATGAGACCATGACAGCAGGAAGATTTTGCGTGTAGATTTTTCATACACGCGAATTATGCAAAGAATACTGGATTTTGTCTTGCTCTAACTGGAAAAAATTAATTGACCATCAACAGAATTTCCGTGTCATAACCTTTCGAAACATAGTAACATACACGATGAATCTGTTACATGATTAAAACATGATAACACAATACATTTCCATTGGTGATTAGTCTGTATCAGTACATCAGTGTCATTGCACCTGATTTTCTCACATGAATACCCCGGAATGATTCAGCACTATTGGACGGGATTCCTGCCTGCCGGCAGGCAGGGCTTCGCCGTATGAACGGACTCGCAATGACTATGATTGGAGTTGATGCATCCGGGTCAGATTTTTCTTTTCCGATTCTTCCACCGGTGAAGAAGGATGAGGACCGGGGTGGCGACGAAGTCGGATGAATATGTACCCGATATAGTACCGATTAATAATGCAACGGCAAACCACAATGTCGCGCTGCCGCCCATGAGAACAAGTGCCAAAAGCATATACATGATTGTCATGGAGTTTGCCAGCGACCGTCCCATTGTCTCCATAAGCGCCCGGTCGCAAGTGGCTTCAAAATCAGCTCCCCCGTCTTTTCTCTGATTTTCCCTGATCCGGTCAAATACGACGATCGTATCGTGAACAGAAAAACTCATCGTGGTTAAAAATGCCGTCACGAACAGTGTATCTACCTCAACTCCCCAGAAATGTCCGAATAGAGAAAAACAGCCTAATACAACAAGCAGATCATGAATAAGAGCGGCTATGGCGGAAATGCCGTATATAACGTTTTTGAACGCGAAGGCAACATACAGAAGAATACATGTAATGGCAAAAAGTGCAGCTATGACAGCTTTTTGCAGGAGTTCCCGGCCCAACACCGGTCCGACTGTTTCAGAACGGATGATTGCAGGGCTTCTGGATGCTTCCTCAAAATCCTTAAGCATCAACGCAATTCCTGTATCCGCCTCAGTTGTGGTACGCAAAATATACGTTTTTTCCGCTGTTGATTGAATACTTGAAACTGTGAGACCTGCATTTTTTGCTGCAGTTTCAACAACTGCCTGGCTGCTTTTTTCGTCTAGTTTTAATTCAACCAGAGTACCGCCGGCAAAATCTACGGCAGGCTTCAAACCCCACAGGACAAAGGAATACATTCCTGGTACAAGTACTATTGCCGAAATGAGCGCATACAGCCAAATATATCGAGAGAATCGTATCATACATTTTTATAAAATACCCGGATCAGCGTCCGTGTGACAACAATACCGGTAAATAAACTCACAATAACTCCTATCAGTAGCGTGGCGGCGAATCCTCTGACCAATCCTGACGTCGGCAAAATCTGCCAGTTGCCCGGATTATACAGAATAAGCGAAGTGATAATTGTTGCGATATTTGCATCCCTGATCGAGTCCCATGCTTTCCCGAACCCAAGCTCCATGGCTATATGGTACGGCCGGCCGCGCCGGAGCTCTTCCCGAAACCGCTCAAAGATGAGGATGTTTGCATCCACAGCCATTCCTACTGAAAGAAAAAAACCAGCTATGCCCGGCAGGGTCAAAGTGACAGGAATCCACCGGAATATGGCATACGTGACAATGGCATAATAGACAAGTGCAGCATCAGCTATGAGGCCGAGTTTCCCGTATTTGAGAATCATGAAAAAGCCCACAAGAGACAATCCGATAATACCAGCACGGATATTGGAAGAAATCGTTTGAGAACTCAACAATGCCCCCACAGTACGTTTTTCTACGACTTGAACCGGTACCGGTAAAGCACCTGCTGACAACTGAAGCGAGAGATTTTTTGCCTGATCTGTCGTAAAGCCACCAGTAATGACACCGCGTCCATCAGTAATCGGTGTCGAGACACGCGGCCAAGTCAACGGCTGGTTATCTAAAAAAATGGGAAGCTGTTTCCCAACAAGTCTTGTGGTGACATCGCCAAATTTTTTTGCGCCTTCGGAAGTAAATTCAATCAGCACTTCTGGTTTGCCGTCCTGACTGTTAAACGATAGTTGTGCACTCTTCAGATCCGCACCTGTTACCCCGACCGACTCCGTGTTGGCAATATCAGGAATAACGAATGCGGCACCTGTTGCAGCTTCGGGGTCAGTAAACTCACGCAGCTCCAGCTGAGCAGTCTGACCGATCAGATTTATTGCTTCCTGCGTATTGGTGATTCCGGGAAGTTCAACAAGGATACGGAAGGAATCTTTTGTTTTTGCAGTTTGTACTATAGGTTCACTCACACCGAAAAAATTGACTCTCCGTTCAATCACCTGTTTTACCGACTCAAGAGCAGTATCGCGGTTAGACTCAGGAATTTTCTCCATATCCGCCTCGAGCCCTATATGAGTTCCCCCGGCCAAATCAAGACCAAGCCGTGTCCTGAAACTTTTTTGTATCGGAACACCAAAAACCACAGTATTTAATTCAACCGGCTGAAGAACCCTATCGACAGTAAATCCAAAAAACGAAAAATTGAGTCGGTAGCCGCTTGGCAAATCAATGAGAACAACAATGACTCCCAGCATGCATAAAATAAAAAAAACTCCAAGCGGTTTTTTCAACATATGACTATTCTCCTACCAATTCTTCCTCATCCCCAATGATCATGAGACGGCTTGCCGACAATATGGTTACGACAAAAGGGTCCCGTCTTTGCTTGCGGAAAGAAAACTCTTCCTCACTCATCACCGTATAGTTGATTTCTACACCTTTTCTCGCCTCTTCCGCCTTTACAAGCTGTGCAAGTTCCGGCAGCACAACAGTACCCACAATCAACAAATCTACATCATTTGCGGATTTTTTCTTAACACTTCGGATATACCGTCCGCTCATCATGGCATATTTTATTTTTCCGAGTTTCGGTTTATTTTTCAGGATATCCCCACCCAAAGCGCTTGTCTTGTGAATGAGTCCCAATAAATCATAATAGAGCGGATAATCTTTACGGAATGTATACAGGAGCCTGTTTGCCCTCTGTTCTTTGGAAACCATACCGGAATGTTCCATATGGGAAAGCTCACGTCTGACTGCATTTATCTCCTCACCGACCTGACGGACGATTTCCCTGACATGGAACAGATTTCCGGGGTTTGAAAGAAAAAGAGTCAGCACTTTTACCCTGACTCTTGAGATAATAATATGTTCAAGAAGCATACATAAATATCCTTTCCTTTGGGGCAGGAAACTAGTACGAAATGTCCGTACCTATCGGCAGCATTTCTATCCAGATTGTTCCCCGGTTTAATTCGATTTCCTTGCCGGATTTTGTATAGAACATAGTCCGCGATGACCTGTCTGCTTTTTTCCAGTTCATATCAATCACTTTTCCGTCTATGAAAACAAGTCCGGTACCGGACCCGATATTTTTATATAAAAGATGCATATGTTCATCGACCGGTCCTGTTTCTTTCGCATACTGGATTATGACGGTTGATGCAGATATTACTTTATCCGTCTCCAGATCCTTCTGCAGGGAACCTCCATTGTGCCGCTCATATGTATTCGATGCCCTGCTGTACACCCATTTCACCCCGTAGTCATTCTCGTATCCGCTCCAGGCAGAAAATGATGCGGAAAACGATGCGCCGCGGTCCGCATCCTTGGCATCATCCTTAAATTTCCACTGGACAAAATTCTTATCCCATGGGACATTTTTCTCATCTGCATTTGTCCATCCTCGGCTCTTTGCGACATCATACAATTTATCGCTGTCACAGACCATCGTATGCTCCGTGGCAACGGGATGGTCAAGTCTATCATAATTTCTGAAACACGTGGGGAATGAAATCCCGAACTGGTCCATATCCTTTATTTTCCACTGATCAATCTGACAGAGGGCTTTTGCTTCACTGTATACCGTGGGATCGTTGCATAAACCTGCTCCTCCCACATGGTTGTAGAGCGCATCGTACTCCAGAACCCATGGGAGATAATACGTGCGCGCACTGCGCACGGGAGCCAACAATGTTTTTTCCGCAGCGATACCGCAATAAAAAATACCCATGAACCGCGTAATTCCGCCTTCTGCAACTGCCTCATACACGACATCGGCTTTTGACAGACCTGACTGCGGACGGGAGTCCTCATGATTCTCAATCATCACTGCAAGCGGCCGCCGGTTTTTCCATATATCGCGCTCCATTTCCGTGTACATTTTCCCGTTCATCGGACAAACTTCGGTACGCGGCAAGGATGGATCAACCACAAAATGTCCCTGCGAATCATTCGCTGTTGGCTGATTAATGGATGGAATTGTACGTGGTTTTGCCGTTGATAATGAAAAAGCGGCATATGAGAGTCCTGTTGATATAAGATACACGGCAAGTCCAATAAAACCATAGATGATCAATTGCTGTTTTGACATAGAATTATTACGTATGCAACTTTCTGGCATTTTTTATAGCTGTTTTTTCCTCCTGAGACAGATCTATTTCTACACCCTTCCCTCCTGCCACCTGTTTAATATACCATCTGTTGCCGGTTCTCGCATAGAGGGAAGTCATGACGATTCCGTTATCTTGTGCATCAAGAATTGCAAGCGAAAAACTCTGACTCCCACCGGTATCTGAAAACGGATTGAACCTCAATATTCCTATTTTCTGCAATTCGTACTCCTGCAATTTTTCAATGTGTCCGATTTTCTTTTTTATGTCCTCTTCCAAATGTGCCGTTTCTTTCTGGTTATCCAACAGCGAGCTCATCATATCACTCAAAGTGTCCTTATGGGTCGTCGCAAGAAGACGGTCGTATTGCCGTTTCATCTTCAATACCAATACAGAAAGGAATACTAACCAGACAATTAAAACAATATTTACTATTGAAAACATCGACGTATTGAACACCATTGGTATTCACCATACTACACGCTTGACTGTTTTATTGTCAACGGGAATGAGTATCGGAATTGACATCGTGCGTGTGGATATGCTACGCTCGAGCTCAGTCGAAGCTAATTGAGGCTACTTATGCCAAAAAAAACAAGACGGGAAAAAACCATAGCCAGACTGCACCGCCATCTGGCACACCAGCACGTCAACACTGCACATCCGTCTGTTCAATACAGTATATCCCACCAAGATATTCCCCAAAAGACCGTACGACCACCTGCGATACCCGATATGCAGAATGTACGAAAAGACCTTTTTCACACCATTGCGCTCGCTATAATCTTCTTAGCTCTTGAATTCGGTATATATTTTGCGATTGTCAATGAAATGCTGTAAGCATATGAAAAGGAGGTGAATAATTCTATGGCAAGCATGTATTGCGTAAAATGCAGGGCAAAAAGAGAAGACCCGAATGCCCAGAAAGTAACGATGAAAAACGGCAAACCGGCAATGAAAGGCAAGTGTCCGGTCTGCGGTACCGCCATGTTCAAAATCGGCGGCTGATTTTTTCTCCTGCCCAAAACAACCCCACCGTCCCGGCGGGGTTGTTTTTTATATGTTATAATCCATCCGTACGTTAAAGGCCTGGATTCTCGCACTGAAAATTTTTTTTTGGGAACCTTTGGTTCCCAAGGTGCCTAGCACCTAAAAAATTTTTAGTGAGGAAAGTC
>JBGSUE010000039.1:0-35150 GCA_041753515.1 Patescibacteria group bacterium
TTTCGTGGAACGCATCCCCGAAATCCGATGATGCCGATGCCAAGCTGTCGTTTATAGTATGGGCGGCAGATGATGAAAAAATTGGAGACCGAATAACTGTGACGCTTCCCACGCTTCCGTTCGGATTCCGGGAAAAATCTGCCAAATCCTCAAGCGGATCAGTGACATATCCGGTCGTAATTGCCGCGGATACTGATCCGGCACGATCCACTCTTATTTTGTCGCTTTCGCCGTCTTTAGCCGGGGCGCTTGTGCCATCCATGAAATATTTAGTAGATTATCCGTACGGCTGTATCGAACAGACAACCAGCCGTTTTGTTCCGGCAGTCATCGCAAAATTAAATCCTTCATACTTCGGGACTGTGATAGCAGATAAAAATATTAATGACATGATAGAGACGGGTGTCAAACGGATCTCGGATATGCAGCAGACCAATGGCGGGTGGACATGGTGGTTTCAAGGTCCGTCGGATTTGTATGTTTCCTCCTATGTTATGGAATATCTCCTGTACGCGAAAAATGCAGGTGCGGATGTTGATGAAAACGTGTTGTCGCGTGCGCGCAGTTTTATTGCCAGTGAGAGAAAGCCTGAAAATTGGAATCTACCGGACTCCTCGGATGCGGCAGTTATTCAGGCATACACCCTTAGCTTGTTTGCAGACTTTGGACCACTGGCCCGACTTACATATCATACAAAGTACCCGGATGTAAACCCCGAAATTCTTGCCATGGAAGTCATGGCAAATACAAGAAACGGGTATACGAATCCAGCTGAAAACGGATTTAATGAGTTGTTGAGACTGTCGCAAACACAAGGAGACGGAGTATTCTGGCCTGCCGGAAGAAAAGAATATTTCGGTTCAATCGATACGGCTACAGCTTTTGCGGTACGTGCAATCCTCGCTCAGGGGACACACCGTGATATGGCGGAAAAGGCAGTCAGATATTTATTGTCAGCTAGACGGTACGATTATTGGTCCAATACGTTTGCCACAAGTCAGGTAGTGCGGGCTGTGACGGATTATTCAAACAGCGGATCGGAAGACAATCCAGATCTTGCATATTCAGTGACATTGGGAACAAAAACTCTTGCAAGCGGGAACGTAACTTCCGCCTCCCAAAAAATTTCAGATATTTCAATAAAACCTGATCCTGTAATTTCTGGTACTGACCTTGTGGTTGCTGTTTCAGGACGGGGAAATCTCTATTCCACGTATGTTCTTTCACAATTCCGGACAGACCGGGCAATCGCGGCTGAAAGCCATGGGATGAATGTTGCCCGCTCGTACGAGAATGCCAAAGGATCGGACTACACGATCGGTGTTGGGGATACAGTGAACGTTACGCTGACCGTATCCGGTGTTGCGGACCAGGATTATTATGGTGTTTTGGAAGACCAGCTTCCAAGCGGTATGGTACCGGTTATTGAAACACTGAAGAACGAACAGTATGCTGATCCGGCATCGTATTATTCCAGGTGGGACAATTATGGGAAAGAGTATACCCAAAACGGTGTCATTCTTTCCTCCTACCGCTGGGGCGGGGGGACACGGGTGTATACGTATAAAGCACGGGCAGTTGCCGCCGGATCATTTATTGTGCCGCCTGCCACAAGTGAGCTGATGTATAAACCGGAAATCAATGCCCGCACAGGAGTCTCCACAATCGCCATCCAGGACCAATCAAAACGGTTGCCGTCCGTTGCCAAAAAAGTAGAAGCCCTCGTCAAAGGAACGCCAAAAGCAAGTACGCTATTCGTGATAGTCATGGGAGTATTTGCCAGTATAGCTTCAGTTTTCTATATCCGCCACCGGAAAATGAATGGGAAATAAAATTGTCTCTTTTATTATCTTTATTTGCTTTTTTCTTGTCATAGGTATTGCCGTATCAAACAGTACAAAACAGGATACAACCGACCGAAACGTTATTAAGGTTGGGTATGCATATCCTGATGAGCCGCAGATCAGAAGTGCGATATTTAAAGCGGGAATTGTCCGGAAAGATGAAAATATCCGGGGTGTCATCGTGCCACATCACCTGCTGGCATCGGATCTGATTGCCCGGGGTGTCTCACAGCTTGATGTTTCAAAGATTGTGGTCATCGGGCCGGATCATTACGAAGCAGGGGGCGGCGGATATTTTTCATCATCACTCATCTACGACACACCATACGGAATTGTGTATCCCGAAGTGATTCCCGGATTTCCTCTCAACAACAGTGCAGCCGAAAGAGAACACTCTATCTCCAATATGATGCCGTTTATCGCCCGGTTTAGTCCCAAGATTCCTGTTGTGCCCATCATTGTAAGCCAAAGAATTTCTTTAAAAGAATTGGAAAAATTGGCTGATATGCTTATGTTGGATCATACGGTATACATTGCATCTGTTGATTTTTCCCATTATCTCAAATCCATGGAAGCAGATGTGAATGACAAAAAAACTCTTGAACTGATAAAAAACAGGGAGTATGAAAATATTTTACGGTTGGGCAACGATTTTATCGACTCACCGCAGGTTGTGGTTTTGTTTCTTATGATTATGGATCGTTTGGAAGTTTCCAATATGGATGTTCTCTCCCACACCAATTCCGGGTATCTGACCGGCAATTTTGATGGTTCCACGACAAGTTATTTTGTCCTCGCATTCACCCGGTAAATAGACTACCATAAAAGGAATATGCAACTTGCTCAGGCCACAGTGGGTCTGCCCGCGATCGCCACCCAGTATTACACGACAGTCATGTCGCTTACACCGAAAACGGATCAGATGGTGGAAACGCCGGTTCCCCAGACGCCGGCAGAGTTCATATGGTTGCCGTTGGTGATATTTATTCTTCTGTTTATATCTGCATCTGGAATTCTCCTTTCTCAAAAAATCAAAAACTGGAAGAAGTCAGCCGTTTTATTTTTGCTGGCTTTCTTCATAGCAGGTATACCGTTTGCCATTTCTTCCATACGGGAGGGGTTTTCCACAACCACCAAAGCTTCCCCGGATGAAACACCACGAAGTGTCGTAGTGCGTGAATTCAAGCAAGGGAGTGTTGTCGTCTCCTGGGAAACGGATAAAAAAGGTATAGGTGCGGTCAGATATTGGCCTGATACAGTGCCATCGGAAGCAGTGGTTAAAATTGAACATATATCCACACAAAAACATACTGTTGTGCTTACAGGTTTGTCTGCCGGCGCTTCTTACGAACTTGAAATAGTATCCGGCAAATCATGGTATGATAATCATGGAGTTCCTGTCCGTTTTACCTTAGATTCACTATGAAAGAGCTTGCAGTTTCTTCAGTATCCCTCCCTGGGTCAGCGAATGACTATTATCTGAATATTATGGCATTGACCCCGAAAGAGCAGGTGCAGGCACAGGCAACTGATCAGGCTAGCCAGATTCCCTCTGTTGCTTCATATTTCGTCTGGGCGCCCATGGCGGTTTTTATTATGCTTTTTATTGCTGTGTTTGGACTGATGATTGCTGGGAAAGTCATGACATTCAAACGGACGGTCAGCGCCATGATGCTCGCGCTCGTTCTGGCTGCTATTCCATACATAACCGGCCAGATAAATACCGGATTTTCTACATCGACAAAGGCCGGACCGGAGGAATTTCCGAAAAATGTCGAAATCAAACGGCTCACACCTTCATCTGCAACAGTAGTTTGGATGACGGATGTGGCGCTCACCGGAGCAGTCCGGTATGGCGCAACACCTCTGGACGAACTGATGACAAAAGTCCTTATTGCCGATAGCGGCCAAAAAACCACAATCCATACGGTCGAATTGTCCGGTCTCGTTCCGGGAAAAACCTACGACCTTGAAATTTTCTCCGGTAAAACATGGTACAACAACAGCGGAACAAATCTCCAATTTACTCCTGAATAGTTGCTATATAGATATAAATATGGTATAATATAGGTATATTATATACCTATGAATACACAGCAAGTACAGCTTAAGATCAGTTTGTCTGAGCAGCTCAACCAGCTACTTTCCACACGTGCAGCAGATGTTGGCGTTCCGGTGACACAGTTTGTGAAACATCTGATTATCAAAGATGTTGAAAACATATCCTATCCTGTAAAAAGTATATCGGAAAGGACTGAAAAACTGGCGCGAGCTGCACTTGATGATTTGGATAATGCGGTTGATGCAGATACATTTTTCCGAACAGCTTCATGAAGGCCAAGATATCTTTGCATGTTCAAAAAACACTTCTGAAAATAGCCAGGAAGGATAAAAATCTCTTAGCAAAAATCAAAAAACAGATCGAGCTCTTCGAAACGAATCCTCATCATCCATCACTTCGTATACATAAATTATCTGGATCATTGGAGAATATGTGGAGTATGTCCGTTGGCCTTTCAGTCAGAATGGTCTATATTGTGCTTGAGGATGATATCGCATATTTTGTCGATATCGGAAGTCATGATGAAGTCTATAGAAAGTAAGAAAATCGTCTCCGGCCGTAGACAAAAAGGCCATTTAATTGATATGCGGATAAGGGCGTAATTCAACTGTTTCTTTCAGGTATTTAAACTCGGCGATATACATATTGAAAATTCCTTTTTGACCAAGAAATCCATACGATGCATTTTTTGAATATGTGAAACCTGCGCGGGTAGTAGTCATATTACCCCCGATGCCGATAGATATTTCGTGATAGTAAATCGTTTCAGATTTTCCGGTAATACCGCTGAGCGGTCCGGATTCACCTGTTTTTACTGGAATCTCCATGAGTTCACCGATTTGAGCGGGGAATACACAGATATCGGCACCTGAATCAACAAGAGCTTCGTAATATACTTGTTTGTTGTTTTTGTATTGGAGTGTGATTGGAATGATGGGTCTGATGAGTCCGGTAAGTATTTTTTTATACCGGAATTTCATACCGTATCAAATCCAACCATTGGATGGATGTTTGTTGGAATGAATGTCATATACGGGCGGGAAAATCCTTTTTTCAAGGCTTTCTCATGTGCAGTTATTGCATTTTTTGCACTGCTTATGACG
Organism: Patescibacteria group bacterium; assembly: GCA_041753515.1. GTDB lineage: Bacteria > Patescibacteriota > Microgenomatia > UBA10105 > UBA927 > JBGSUE01. The sequence continues at coordinate 5,010 of JBGSUE010000039.1, forward strand.
GTTTTTTCATCGGATTTCAGCGCCACCCATTGCCCTTTGTATTTTTTGTAGAGGGTGATCCAGTTGATTGACATATGTTCGTATTGTAAGGTTTTTCGGGTACGTTTTCAAGGTAAATTCGGAATTTTGTGTTTTTTCCTCTCCGGTCGTGGTTAAAAAACCGTTATCAAATTGCATGCCGATCATGTACGATCTAGACACACCAAAAATTTTCTAGTACAATACAATTGTTGAGGCAAGGCGGACTGTTCCGTGACGATTGCGGGGCAGTCTTTATTATTGAGTTTCTTCGTAATCTTCTTATTCGATTAACGATTAACTCTAAACGTTTAACGATTATTATACTATGGCAGCTCCAAATACACATGTCACCGAAAACCGCGATGTTTCACTGGATAAAGTGAGGAATATCGGCATTATTGCGCATATCGATGCCGGAAAAACCACCACAACCGAACGCATTCTTTTTTATACCGGCCGGTCGTATAAAATCGGCGATATCGACGAGGGAACCACCCAGATGGACTGGATGGAACAGGAGAAGGAACGTGGTATTACGATAGTATCGGCAGCAACGACGACATTCTGGAAAGGATACAGATTTAATATTATTGACACTCCCGGACACGTGGATTTTACGGCAGAGGTCGAAAGATCGCTGCGCGTTTTAGATGGGGGTATCACTGTTCTTGATGCTGAAGAGGGAGTACAGTCCCAGTCGGAAACCGTCTGGCACCAGGCAGATAAGTATAAAGTACCACGGCTGTGTTTTATCAACAAAATGGACAAAATCGGAGCTGATTTCAGGATGACAATCAGATCCATTGAAGAGCGGTTGGGAGCCAGGACTGCCGTTATGGTCGTACCAATCGGCGCGGAACATGAATTCAAAGGTGTTATTGATCTTCTGACACGGAAAGCCTTCATATGGGGCAGTGATGAACTTGGGGCAACATATACTGAGACGGATGATATTCCACAAAATTTAAAAAATGAAGTTGAAAAGAGCCGTCACGATCTTATCGAACGGATCAGTGAAACAGATGATGTCTTGACCGAAATGTACCTGGATGGGAAAGAACCGACTTTAGAGCAATTAAAAAGTGCACTTCGAAGAGCTGTCATCGGGTATAAACTTGTACCGATTTATGCAGGGACCAGCCTTCGTAATAAAGGTGTTCAGCCAATTTTAGATGCAGTTGTTGATTATCTCCCGAGTCCTTTGGATCTTCCGTCAGTTGATGGGATAGTGCCGCGGACCGGAGAAAAAACGATGCGGAAACGTACAAACGAAGAACCATTATCCGGACTTGCATTTAAAATTCAGATTGATCCCCATGTGGGAAAACTGACCTATGTGCGCATCTATTCCGGCAAGCTTCAGTCCGGATCATATGTTGTCAATGCAACAAAGGATAAGAAAGAGCGGATCGGACGGCTTCTTCTCATGCATGCCAACCAGCGCGAAGAGATAAAGGAAGCGTATGCCGGGGAAATTGTTGCGGTTGTTGGTTTCAAAGAAACGGTAACAGGTGACACGATTTGTGATCCTGATAAACCAATTGTTCTTGAACAGATTTCATTCCCGGATCCTGTGATATCATTGGCAATAGAACCAAAAACGAAAAACGATCAGGAAAAGATGGGCATAGCGCTTCAGAGGTTATCGGAGGAAGATCCGACATTCAAAATAAAATCCAATCAGGAAACGAATCAAACTGTTATCTGGGGAATGGGAGAGCTGCATCTAGAAATAATTGTTGATCGTATGAAGCGTGAATTTAAAGTTGATGCAAACGTCGGTGCTCCGCAGGTTGCATATAAGGAAACGATTAAAGTTCTCGCCGAAGGAGAAGGAAAATACATCCGTCAGACCGGAGGCCATGGCCAGTATGGTCACTGTCTATTGCGAATAGAACCCCTCGCACGCGGTGAAGGTTTTGAATTTGTTGATGCCATTAAAGGTGGTGCGATCCCGAGAGAATTTATTGCTCCGATTGAAAAGGGTGTTAAAGAGGCAATGGAGAATGGAGTAATTGCAGGGTATCCGGTCGTCGATACACGGGTAACGCTCTATGACGGAACGTATCATGATGTCGATTCTTCCGAAATTGCATTTAAGATTGCAGGATCTATGGCTTTTCAGAATGCAGCAAAACAGGCTCAGATGGTACTTCTGGAGCCGATCATGAAAGTTGAAGTCACGACACCTGATGAATATATGGGGGATGTGATCGGTGACCTGTCTGCGAAGCGCGCACAGATTATGGGAACACAGAAGAGAGGCACAGTGACAATCATCGTAGCGTCAGTACCACTGGCAGAGCTTTCCGGATATGCAACAACTCTGCGAAGCATGTCAAAGGGAAGAGCAACATATTATATGGAACCGTCCCATTATGAAGAAATGCCGAAAAATCTTGCTGAAAAGATTATTGCAAAGCAAGTATAAGCTATGATAGAATGCGGAGTACGCTCATTTTAATGAGTTTTCATTAGTATTGATTATTATAAGGAGGATATATGGCCGACCAGCAAAAATTTCAACGAACAAAACCTCATTTGAATATCGGAACCATCGGTCATGTTGATCATGGGAAAACCACGCTTACTGCAGCCATTACGCATGTTTTAGCTAAAGTCGGAATGGCAAAAGCCCTCAAGTATGAAGAGATTGATAACGCTCCGGAGGAAAAAGCCCGGGGAGTTACCATTAATATCCATCACAGTGAATATGAAACGAAGAAAAGGCATTATGCCCATATTGATGCGCCAGGACATGCTGATTACATAAAAAATATGATAACCGGTGCAGCTCAGATGGATGGAGCTATCCTTGTCGTCTCAGCACCTGATGGTCCCATGCCGCAAACCCGCGAACATATACTCTTGGCAAAGCAGGTCAATGTGCCTGCCATTATCGTCTTTTTAAATAAGTGCGATATGGTACAGGATAAAGAACTGCTCGATCTGGTTGAGATGGAAGTCCGGGAACTTCTGACAAAATATCAGTTTCCGGGAGATAAAGTTCCCATTATTCGTGGAAGCGCACTGAAAGCACTTGAAGGAAATCCGGAATATGAGAAGAGTATTCAGGAGCTAATGGATACAGTTGATTCATACGTTCCCGATCCGATCCGCGATCTTGACAAGCCGTTTATGATGCCGGTTGAAGATGTTTTTTCCATAAAGGGACGTGGTACTGTTGTTACCGGACGAGTAGGACGGGGAAAAGTCCACATCAACGATACAATCGAAATTGTGGGAATCAAACCGACACAATCAACGGTTGTGACGGGTGTTGAAATGTTCAGAAAAATTCTTGATGAAGGACAAGCCGGTGATAATATCGGACTACTCCTTCGCGGAATTGAGAAAAATCAGGTTGAGCGGGGACAGGTGTGTGCCGTACCCGGTTCTGTGAAACCGCATACGGAATTTGAGGCAGAGGTCTATGTCCTTGCCAAAGAAGAAGGTGGGCGTCATACGCCATTTTTTACCGGTTATCGTCCGCAGTTCTATGTCCAGACAACTGACGTCACCGGCGAAGTCACACTGCCAAAAGGTGTTGAAATGGTTATGCCGGGAGATTCAACAAAGATGAATGTGAAACTCATTGTGCCAATTGCCCTTGAAGAGGGTTTGCGGTTTGCAGTCCGTGAAGGCGGACATACGGTGGGTGCCGGAGTTATCACAAAAATTATCGCGTAAAAAAAGTTTCTGCCTATATATTAACAAATGCCAAAAGGGAGAATCCGTGTTCGTTTAAAAGCATACGATAGCAGAATCATAGACGATTGTTGTCAGAAGATTCTGGATGTTGCCGTGCGGACAGGGGCAAAAGTCGCTGGTCCGATACCATTGCCTTCAGATAAAGAGCATTACAACGTTGCCCGAGCTCCCTTTATTGACAGAAATAGCAGGGAAGATTTTATTATAAAGACTCATAAACGGCTTATTGATATAATCGAACCGACCGACAAAACCATTGATCAACTGATGCACTTGGATTTGCCGGCAGGTGTGGATATCGAACTGAAGATGTAATAAGAGATACTTTGGTTTTTTATAAGCCAAAAGTCTCGGATGAGGCCCTCTCACCCGGGGTCATTTTTTTTGTGTATATATGTTACAGACTATACTAGGGAAAAAAATTGCACAACTGCAGGAGTTTGATGAAGCGGGAAACCGTATTCCTGTTACGGTAATTGCAGCCGGCCCGTGTTATATCACAGCGGCTCGGGAGTCAAAAAGCGGAACGCTCGTTCAGCTTGGATATGATACAAAAAAGAATATTTCCAAAGCGGAAAGCGGACATTTAAAAAAAGCGGGGCTTGAATTCAAACTCCGTTTTTTACGAACTGTCAAAACGGCTGATGACGTATCGTCGTTTACACTGGGATCTGCCGTGGATACTGCAGCAATATTTTCTCAAGGAGACCATATTCGGGTGTCCGGTACGGGTATTGGTAAAGGCTTTGCCGGTGTCGTCAAACGTCATAATTTCCGTGGAGGCCCGCGGACACACGGCCAATCAGACAGGGAAAGGGCTCCCGGATCAATCGGACAGACTACGACACCAGGGAGAGTCTATCGCGGAAAGAGGATGGCAGGACGCATGGGGCAGGATAAAGTTACAATTCGGGGTTTGAAAGTTATATCGTATGATCCATCAACGTATATGTTGAAAATAAAAGGACTTGTGCCCGGATCTGTCAATTCGTATGTTATTGTGTCAAAAGATGTGAGGTAATATGCCAAAAACAAGTGTAAAAAAAACAGCAGTGAAAAATATACTCTCCATTCCGGTTGTATCGGCGAAAGGAGAGAAAAAAGGAGTGATGAAATTGCCTGAGAAGGTATTCGCGGCAAAAATTAATGCTTCACTTATGACACAATACGTACGTGTGTATCTTTCCAATCAGCGAAAAGGCAATGCATGGACAAAAACACGCGGTGACGTGGCCGGATCAACACGAAAAATATATCGCCAGAAAGGGACAGGAAGGGCACGGCATGGAGCTATACGCGCACCGATTTTTGTCGGAGGGGGCATTGCATTTGGACCCAGAGGGGCGAATTTTTCTCTTGGTATGCCGCAAAAAATGCGTCAAAAAGCCCTGTATTCAAGTTTAACGCAGAAATATCAGGAAGGTAATATTCTTGCGGTTGACGGTTTAAATGATGAGACGCAAAAAACGAAACACATGGATGCAGTATTTAAAAAACTGGCAGATACAAAAAAATTGCTTGTTATAGCGGATCCGAAAAAAGATACATTTATACCTTCCATCCGTAATCTTCCGTATGTGACAATAGAGGCAGACAATAGTCTCAATGCGTATATAGTTTTGAATCATTCTGCATTGCTTTTTACAAAAAATGCGATGGAGTCATTCATTAAAGGGAAAGAAAGCGTATGAAACAGGTTGTAATCAGACCGCGAATTACTGAAAAATCCATGAGATTAGCCGGGAATAATCAGTATACATTTGTTGTTGCACATGATGCGGATAAGCATATGATTGCACACGAAATTTCCCGTATCTATAACGTAAAAGTTGAATCTGTCAGAACTGTCACTATGCATGGCAAGATGAGAAGTACAGGAAAAAAACGGATGCCTCAAAAAAAATCCAATTGGAAAAAAGCGATTGTGACGGTGAAAAAAGGCCAGACAATTGATGCGTTCCAGATGACAGATCAGGAAGAAAGTAAAAAGTAAAAATATATGAAATCACTGAGAGAAATATTACCGAAAAATTCAGGAAGGGATATGCAAGGTCATGTTGCAGTCCGCCATCAGGGAGGAAGGCATAAAAGATTTTACCGCGTCATAGATTGGAGGCGGGATAAAACAGGCATTCCGGCTGTTGTTCAGTCAATAGAATATGATCCAAACAGAACTACCGATATTGCTCTTCTCATGTATCAGGACGGTGAGTCTCGCTATATTCTCTCTCCAGAGGGTCTTAAAGTAGGTCAGCGTGTTATAAGCGGTAATGATGTTGATATCCGGATCGGTAATAGTATGCCGCTTAAAAGTATTCCGGTGGGTACACCGGTTCATAATATTGAACTGAAACCGGGTCATGGAGCCAAAGTTGTACGAAGTGCCGGTACAAGCGCCGTTTTATTGTCAAAAGAAGCAGGAATTGTTCAGATTAAAATGCCGTCTGGCGAAATCAGGATATTTCATAGCGAATGTTGCGGTACGATCGGACAGCTTGGAAATGCCGATTGGAAAAATGAGAAAATCGGAAAAGCAGGCAGAGCCAGACATATGGGAATACGTCCGACAGTTCGTGGAGTTGTGCAGCATCCAGGATCCCATCCTCATGGCGGCGGGGAAGGGAGAAGCGGAATCGGTATGAAATCACCAAAAAGTCCATGGGGCAAAAGGACGCTGGGCAAAAAAACGAGAAAAAGGGTAAAATACAGCGATCGGGTCATTATGCAAAGGAGAAAATAACATATGTCTCGCAGCAACAAAAAAGGACCGTATATAGACCAGAAATTATTGAAAAAAATTCTCATTCAGAAATCGGGTGGGAAGAGTGAACCGATCAAAACGTGGTCACGTGCGTGTCAGATACCGCCGGAATTTGTCGGACATACGCTATCTGTGCACAACGGAAGAATTTTCCACGATGTGTTTATTTCAGAAAGCATGGTCGGGCATCGTTTGGGAGAATTTTCACCAACCCGGATGTTCCGCGGTCATGGACAGGTGACGAAACGGACAATGGATAAAACATAATATGCAATTCAGCGCAACATCAAAATATATCAGAGTGTCGACACGAAAAGTTCGGCTTATGGCAGATAGTATCCGGTCTGCTACTCCGAAAAACGCTCTTGAGGTTTTGAGTGTGCTGCCGCACAGCGCATCTGTACCATTGTACAAAACAATTTCATCGGCTGTTGCAAACGCAAAAGAGAAAAATGTTGATATAGACAGTCTGCGTTTTAAGAATATTGAGATTATGGGGGCAGGCGCAATGAAACGTTGGAGAGCGGTTTCCCGCGGCAGCGCGCATACATATAAAAAAAGAATGACACATATTCGCATTATTGTTGAAACTATTGCGGAGGATAAAAAATAGTATGGGACAAAAAATTCATCCGAAAGGATTCCGGTTGGGGGTAGTGTATACATGGAGCTCCCGCTGGTTTGCCGATAAAAAGACGTATAAGTCACTTCTTTTATCGGATGTCAATCTGCGTAAGATCCTGATGAACCGTTTGAAAAATGCGGGAATTGCCCATGTTGAGCTTGAAAGGTCAATAAACAAAATAAAAATTATCCTTCATGTGTCCCGGCCCGGTGTTGTCATCGGCAGGGGCGGATCAGGCCTTGAAGAACTGAAAAAATTTGTCGAACACTATTTTCATGAAAATGAAATACAGTCTAAGCTGAAAATTGAATTGAGTGTCGAGCCAGTCAAAGAACCGAATCTCAATGCCTACCTTGTTGCAGTGAATATTGCCGACCAGATTGCACGAAGGATTCCGCATAAACGGGTATGTTTATCAGCGCTCGATCGGGTGGAAGGGGCAGGAGCTGATGGAGTAAAAATCCTTCTGTCAGGCCGCATTGCCGGAGCGGAAATTGCCCGGAGGGAAAAATATGCTCGCGGTAGTGTACCGCTGTCAACTATCCGTGAGGCAGTCGATTTTGCAGCTGTTCCTTCCCTGACAAAATCAGGATATGTTGGAGTGAAGGTATGGATTTACAAAAAAACAAAATCGTAAATGGTAAATCGAAATGCATTGTATCGATTTACGATTAACGAAAAACGAATAACGAGAATATGTTAATGCCGAAGAAACAGAAATATAGAAAACAGTTCCGTGGTAAGAGACGAGGGATTGCAACCCGCGGTACTGCGATAGCGTTTGGAGAATTCGGGCTTAAAGCTCAATCAAACGGATGGGTAAGCGCGCGTCAGATTGAGGCCGCACGGCGGGCATTGACACATTATATAAAACGCGGCGGGAGAGTATGGATTCGGATATTTCCGGATAAACCCATGACCAAAAAACCGCCTGAAACGAGAATGGGAAGCGGAAAAGGCGATATTCATGAATATGTCGCAGTTGTCAAAGCCGGCCGGATTCTTTTTGAAATGTCCGGCGTTCCCGGTGATATTGCAAAAGAAGCGATGCGTCTGGCATCGGCAAAATTGTCTGTTAAATCAAAATTTGTTACGAAAGAGCATATCGTATGAAGCAGAAAGAAAAAACACAACTTTCAGGTAGTACGCTTGAAGAGCTGGTTAAAGCTGTTCATGAATTGGAAAAGACCCTTGAAGGTCAATTAATAAAACAGTATAATAATCAGCCTAAAAACGTGAGGGATTTGAAAAATATGAGAAGAAAAATATCTGTGTACAAAACGATTATTCGGCAAAAGGAGTTATCCGTATGAAAAGGATTTTAACAGGGAAGGTGGTATCGGACAAAATGGAAAAAACAGTTATCGTGGCAGTTGAGCGTATTACCAAGCATCAGAAATACGGAAAAATGATGAAGAAAACACATACACATGCAGCACATAATGATTCTTTGGTGCTTAAGGTTGGTGATAGGGTAAAAATTATGGATGTGCCTCCTATAAGTGCGACAAAACATTTTACTGTCATAGAGAAATTGGAGAAATAATATGCTGCAAATAAGATCAAACATAGTGCCTGCAGATAACAGTGGAGTACAGGAGATGTATTTGATTCAAGTATATGGATCGTCAAACAGATTGCATGCACATTTAGGAGATATTGTGGGATGTGTGGTTCGGCGTGCAGATCCACATGGTGTAGTCAAAGATGATGAGCTGGTAAAAGTTGTTATTGTCCGTACGAAAAAAGAATTCAGGAGAAAGGATGGGTCGTATATCCGTTTTGATGATAACGCAGGTGTTGTCATAGACAATAGGAAGGATAGAAATCCCCGAGGAACGAGGGTTTTTGGACCGATCGCTCGGGAAATAAAAGAATTGGGTTTTGACAAGATAGCTTCAATGGCGCAGGAGGTATTTTAAAAAAATATGAAATACAGAAAAGGGGATCAGATTATCGTAACTCTCGGAAAGGACAAAGGGCGGAAAGGAAAAATCGAAAAAATTTTTCCGAAAGAGTCGATGGTTCTCATACCGGGAATAAATATGTATAAGCGACATGCTAAAAAACGGGATGAAAGGCATCCCGGCGGAATTATTGATGTATCTAAAAATATGCATATTTCAAAAATTGCGCTTCTGTGTCCAAAATGCGGACAAAAGACCCGAATTGGATATCAAGTGACTGAAAAAGACAAAGTACGGATATGTAGAAAATGCGAACAAACTCTATGAATACATTACGTAAAAAATATAAGGAAAAAATCGCTGCGGATCTGAAGAATAAACTGACGATCGGCAATGTTATGGCCGTACCGCGCCTTGAAAAGATTGTGATAAATTGCGGACTTGGTGAAGCGATAAAAGATAAAAAGGTTATAGAGTCTGCCTCTGCACAACTTGCAGTGATTACAGGTCAAAAACCGAAAATCGCACGTGCAAAAAAAGCGATTTCATCATTTAAACTTCAGGCAGGGGATATTATCGGTTTGAAAGTTACATTACGTAATGAGAGAATGTACGATTTTCTTGAAAAGTTTGTGGGAATCGCATTGCCGCGCGTTCGTGATTTCAGGGGCATTTCCAAAAAATCATTTGATGGTTGTGGAAATTATACCCTTGGCATTAGGGAGCAGACAATTTTCCCGGAACTTGATTATAAAATGGTTGACCGATTGCGTGGTTTTGAAATAACATTTGTAACATCAGCATCCGATAATCGTGAAGCTTTTGAGCTTCTCAGTGCCCTCGGATTGCCGTTTGAACGAAAAAAGGAGAGATAATTGTATGGCGAAAGAGTCTGATATTATAAAATTTAAAAAGAAGCAAAAATACACTGTGCGGGGAAGAAACAGATGTTCTCTGTGTGGACGGTCCCGCGCATATATGAGAAAATTTGGAATTTGCAGGATTTGTTTCAGGGAACTTGCTCACAAAGGTGAACTTCCCGGTGTAGTAAAGGCGTCTTGGTAAGTAAAGGAAAACATATGGTAAATGATCCGATCGGTGATATGTTGACACAAATAAGAAATGCGGTAATGGCACGCAAGCGACTTGTGCGGTTGCCGTATTCACGGCTTAAGCATGAGGTGGCAAAAATTCTTGCGAAAGAAGGGTATTTAGAATCATGTGAAACAGAGGGAGAAGGCATCAGGAAAAATTTAACGATAATCCTTAGGTTTATCGGTAAAGAACCGGTTTTGACAAATTTGACACGTAAAAGTAAACCGGGTCTTCGTGTGTATAAAGGTTACAAGAATATTCCGCGGGTCGTGGGAGGAATGGGGACGGCAATTATTTCAACGCCGCATGGTGTTATGACGGGTGAAGATGCAAAGAAAAAGTGTATTGGCGGTGAACTTTTATGTGAAGTGTGGTAATACTATGTCAAGAATTGGAAGAGAACCAGTACATATTCCTGAAAGCGTAACGATAGATGTTGCGGATAACATTGTGTCAGTAAAGGGTGTGAAGGGGACATTAGAATTCTGTATTCCGCACGGTATCGTTGTTGAAAAAGAAGCACATGTTCTCATGGTGAAAAATGTTTCAAAATCAAGAAAAACTGATGCCTTGCATGGATTGACGCGTGCAATTGTTCAAAACATGGTAACGGGAGTATCCAAAGGTTGGGAAAAAGCATTAGAAATGTCAGGTGTTGGTTTTAGGGCAACAACAACCGGCAGAGATTTAACGTTGACTGTCGGGTATTCGCATCCTGTTGTTATTACTCCGCCGGACGGAATAGAATTTGCAGTGCGTGAAGGAAAAATTATCGTTTCCGGCATTGACCGTCAAGCAGTCGGACAAGTTGCCGCCAATGTCCGGGTTGTCAGAAAACCGGAGCCGTATAAGGGTAAAGGCATTAAATATGTCGGTGAATATGTACGACGAAAAGCAGGGAAGACTGCAAAAGCTGTAGGAGCCGGATAATATGGAAAACAGAAAAAGAAGTATCAGGAAACGAAGAATATATAGGATACGTGCAAAAGTACGCGGTACACACGAGCGTCCGCGTATTTGTTTCAACAGGTCCAATGCATATATCTGGGCTCAGGTAATTGATGATACCAAGGGGAAGACCCTCGTGTATACAAAGGAAAAGGGGTCAAATACGGACTGCGCAGTAAAATTAGCCGGCGAGTTGGCGAAAATGATGACGAAAAAAAAGGTTGTGTCAGCCGTATTTGACAGGCGCGGGTACAGATATCATGGGGTTGTGAAAGCATTTGCAGAAACATTACGGAACGGAGGGATTAAAATATGAACGATCGCAAGGAACCAAAGGAATTTGAGGAAAAAGTCGTACAGGTCAACCGTGTATCAAAGAAGACAAAAGGCGGGAATAAAATCGGTTTTTCCGTCCTGTGTGTTGTCGGTGATAAAAAAGGCCGGGTTGGTGTTGGTTTGGGGGGAGCTCCGGATGTTGCAAGTTCAGTGAAAAAAGCTGTCTCCTATGCAAAAAAACATATGATTACCGTACCGATGAGAGGACTTACTATTCCACACGCAGTATTGGTGAAACGTGGTGCGGCAAAGATTATGCTCAAACCGGCACCTCCTGGGACCGGTGTTATTGCCGGAGGAGCGGTGAGGGCTGTTGTGGAAGCGGCCGGGATCCGCAATATCGTATCGAAAATTTTGGGAAGTAATAATCAGGCATCAAATGTGTATGCAACATTCAAAGCTCTGGGGGAGTTGCAGCTTGTATCAAAAAGAAAAATGGTTAAAAGCATATGAAGCAAAATATATCTCTTACTCAATTGCCCAAAATAACAAAAAGAAAAGCAAAACGGCTGGGAAGGGGTCATGGGTCAGGAAAAGTGAAAACGGCGGGCAGGGGCACCAAAGGACAAAAAAGCAGGGGAACAATCAAACAGGGTTTTGAAGGTGGTCAGTTATCCATTATCAAGCGTCTGCCTCTTCTGCGAGGGAAAGGGAAAAACAAACCGATGAGCCGGATAGTAGGTCTTCCCAAAGTCACTGTATCTACCGGTATACTGAAAATAGTACCGAAGGGGAAACGGGTCGATATCGATACGCTCTATCTTTATCATATCATTCCATCGAAACATTGCAGAGTAAAAATTGTGGATGGCGGACCAGTTGTATCCCCGCTCACTGTCCTGCTGCCCTGTTCTGCCGGCGCCAAACGAGAAATAGAAAAAGCCGGCGGCACAGTCAGTGCTCCCTTGATATGAATGAAATTTTCACCCCCCTTACTAACAGCTGGAAAACACCTCTTCTACGCAGGAAAATTCTTATCACTGCTCTTATTTTTATTTTATTCAGGCTCTTTGCTCATATTCCCGTACCGGGAATCGACAGACAAAAATTGTCGGAGCTTTTTTCATCAAATCAATTTTTAGGACTTCTTGATATATTTTCCGGTGGAACTCTCGTCAATTTTTCCATCATGGCTCTCGGGCTTAATCCATATATCAATGCATCTATTATGCTGCAGCTTATGACGATTGTGATTCCAAAACTTGAGGAACTCCAGAAAGAGGGGGAATACGGGAGGGAAAAAATAAATCAGTATACGCGCCTGATTACGGTTCCACTCGCAACTGTTCAGGCAATCGGCATGTATGCGCTATTAAAAAATCAGAATATCATTTCGGGAACGGATCCTCTCTCTCTTATATCTATCATAATTACGATGGTGACCGGAACGGTTTTGGTTATGTGGCTTGGGGAGCTTATCACTGAATATGGAATCGGTAATGGTATTTCACTTCTTATTTTTGGGGGAATAGTAGGCCGTCTGCCGGTCACGATGTCCAAATCGTTGTTCAGCGCAACAAATGAAGCGAGTATCGGGTATGTATTTTTTGCCGGATTAGCACTTATTGTTATCGCGGCTACTGTATTTGTCAATGAAGCAGTGCGCAAAGTTCCTGTGCAATATGCGCGCCGGGTACGGGGGAATAAGGTCTATGGTGGTTCATCATCATACCTACCGCTGCGCGTCAATCAAGCAGGCGTTATTCCGATCATTTTTGCAGTATCATTGGTACTTATTCCATCGTTGTTGGGAGGTTTTTTACAACAGACCGGAAATGCGTCATTTGTAGCGTTTGGCAGGACACTGTCGGGATTATTTCAGCCATCAAGCGCATCATATAATATAATTTATTTTTTGTTGGTTATCGGATTTACCTATTTTTATACAGCAATTACCTTTAATCCTTCAAAAATCGCCGGGGAAATTCAGAAACATGGCGGTTTTATTCCGGGAATACGGCCAGGTATACCTACAAGTCAGTACCTGAATTATATTCTGACACGGATTACCGTTGCAGGAGCGTTGTTTTTGGGACTTATTGCAATACTGCCATCTCTTGCAGATTCAATCTCCGGTGTTACGACCATGCTCGTTGGTGGTACGGGAGTTCTCATCGTGGTATCGGTCGTACTTGAAACCGTAAAAAATCTCGAAGCACAGCTTGTCATGAGAAATTATGACGGATTTTTAAAGGAGTAAATTTCAAATCACAAATCTCAATGTCCAAATCTCAAGAATTAATATTGTGATTTGGGATTGAGGATTTGGGTTTTGAATTTATTTAGTTATGCACATCGTATTTTTCGGTCCGGAAGGATCCGGCAAGGGAACACAGGCGAAATTATTAAGCGAGGCACTGAAATTGCCGATACTGACAAGCGGTGATCTTGTCCGTGATGCGGCAGTCAATGATAAGGGCATTATCGGGGAGGTCTGCCGACAGGCGCTTTCTGAAGGAAAATATGTGGCAGACAGTGAGATGTTTGTCCTGTGGAAATGGAGGCTGAAAGAGGAAGATGCAAAAGGCGGGTGGATCATGGACGGATTCCCGAGAAATGTGGAGCAGGCAAAATTTTTGGACGATAAGATTGATAAATATGGATATAAAGTCGAGAAAGTTATTTATCTGAATTTAAGTGAAGAGGAATCACTCCGACGTCTCATAAAACGGGCTCGGCCACTGACCCCCGGATCAACCGAACTTCATGATTCGCCGGAGCGTATTAAAAGCCGGCTTGAGATCTACAAAGAGGGTGAAAAGGATGTTCTCGAATTTTACCGGCAAAAAGGAGTGCTCGAGGATATTAATGCCGACTCGTCAATCGAAGATGTACACAAGGAAATTCTCAGTAAAATTCAGTAAGATATGAAGCTCATTGCTCTTGTCGGAATGCCGGGATCGGGAAAAAGTGTGGCTGCTGATTTTTTCAGGTCCCGCAACATTCCCGTTCTTCGCTTTGGCGATGAAACGGACATCGGTCTGAAAGATCACGGGCTCGAGCGGAATGAAAAAAATGAGCGCTGGTTCCGCGAAAAGATCAGGAAAGAGCTCGGGATGGCTGCTATGGCAATCCGGATTGAGCCCAGGATCAAAAAAGCAATGGTTGATTCAGAAACAATCGTCCTTGACGGTCTGTATAGTTGGGAAGAGTATGTCTATCTCAAGAAAAAATTTCCGTATCTTATGCTCGTCTGCATTTGGGCACCGCCGTTTTTGCGCTACAACCGTTTGGCAACACGGAAAGTAAGATCTCTGACGGAAGAAGAATCGCGCAGCCGTGATATTGCCGAAATTGAGAATCTGAACAAAGGAGGTCCGATTGCAGTTGCTGACGATGTAATTGTAAACAGTACGACGAAGAGGTATCTTCACAGTCAATTGGAAAAATACATATGATAGATCTCAAAACTGAGGAAGAAATCGGTATCATGCATGAAGGGGGGCAGATTCTCGGAAATATTCTTCGGGAGTTAATCGCCAAAGCGTCTGCCGGCGACAATCTTTTGGATATCGAGAAACATGCAGTGACAATGATACAAGAGGCCGGATGCCTACCGTCTTTTCCAACTGTTGAAGGGTATACATGGGCAACGTGTTTGTGCGTCAACGATGCGATTGTTCATGGAATTCCCAAAGACAGGTTATTACTGGAGGGCGATATCCTCACGATTGATGTCGGGCTTATTCATAAAGGGTTTCATGCGGATACGGCATGGACAAAAATAATACAAAGCGAAGAGGGAAAAGGAGAAAAGGAAAAGTTTTTGCGTGTTGGGGAAGAAACGTTATGGAAAGCAATCGAGCAGGTAAAGCCGGGTAATCACATCGGGGATATTTCGCGTGTCATTCAGCAAAATATTGAAGGTGCGGGATATTCGATTATCAAATCACTCGTCGGGCATGGAGTCGGAAAAAATCTTCATGAGGATCCGCAGATACCGGGATATCTCACAAGCAGTATTGAAGATACAATGATTTTATCACCGGGCATGACATTAGCCATCGAGGTGATTTACGCGATGGGGTCGGGAAAGACACGCTATGATGAGAACGATGGCTGGACAATTCGCACAAGAGACCGGTCAGTTTCGGCGGTTTTTGAGCATTCTGTAGGAATCGGTGAGAAGGGAACTCTTGTATTGACCGGAGTGTAATGTTGGAGTACAATATCCCTATCTCGGGTCAAAAACTTCAAAAGTTTGGAGACTGACCTTATTTTTTTTGTGGTTAAACTATTGAATATGGTGCATCAAGGGAATATTGAAGTTGAAGGTATTGTCACCGAGTCATTGCCCAATACGCTTTTCCGGGTAAAATTACCGAATGGCAGAATTGTTTTATGCCATCTGTCAGGAAAAATGCGGATGAATTATATCCGTATCATGCCCGGGGATAAGGTGCGAATAGAAATGACGCCGTATGACGGCACAAAGGGCAGAATTATGTACAGGAATAAATAATATGAAAGTACGTGCAAGTGTTAAAACGATGTGTATAAAGTGTAAAATTGTCCGAAGAAGGGGAAAAGTTTTTGTGATATGCGAAAATCCAAAGCATAAACAGAGACAGGGCTAAAAGTATGGTACGAATAGTAGGCGTTGATTTGCCAGACAATAAACGGGCTGATATTGCACTCACCTATATTTATGGAATAGGCAGAACCAACGTAGAAATATTACTCAATTCTGCACAGATTGATCCGTCAAAGCGTGCACATGATTTTACTGATGAAGATGTATCGCGATTAAGCAAATCATTGGAGAACTTCGTGGTCGAGGGCGATCTTCGCCAACAGATAATGTCTAATATCAAACGCATGAGAGAAATCCAATCGTATCGGGGCATACGTCATGCACGGAAATTACCGTCAAGAGGCCAAAGGACGAAATCGAATGCCAGAACACGCAGAGGTAAGCGCATGACGATTGGTGCGATGAAAAAAGATGACCGGGCAAAGGTAGAAGTGCAGCAAAAGCCGGCTGGAAAGTAATATACATATATGGCACAAAAAAATAAACGAATCATTCCGGAACAGGGTAAAATTTTTATTACCGCTACGTTTAATAATACGCTTGTGACAATAACGGATATGAATGGGAATGCCCTGTACTGGAGTTCATCAGGACTTGTTGGGTTTAAGGGTGCCCGAAAAGCGTCACCATATGCGGCAACGACAGCTGTAGAGGCTGTAACCAGAAAAGCTGCCGACGATGGCCTACGGAAAGTTGAAGTATACATTAAGGGACCTGGCTCCGGAAGGGATGCAGCACTTCGGGCAATTAAAGCAGTGGGATTGGTTATTACACTGATCGCAGATGTAACACCGATACCCCACAATGGTGTGAGACCGAAAAAGAAAAGGAGAGTATAATGGCAAGATATACAGGACCAAAAAACAGATTGTCACGCAGGGAAGGCATTGATTTAGGTTTGAAAACAGCCGGTACGAAAGCTCATGCACGGCTTCTTAAGAGATTAAATGTACCGCCGGGAGCGCATGGTCAGCGAGGAAGAAAAAAAACATCTGATTATGGCCTGCAGCTGCGGGAAAAACAGAAACTGAAACGGATGTACGGTCTCTTAGAACGACAGTACAGAAGATTTTTTACAATGGCAAAAAAATGGAAGGGTAATACGGGAGAAAAATTTTTGCAGTTTTTGGAAAGAAGACTGGATAATGCAGTGTACAGACTTGGGTTGGCACCGACACGCGGCATATCGCGACAGCTTGTCAGCCATGGACACGTATTGGTAGACGGTAAGAAAGTAAATATACCGTCGTATCTGACATCGGCCGGTCAGACAATAACGCTAACAGTAAAAGGCTTGGGAATTCCTGCGGTAAAAACTGCATTAGAAAATAAAAATATCACTCTCCCTCAATGGATTGATAGAAAAGGACCGATAGGGAAAATCGTCCGTTTGCCTGAGCGGGGAGATATACCTGAAGATATCAATGAACAGCTTATTATTGAATTTTATTCCAGATAATTATCAAAAATAAAGGAGGCATATGGTTGAACCAACATTTCAAATTAAAACTGATTTTGAAAATAATTCGTACGGAAAATTTATTATTGAACCGCTTGAAAAAGGGTATGGCCAAACATTAGGAAACAGTTTGAGGCGGGTACTTCTGACATCTCTTGAGGGTGCAGCTATTCAGACGGTCAAGATAGAAGGAGTGAAACATCAGTTTTCAACTCTTCCTGGTCTTAAAGAGGATATTATAGAATTTTGTCTCAATTTAAAAAAAGTCCGACTGATCATTCATTCAAATGAAACAGTACGCATGACGCTTGAGAAAAAAGGATCTGGTAGTGTGAAGGCGGCAGATATCGAAGTGCCCTCAGGTGTGGAAATCGTCAATCCGGAGCTTGAGTTGGGTACGCTTTCAGACAGAAAAGCAGTGCTGAGCGCACAGATAACCGCAGGAAAAGGATATGGGTATGTAAAAGCAGATGAAATTGAACATGATGAGGTTGGTGTGATTCCTCTTGATGCTTTGTATGCACCTATCCCCCGCGTGAATTACCGGGTGGAGGCAACACGCGTTGGAAGAATGACAAATCTTGACAGGCTTGTGATGGAAGTGTGGAGCGACGGTACTGTAAAGCCAATGGATGCATTGCATGAAGCATCGAAGATTCTCGTTTCCTATTATACGCAGATTATTGAACCAAAAGAGACGCAGGAGAAGTTAAGTACAACAGACGAACCTGTTTTATCTGACGATATACTGAAGATGAGGATAGAAGAAATCGATATCCCAACCCGTATTGTCAATGCTCTTGCAAACGGAGGAATTGAAACAATCGGACAGCTGGTATTAGCAGATCGTTCTGATCTCATGAAAATTAAAAATTTAGGTGCGAAGTCTTTGTCAATAGTTGAGGAAAAACTGAAAGATAAAAATATAACGTTATGAGGCATCAGATATTCGGAAAAAAATTATCACGCACAAAAAATGCACGAAGGGTGCTTCTGCAAAATTTGTGCCGCCAGTTTATCCAGCATGAACAGATCATCACGACACATGCGAAAGCCAAAGCAGTCCAGCCACTCATTGAAAAATTGATCACGCACGCCAAAAAAAATACAGGATCATCGGTTTTGCAGATTCGAAAGGTGATAGCGGATGGTAAAACCGTAAAAAAGCTTTTGCAGGATGCATTGACAGTTTTTTCAAAGCGTACAAGCGGGTACACAAGATTAATGAAAGTGGACATAAAACGGCAGGACGCATCACGGATGGCCGTTTTATCATACGTTGACAAGCCGGTTCAATCAGAAGAAATTACAGTCAAGAAAGTCAAACCCAGGAAAAAAGTATGAAAATAACTTCATTTACCAATCCAACGCTGAGAGCCCAGATTCAGCGATCATGGTATCTTTTTGATGTAAAAAATAAAATTGTCGGACGTGTGGCAGTTGATATCGCTAAAACTCTCATGGGTAAAGCAACACCGCAATTTACAAGGAGTTTGGATTGCGGCAATCATGTCGTTGTCATCAATGCAGCACATGTGCGCATGACAGGAAAAAAAGAAAATACGAAGATGTATTCACATTATTCAGGATATCCGGGAGGCCTGAAACAAAAAACATTCGCTGTTGTTAAAGATGAAAAACCTACGGAAATTATCCGGCATGCAGTATGGGGTATGCTGCCCAAAAATAAACTCCGTCATAGACTGATAACGAGACTGTACATATTTGCAGATGATAATCATCCGTATAAAGATAAAGTACAGGTGAACACACTATGAAAAAAGTAACAGAAGTTCCGGAAAAAGTTTCATATTATCAGGCAATAGGCCGGAGAAAAGAAGCAACAGTAACTGTGCGTTTGTATGTCGTTAAAGAGAGTGTCAATGTTACAGGTGTAGAATTGAAGAAAGGCGACATGATTGTTAACGGGAAGCCTGTTGAAAAAGTGTTTCCCGGAGAGGTATTCAAGAAAAAATATTTGGAACCGTTCAGAACGACGAATACCGTGAACCGGTTTGCCGTCAGCATCAAATCAAGAGGAGGCGGAACAAACGGACAGGTTGGAGCCATTGTTCTGGGAATATCCAGAGCGCTTGAAAAAGTGGATAAGGAAAAATTCAGGCCGATTCTTAAAAAGCGGGGATTTTTGACCCGTGATTCCCGTATCAAACAGCGTAGGAAAGCTGGATTTGCCGGCAAGTCCCGTGCAAAGAAACAATCACCAAAACGGTAGTATTTTTATATTTCACCTTCACGGCCGGGAATGTGCCGGATTGATTCGGTTTTCTGAAATTCATTTTTTATATCTTCAAATAGTGCTCCATAAAGGTACGTACGTTTGGTTATATTGGATACTATAACGGTAATCAAATAGCCGATACAGAGAAATAGAGCGCCTGTTATGAGTATACCCGCAAGGACTCGTTTCGGATGAGACTGAACAACAATTGTTTTAGACGCCATATCATGCCACGCCTGTTTTTTATCATTCATAAAAATCCAGATGTATCCGAGTCCGAGCATGAGACTTGAGATATATGGTCCTACAAGAGTGCGGAAAAACGCATTTTTCATTGAAATATGGGTCCCGTCTTCATTCATTACCGTTAATCCCCAGATATACTGTCCGATTGAACCCCCGATTTTTCCTGTAAGGTACGATTGAAAAAGCATGAACGCTGTAGGAATTGTAAGAAGAATGAGTAAAAACAGTAGTATGCTGTTTAATATTCCGTTGGTTGTATCTGCCGCTGATAAGGAGAACATACAAACAAACAGTGGGAGAGATGTAATTGCCGTATCTGTCATGAATGAGAGGAATCGTGCCGGAAAATAAAATGTATCGTTCATACCTGTTTTTCCTCCTCGCTCATCATCAGACGGAAAAATTCATTCCAGTTCCCGTATCTCCAGACGATAATCAGTGCCTGAAAAAACTGGATGAGTGTGATGAAAAGAATAAAGGATATACATGCTGCCGTTACCATTAGATAAAGTGGTGTATTCTTGTACATAATAAAGCCAAGAATGACGACCGGGATAAAGATGGTGACAGCAGAAATGGTTGTCAGACACCCGGCTGTGCATCCGATGGTGTTGTTGATCAGGCCCATCAGAATGGTTTCGATAAAATATTTTTTTGAGAGCAAAAAACTTTGTTTCAATGCGTCTGCCGGTTTTACATCGTGAAGTACGATGAGGCGTTCTGCAAAAACAGACATGATATTGATGAAAAAGAGGGCAATAAGTAATCCGATAACGAGAAATATTCCCGCGGGTATGGCAATAAATAGCCCTACAACCGGAATAAAAGTGCAGGTGAATATGATAATTCCTGCAAAAAGTATCAACCCTGTCATCATTGCGAAATTCATAACTGAATATGTGATGAGCGGTTTTATTCCATGTTTTGCCCGTGCTGCGTTTGTCGAAAGCGTTGACGGCAGATTATCCGATGCCAAATCCAACCCCGAAATGAGGCCGGCTTGTGCCCACGATCGCGCGACCCAGATAATTAGAATACCAATAATCACGACCGCAAAGAATAGGATGCTGAGGGAAATCCAGATTGCCGGAGGAATCGATTGAAACCATGCTGTTGCCGCATCCGTGAAAGCCCCGAGCACTTCTTGTGATTCCTGGGGTAATTGCTCATTGAGTTTTGGAAGTTCGCCGGATGCGGATCCTGATGATCCGCCACTACCTCCTCCGCCTGATCCGGTAGATGATCCGCCAAGAACGGCCAGGAGCAGTCCATATACCCAGAGCCATTTATTACTGCGCGTCAGGTGCCACGACCGGGTGATAATACCTTTATAGTCAACGGATAGCATATATTACGGTGTTTTTACCACGAGTGTATTGGCAATTTTATCATGCCATGTCTGTTTTTTTTCATCCCACAGCATCCAAAGGTATCCCAAAGATAATGCAATAGAAGAAATAAATTTACCGATTGTTTCGCGTATTGCAGCTGTGCCATATCCCGGAATTTCTCCGTTTGTTGTAATCACTTTAATATGTAACATTTTTTTGCCGAGAGTCTGTCCGGTTTTTCCGGTAAAGTATACGTAATATCCATACGTCAGTGACAGGGAGAGGATGCTGGTAAATATACTGCTCATGAATTTTGCGGTTTGATTTCCTCCGGTTACCAGATTTGCTGAAAATGATATCGTCGTTGTGCCAACTGAAATAATGAGTCCATCAACGAGAGCTGCTGCAAATCGCTGTAGGGCAGTGGCATATACCATCTGTGTTGCCTCAGGCTGAGCTGTCAGGATTCTGGGTGCTTCCGGGGGCGGATCCGGAATAACTGGAAGTATAACGGGTTGTTGGGCAGGAGACTGTTCTTCCATATGTTCATCATATGTTGATAGGAGTAGAGGTGTCAACATGATCACATTTGCGCGCATATGCGTGGGAGTGTGATTATTTTTTAAACACTTAGTCGGGGTGACTCGATTTGTTGTAGCCAACAGTTAACGAACGCGAGTGAGTTTACTGTGGCTAAATCCGCCTCTGGTGGAAACGAGCAACTCGATTTTGTCGGGGTGACTCGATTTGTTGTAGCCAACAGTTAACGAACGCGAGTGAGTTTACTGTGGCTAAATCCGCCTCTGGCGGAAACGAGCAACATTTCGCACTCCATCCCCGAGTCCTCGGGGTAGCCAATCCCAGCACTATCCTGAAAAAATTGGTCGGGGTGACTCGACTTGAACGAGCAACCTTTCGCACCCCATGCGAATGCGCTAGCCAATTGCGCCACACCCCGACCAATTTTTTCTTGGAAGTGCGGGATCCCAAAGTTCTATTCCGCATCTTCGATGCGGAAAGATGCTTTTGGGATTGCGCCACACCCCGATATAGTGTTCAATTTTTTTACAATTTTTGAATTATGCGATTTTGTCATGCTGAATTCATTTCAGTATCTAGTTATCTTCAAACGAGATTCCGAAACGAGTTCGGAATGACAGGTTATGTATCAACTACGCAACTATACCCCGTCGGTTCTTGTATTCTACCATTTTTTGTGTGAGAATGGATGAACTTCAAAGATAACTGCCCGAAAATTCGAAAGGAGTCCGATTATGGCACAGGATGCAAAACTCAACGCGATTAAGCTTGCAATGGAGCAGATCGAAAAACAATACGGCAAAGGCTCGATTATGCGCCTCGGGGAGGCAGCACAGAAAAATATGGGTGTTGACGTCATTTCCACAGGCATTCTGCCGCTGGATCTGGCCTTGGGAGTCGGCGGTCTTCCCCGCGGAAGAATTATAGAAATTTATGGTCCCGAGGCCTCGGGAAAAACAACCGTCTGTCTGTCAACGATTGCTGAAGCCCAGAAAAACGGCGGTGTTGCGGCGTTTATTGATGCCGAGCACGCCCTTGATCCCCTGTGGGCAGAAATACTTGGAGTGAAACTTGATGACCTTCTTATATCCCAACCGGATACCGGCGAACAGGCGCTTGAAATAGCCGAAACGCTTATTCGCAGCGGTGGGGTGGATATTATCGTTATCGATTCGGTTGCGGCTCTTGTGCCGCGTGCTGAAATCGAGGGAGATATGGGGGACAGTATGGTCGGAGTCCAGGCCCGTCTCATGTCCCAGGCACTACGCAAGCTAACTGCAGTGATTTCACGATCCAGGACGGTTGTTCTATTTACCAATCAGCTTCGGCAGAAGATCGGGATCATGTTCGGAAATCCGGAAACCACACCCGGCGGTCTTGCCATGAAATTTTATTCATCGGTCCGGATGGACTCACGCAAGATCGAAAGCCTGAAGGATGGAGATAAGGTGATCGGCAGCCGTCACCGGGTGCGGGTTGTGAAAAATAAGGTGTCCCCTCCGTTTCGGGTTGCAGAATTTGATGTCATGCATGATGGAATATCCCGAGAGGGAGCTCTTATAGATGTAGGAGTTGAGTTTAATATTCTGACGAAGTCCGGAGCATTTATTAAGTATGGCCAACAAATGCTGGGTCAGGGCAAAGAAGCGTCGAAAATGTATCTGAAAGAAAACCATAAAATTGCGAAAGATATTATGGACGCAATCTGGAAAGTGGTAAAGTCAGGAACGGTCCAGAACAAAGTCGCAATGGGAGTTGAAGAAAAGCAAAATGGATAAAGCATATCAAAGTTTGCTTGTAAAAGCGCTCAAGTATATTTCCGTTCGCAGAAGAAGTTCGCGTGAAGTTCGTGAGTATCTTGAAAAAAAAGACAGAGAACAGTCAGAATCAGTTTATCAGCGTTTGGAAGACCTTGGATATATCAATGATCGGGAATTTGCGGTTTGGTGGATATCATCACGCAGGGGGTCACATCAGAAAGGTGATCGCGTCATTGCCCTTGAACTGAAAGCGAAGGGTATATCAGCGGATATTGTCGGCGGACTATTGACCGGATCCCAAGAGCTTGATGCAGCACGGATGCTATTTGCAAAAAAACATCGTATGTTTGATGTGCCGTTTGAAATAAAAAAACAGAAGATTTTTCGCTACTTTGCGGGCAGGGGTTTTACATCCAGCACCATTCATACCATAATTGACGAAAATTCATGAATTTTATACAATACATTCGTAAAGAAAGCGACACATATTGAAACGCTTGAGTGAATTTTGAAGTATATATGCGTATGTCTATTGGTAAAATATACACCTTTCACTGGTACCGATCACAATCGTCGGTGTAAGTGCTGTTGACTCGCGCATCTTCATATTCATCTTCAAGCCTGATACTAAAATAGAGGAGGCTATATGTTTGATGTACTTAAAACACTTTCATCACTTGTGAAGGTAAAACAGGTTCAGGTGGTTAAAAAACCCGAAAAACAGCAGGGTGCAAAAACGGTTCCCGCAAAACCCGTCATAGTCGTTGATGAAAAAACAGAAAAACAGGCTCAGGATATTGTCGTCGGGGCACAGTCCAAGGCGAAAGAAATTCTCGTTGATGCAAAAGAACAGGCATATAAAATCGTGACGCATGCAGATGAAGAGGCGCGTAGAAAACTGGAATTTGTTGATAGAAGGGAAAAGGACATTGCGCGTAAAGAATCTGAAGTGGAGGCAAAATTGCAGGATAGTGAGGTAAAGCGAAAGAAGATTCAGGAAATACTGGATAAAACCGAACAAAAGCTTGAAAGCGTATCGCGGATGAGTAAAGATGAGGCAAAAAATATACTTTTGAATACCCTCACGTCCCAATTGTCCGAAACGATGGCACGTGAGATCCGTGATGCGGAAAACGAAGCCCGTGAAACAGCTGAGGCAAAAGCGAAAGAAATTCTCATCGATGCCATGAAACATGGTGCTACTGAGTACGTACCGGAATATACCGTGTCTGTCATTAAAATTGGAGATGAGGAGGTCAAAGGCAGGATTATCGGAAAAGAAGGCCGCAATATCCGGGCGTTTGAAACAGCTACCGGTGTTGATGTGGATCTGGATGAGGAGGGTGTGATCCGTCTGTCATGCTTTGACCCGGTACGGCGTGAAATTGCCCGCGTGACTCTGGAGCGGTTACTGCGGGACGGGAGGGTACAACCGGGAAGGATTGAAGATTTGGTCGCCCAGGTCAAAAAAGAACTTGAACGGATAATGTTTGAAGAAGGGCAGAAACTTTGCCATGCGGTAGGTGTTTACAATCTTCCAGCCCCTCTTATTGCGACACTTGGGAAATTCAAATACCGGTTTTCATATGGCCAAAACATGATTGCCCATACGATGGAGGAAACAAAAATAGGTATTGCACTCGCCCACGAAGTCGGCGCGGATGTTAATATCGTACGTCTTGGATGTCTCCTTCACGATATCGGAAAAGTCATTATGGACAAGGAAGGAAATCATATCGATCTGGGTGTGGAGCTTCTGAAAAAGTTCGGAATACCGCAAAAAGTTGTTGATTGTGTCGCGCAGCATCATGAAGATATCCCGTTTTCCAGCATTGAGTCTACGCTGGTATTTATTTCCGATGCCATATCCGGATCCCGTCCCGGTGCACGATATGAAAATTATGATGAATATTTAAAACGTCTTACCGATTTGGAGGCAATCGCAAAAGCACACAGCGGGGTCAAGGAAACATTTGCATTCCAAGCAGGCCGTGAACTTCGGGTGGTTGTTGAACCAGAATCGGTGAGCGATGATGCCTGCACTATTATGGCAAGGGAAATTAAAAAGGAAATAGAGGAAAAACTGACATATCCCGGTCAGGTGAAAGTAACGGTTGTCAGGGAGCTTCGCGTATCGGAAATTGCGAAATAGATTGATCTGATAAGATATAATATTTGATATATTGACAGGACAGTCTAAATTCTTTACATTTCCTTGTAGAGATTGTCAACCTGCCCCAAAGTATATTTATTCCTAAGGAGGTGATTTTCACATGACCAAAGCAGACCTTATTGATGTTGTTGCAAAAAAAGCAAGCCTCACATCAAAAGCAGCACGTGAAGCAGTCGTTGGAGTTTTTGGGTCCATTACCGATGCTCTAAAAAAAGGAGACAAGGTAGTCGTGACGGGTTTCGGGACATTCATGGTCCGGTCCCGTAAGTCGCGAACAGGCAGGAATCCCCAGACGGGATCACCGATCAATATTCCAGCCCGCAAAACTCCCGGATTTACAGCTGGTAAAGCGTTGAAAAAAGTAGTCCGGTAATAGTATGTGACGTAGAAAAAGAAAAGACCAAAACACATTTTGTGTAGGGTCTTTTCTTTTTATAGGGATGTGGTGTACACTTTATATATATGGATAAAACGTTAAAACATCATACTAAAAAAACTGCGGCAGATGAACCCGAAATGAAAAAAGAACCCCCGGCAATGGTCACGGAAGTTGTTGAAGAAGACGTTGATACGGATGAGCTTGTTGAGGCAGTAGCTCCGGTTGCCGAAGGGAGCGAGCATGATGATGCGGTGGAAAAGGAAGAGGAAAACAGGACGGAGAAATCGAAAGAAGTTGTTCATGAACTTTTTTCAAAACCGGAATCCAATGGGGTTGCGGAAATTACTATCGCAAAAAACAGGCAGAAAAAACCGCTTTTCTGGTGGGCTGTTATTGTTATCGTTGCTGCGATTACGACTGGAATTGGGCTTGTGTCTCTGTCCGGATCATCGGGAAAAAGTTCTGTTGTGAGTATTATTCCGCAAAAACCTACACCGTCGCTCACTCCCAGCTCCACGCCTACACCCATTCCGCTTCCAAAGAAAGAAGACCTGAAAGTTCAGATTCTCAATGGTGGAGGAGTTGCAGGAGCTGCCGGTAAGATGAAGACGATTCTGGAAGATTTGGGGTATACAGTTGAGGATGTGGGGAATACTGATGAGTATACGTATGATGAAACGGAAGTACAGGCAAAAGAAGGGTATGATAGTCTCTTGGAAGATCTGGTGAAAGAGCTTGAAGAAGAGTATACCGTCGGCAGCAGTGACACCTCGCTCACCGACGCCTCAGCCTACGACATTGTCGTCATCGTCGGGAAAGAATAACGTATCCTCATGATCTGATACAATTAGCTTCATGACTTTTCATATTGTTACTTTCGGCTGCGCGGCTAATACGGCGGATAGTGAACGGATTGCGGCGTATTATGAGGCGCGTGGGATGATCAAAACGGATGATATCAAGAAAGCTGATACGATCATCATCAATACGTGCATGATCCGGGAAATGGCGGAAAATCGTGTCTATGGACTCGTGCACAATCTATCTTTAGAACGGCAAACAGGAAGGAAAGTCAAAATTATTGTGACGGGATGCATGACCGGTATGGCAGTGCGCGAAAAATCGGGAAAAATGCTTGCAGGACTCCACAAAAAAATGCCGGATGTAGATGAATTTTTGCCTATTGAGGAAGTTGGTTTTGAGACAGTTCCATTGAGGGAAAACACTGCCCATGCGCTTGTGCCGATAACAAATGGGTGCAATAATTTCTGCACCTTTTGTGTGGTGCCATATACCCGTGGAAGGGAAGTCAGCCGTCCGGTTGAGGCAATTCTTGAAGAATGCACACACGTTGCCGCAGTTGGATATACCCATGTCACACTGATCGGTCAAAATGTTAATTCATATGGATCCGACCTGTCTCCCAAAAAAAATATCACATATGTGAAGCATCTCGGACGCTTGCGTATTCCGACGTTGTTTCCATATTTACTTTCAAAAATCTGCAAGATTAAAAAAATACATACAATCGATTTTATTTCTTCAAATCCGTGGGATTTTTCAGATGATCTGATTGCTGTCATCGCACGGTACAAAAAAATATCCCGCGCGATCCATCTTCCTGTACAGTCAGGTGATAACGAAGTACTAAGACGAATGAATAGATGGTATACGCGGGAAGAGTATCTTGCATTGGTTGAAAAAATACGGAATAAGATACCGGATGCAACAATCAGTACGGATATTATTGTGGGTTTTCCGGGTGAGACAGCGGAACAGTTTGATAAGACTGTTGAACTTGCAGAAAAAGTAGGTTTTTCAAAAGCCTATGTGGCTATGTATTCCGATAGGCCAATGACCGCCGCACATAAAACGTTGAAAGACGATGTACCGCACACTGAAAAAAAGCGCAGATGGGAAATTCTCGAGGAAATGATAAACCGTACAAATTTGCGAAACGGGACGTATGGATAAACTCCTTATTATCACTGGACCGACTGCTGCCGGAAAAACTACCATTGCCGTATCGTTTGCCCATGAGTTTGGTGGGGAGCTTGTATCAGCTGATTCCCGTCAGGTATACAGGGGTATGGATATTGCAACCGGTAAAGACCGGACATCTATTGATGTTCCGATTCATGCAATCGATATTGCTGATCCTCAGGATGAATTTAGTGTCAGTCATTGGATTTCGCTTGCACAAAAAAGTATTTCCGATATACATAATAGAAAGAAACTGCCGATTGTTGTAGGCGGCACCGGATTTTATATTTCAGCTTTATTACATCCTCCGCAGTCATTGAATATCCCTCCGAATCTCCGATTAAGAACGATGATGAATGATAAAACACGTGAACAACTTCAGAATGAAGTGAAACAGAAGCTTCCCGATGTGTGGAAATTCATGAATGATTCAGACAGACAGAACAAGAGAAGACTGATGAGAAAGCTTGAAATTGGTAAATCACTCGTATATGCGGAAAAAAGTACATTTGATACTTTCGTATGCGGACTTGCCATGCCCTATCCTGAGCTGTATGCAAAAATCGACCGGAGGGTGGATGAAAGGGTGGAGGCGGGAGTATTGGATGAAATACAAAGGCTGTTGGAAGCCGGTGTGAGTTTTGAAAACCCCTCGATGGCGACACTCGGATACCGAGAATGGAAACAATGGTTTGAAAATAAAACGGAGGAAAACAAACGCTCAGCCATACAGAAGTGGAAGTGGGATGAACATGCCTATGCCAGACGGCAGATGACATACATGAAAAAAATTTCAGGTATCCGCTGGTATCATCCGGTACAAGATATTGAGCGGTTGAAGCGCGATGTGGATTCATGGTATACAATAGGGAAGGTATGACATCAAAAATTGAAATATCACCGCGAACTATCGTATTCACATTTTTATTTGTTGCCACAATATGGCTGGTGATTGAAATTAAAAACATTCTGCTTCTCCTGTATGTTGCCTATATTCTCATGTCTGCTATCAGGCCGTTTGTCGAAAAACTGACAAAATATAAGATTCCCAAATTCGTATCCATCATTGTGGTATATATACTCATCGGGGTATGTATTGGGGTTACGGTCAGTACAATGATTCCGGTGCTGGTTTCCCAGACAAACAGGTTCGTTACACAATTACCCGGATATATCGAATATATATCACCATACTATGAAATTGACGTGCGGTCTTTTTCGGCACAGATTGCCCCGATCGGGGAAAACATCATCCGGTTTACGGTCGGTATTTTTTCCAATATCGTCACAATCATGACTGTCCTCATATTTACTTTTTATCTCCTCTTGGAATATGAAAGGATTATTTGGTATGTAAAGCGTCTTTTCGGTAGGGTAATCGGTGAACGGATCGCCTCAGTGATGACATCTGTTGAAATTCTCTTAGGTGCATGGCTTCGGGGTCAACTTCTTCTTATGTTTTTTGTCGGACTCTTAACCT
The DNA here is from genome assembly GCA_041753515.1 of Patescibacteria group bacterium. Classification (GTDB taxonomy): domain Bacteria; phylum Patescibacteriota; class Microgenomatia; order UBA10105; family UBA927; genus JBGSUE01. The sequence goes on from JBGSUE010000039.1 coordinate 34,538, forward strand.
ATATTTTCCTTTCGTTTCTGTCTGTGGAATATGCGCTTCCTCTTGCAATCATTGCAGGATTATTCGAAATAGTACCGTACATCGGCCCGATTCTTTCTGCTATTCCGGCATTATTGGTGACACTTCCGGTTTCTCCGCTTCTGGCCCTTGCCACAGCCTCAGTGTATTTTATCGTGCAGCAGCTGGAAAATACGGTAATTGTGCCACTCGTCATGAATAAAGCAGTTGGATTGTCACCTCTGATCATCATCGTGTCCCTGATGATCGGTTCACAGCTTGCCGGCATCATGGGGGCAGTATTGGCAATTCCGATTGTTGTGATGGTACGCGCCATCCTTGTTACGCTATTGAAAGACGAAATGTACGTCAAGGCCCCGTAAGCCAGATTCTGTTTTAGACTCTCATTAATCTTTGCCCGTATGCTTCGTGCCTTCCTGGTAGATGGTATAGCGGCACAGTCGCCGGTTGCAGCAGGTGGGATTGTCATGCGTTTCATACCACAACCATAATCTTTCGATCACAGGTTGTGGATCGTCTCTGTGACTCTCTCAGAGTGTCACTTCACTCTTCGTCCTTCTCATCTTTCGAATCAAAGGCACCCTTGGTTAGCGGA
>JBGSUE010000040.1:0-88083 GCA_041753515.1 Patescibacteria group bacterium
GGAAGGGATATCACGAGCAAACAACTTAACTATGAGACTAACTTTATTGCGGTTTAACCGCATGCAGAACTTGATGGTCATATTTGTCCAGTTTATCGCACTAATACTTAGATTGTACTAGTGCTTAACTGGGCAAGACCCGATTTTTTCTGTTTATATCTTAATAATTTATACTATATTTATATCGATACACTGGCCAGCGGGATTCGTGCGGTAATAGTTACCACCCGAATCACATATTCAAGCGGCACCCACGCGATCCATGCCATAATTTGAGCTACCGGTTTTGCAAGCGGAGACACCAGACTCATCACATACCCCCACCCAGTCAACGGTGCAATCACCCAACCGATGAGCACGTTGGGAAGAGGGGAAATAAGAGATACCCGATGAAAGTGAAACAAAATAATGGGTACAGTGAATACCTGTGCACACAAAGTAAGCCGCACACTGTTGATAAGCGGCAAGAATATAGATTTAGACCGTATTTGCCTTCCAAATAATAATATCCCCAGTGTCGCACCGGCGGACAATTGAAATGAAATATTGGAAACAATAGACGGGGAAAATGCGATCATCACACAGACAGTTATAAAAAAACTCCACAGCGGCCAGCTCTGTCGGCCTGCCAGTATTGAAATGGCAGTAAGCGTTCCCATGATTGCCGCCCGTACGATAGAAGGTTCCGCACCGACAAACAGTACAAAGCCTATAATAATACATATCGTGAGCACTCCGGTGTTGCGTTTGCTAAAATGAAAACTTCCTAGTAGAGTACTGCTAATCAAACTAGACAGTATGGAAATGTTTGCCCCCGAAAGTGCCACTATGTGCAGTGTCCCTGTTGTCACAAGATCATTATAGAAATCCTTCGGCATGGTACTTTTAACGCCAAAAAGAATTCCGGCCAATAGTCCTGCATGCGGCTCAGGCAAGAGCTGGTTGATATTTGCGACAACCGTTTCAACTGACATTATTAAGTATTGTCATTGCGAGGAACGAAGAGACGAAGCAATCCCGTTTGGGATCGCCACAGCCACTTTGTGGCTTCGCGATGACATAAAATGATACACCCTTCATACAAATAAGCCATCCTGTGGCATTTCAGTGCCTTATGTTATTTTGTCTTATTCTGACGCGCTATAATGATATTTTATCGATAATTTTTCCATACACGGACTGCCCGACTGCCTTTTTGGACACCAATTCCTCAAGAGTCTGGTACGGGCGGTTATCGATAATTTTTTGCGCAGTGACAGGACCAATGCCGGGGAGCGTATCAAGCTGGGAAATGTTTGCATCATTAATACTTATCAAATCACTTATGGAATTATCCGCTTGACTTTGTTGTGCTGAATCATGGGTATCTTCCGGATTAGACGTCGCAGAACTTTGATTGTGCGACGTATTTGCACTATCCATTTCCGGTATGTAAATCTTGCCCCCATCCACTACTCTGGCAGCACGATTCAGTTTTTTTGTCACATATTCCAAGTCAGCATGTTCCGTCAATCCTCCAGCAATCTCAATTGCGTCATCAATACGCGCGTCTATTGGCACATCATATACTCCCGGTTTTACCACTTCCCCTTCGATATCCACTACCGCTGTCATCTGTTCCCCGGATTCCCCCAACACATTCTGCTCTATAAATTCTATAGGCTCTTGTTTATAAGTTAAATTTTGGATTGTAAGAACAGCATAAATTAATATTGATAAACCTATAATACCAATTCCTATTGGTACTTTATATATATGCATCCAGGACTGAAATTTTGGCAGGAAACCATCAGCATCGGACATACTATTAAGAATATTTATACAAAAGCCGGGTGTGGGTGCAAGATGTCAATTCTCGTTACACGTAATTGATATGATTACGATATAATAATGGAGTAACTATTGACATTCCGATTCAAACATATACATAATAATGTTAAGTGGTAATAAATAGTATTCAAACTCATTGATGCATCATACAAATCATACTAAGTTCGTTCGGTTCATTCGGATCATCGGGATCAGCCTCGTTGTCACGGGTATTTTTTTATTGGAAAAAATACCTTTGTCATCACAAGTTTATGCGCAACAAGCCGCTAATAGTATCTATTTTTTACCATCTACTGCTACTGTAAACCAATCTGCGTCAGCGAATCTTTACGCAAATATCGGCACAAACCTTACAAACTTTATCGGTGTAAAACTTCAGATAGATATTTCGAAAGTTAAGGTATCCGGTCCGATCACATTCCCTCTTGTCAATAGCGGTGACCTCTATCTCGGTGTTCCGGCTGCTTCAGCTGCAAATATCAATTGTGTACCCAACCCTGCAGACCCTGCTACAGCAAACTGCACAAATGGCGTCATCCAGTTTGCACTCGTTGTGTATCCAACATTAGGAAACACCCCGCAAACTGGAGTTTTCCAAGTAGCCCAAATCCCTCTCGTGAGTGCAACAACTGGTTCTATCGTAAATTCAACTATTTCATTTATTAATCCAGGCAATGAATTAGTAAATGCGTCTACTGGACAAGATCTTACTATTACCACCTATCCTATGAGCTTATCTGTCTATCCACAGCCATCTCCCACACCATCACCCACCCCCACCCCACTTGGGACGCCGGTATTTAATACGCCATCCGGAACAACAACCACAGCAACAACACTGAGCTGGAACAGTGTCACCGGAGCAGATACCTATTGGTTCCAGGTTTCAAACAGCAACCAGAAAGCAGCACCCGACTATCAGCTTTATCTTTGTACGCTTGGAACAGTTTCAGGCGCGACCACATGTACAGGTACGGGTGGGGTTATTGGAAATCCAACGACGAACGGCTGGATGGGTACAACATCCGTAGGTCTTTCCAATCTCACATGTGGTTCGACATATTATGCTCATGTGAAAGCCGGAAAATCCGGTACTGAAACGCCGTCTTCCTGGACAAACGACTATGCATTTTCCACCAGTGCATGTCCGACACCCACCCCTACCGCCACCAGGACACCGACACCGACTGCCACACGGACTCCGACACCCACCGCGACGCGTACACCGACACCCAAAGCAACACGGACACCAACACCGACTCATACACCAACTTCTACACCCACACGGACTCCCACACCAACTCGAACACCGACTCCATCAAACACGAATACACCAACACCGGCACAGAATCTGGCCGACCTGACACCATTTCATATGACTGTCACGTCTTTTTCAGGCGGGGCATGCAGTGACAATACGCTCGGTGTCCGCGTGTATATCCTGAATGTCGGACAAACCCCAGCCAGTAATTTCGTTGTCGATGTGAATGGCAGTAAAGCCACGTTCACCGATACGCTCTTACCCGGATATTCTGCAAATATTTGGGTTCAGACACCTGTATTCGGTGCAGGCCAGACATTTACTGCGACTGTTGATGCAACACAAATCATTTCCGAATCGGATGAAGCAAACAATGTGCTATCACAAACTCTTGCTATCCCAACACCGGCACCTAGCTGCATACCAACACCAAGCAATACACTCATACCGTCACCCACACGCACGCCGACTCCCACGGCAACTAAAACGCCAACACCAACAGCGACGCGCACACCGACACCAACAAGGTCGCCAACTCCAACACCTGTTGCCAATCTCAATCCTCCGCTCTGCGCCCAATCCACGATTCCTCCCCAAACCGGCCCGGCACCGCTTACCGTGACATTATATGGAGCCGGATCAGCAGGAAACGGCACGGGATTTGACGGATACCGATGGGATTTCACAAATGACGGTACTTGGGATACGGGTATTTCAATTGATCCTGTTGCCCATGCCTATCAGAATCCGGGATCTTACTATCCGGTCTACCAGATCCATGGCACCAACAATGTCTGGAGCGAAATTTGTACGTACCCATACACGATTGTCGTTTCATCTCAACCTACAAACACACCCCTGCCGACCGGTACGCCGATCCCTACACGTACGCCAACGCCGCAAATGTCATACATGAGCTTCAATCCGTCATCCATTACGCTCAACCCGGACGGATCAACATCGCTTCGGGCAAACGTCGGATCTCAAAAAGTTAATTTTATCGGAGTAAGTGTGCAGTTTGATATCACGAAAGTAAAACTGGTTTCTGCTCCGGTTATTCCGCTTGTCAATTCAGGCGCCCTTTATCTTGGTGTTCCTCCCGCATCTGTTGAAAATATAAATTGCATACCGCTTATCAATGATCCGGCAACCGTAAACTGCACAAATGGCGTCATTCAATTTGCACTGGTTGTTTATCCAAATTTGGGTAATGCATCTCAAACGGGAACATTCGATCTTGCTTCATTCAATTTTACCTCCATTTCTACCGGAATTTCAGCTGTTAGCAGTCAATTAACATTTTCCCAAAAAGGGAATGAATTCGTAGATGAAATAACCGGACAGGACTTGCCGCTTACAACGACACCTGCCACATTTACTGTCTATCCGATCACAACTCCGACACGTGCACCAACAATTACTCCTATACCAACGAATACACCGACTCCAACTGCAACCCGTACACCGACACCGACACGAACGCCCACCAGTACTCCCGTTCCGCCGACAAATACGCCAATTCCGACGGCTACATTTACACCTGCTCCCACGGCCACCCGCACACCGACACCGACACGAACGCCCACCAGTACACCCGTTCCGCCGACGAATACGCTAGCTCCGACACCCACAAGCATTCCGGGAACCGGAGGCATCATCGTATTGGATAATAATGATGTTTCCCCTGTCCCCGTCTGTTCAGGACTCACAAACACTTCAGCATACTGTGAATCTGGCACTCAAGATCCATGGACTGATTCCAATTATACCGGAGCAAATACCGGACTCTTCGGCACCTCATCCCGTAAAAACTACTGTGCAACGAGCGGCGATTACGTCCAATGGTCAACAGTTATTCCAACGTCCGGTACATGGACTGTATCAGCATGGTGGACATCATTTGCCGACGGCAGTCTTGCCTCCGGCAGAATCAGTGACGCCACATACCAGATATTTGAAAATACCGGCGAAGCGCCGATTGCAACTGTCATAAAAGACCAGAGAGCCAACCCATCCCAATGGAATATGCTGGGATCCTACCAATTTTCAGCAGGCACAAAGGTAACCGTACGTCTTCTTGATACGTCCAAATTCTGCGGTGTTGCCGGATCAGGCATTCAGGATACGGTCTCGGCTGATGCTATCCGGTTTACTCCGTCAAATGCTCCACTCCCCTCACCCACGCCGGTCATAAGTGCAAAAATCACATTATCTGCCCAGTCAACCGCACCAAAAACGGTACAAGTCACCTGGACTACTTCATCAAATCCTCCAGCAGGATTCAAGATTATCTGGGATACCAGACCAAATCCAACGTATCCGAACAATGCCCAATCCTATCTGTCCGTCGACGGATCGGTACGGACAGCCACCATTCAGGTTAAAACAGGCCAGAGGGTTTATTATTTCCGGGTATGTACGTTTTCCGGATTCTCCTGTACAGAGTACTCGAATATCGTCAAAGTCGATATGAAATCCGATACTGACACGCGTCCAACACGAACACCACGGGCTACCCGGACACCAAATCCGACACGAACACCCTTCCCAACCCGCTTCACAACCCGCATTCCATCCCTACCGCAATTGACTGGTACGCCTGAACCTATCCGGCCCCCCATTATTCCGGGAGATTTCAATAATGACGGTCGCGTAGACGGTATCGATTATATCCAATGGAAAAAACACCTCATGAAACGCGTCCCTTTATACAATAACGGCGATGCGGATGGGAATGGAGTTGTAGACAATGCAGACAAAACAATAATCATACAGCACATGCGGGATATATTCCGTACAAGGCGGTAAATCTTTATGCAAACACCAACCACATTTGAACAGAATAAATTGAAATTCATGGGTCTGCAGATTTTTCTGGCAATGCTTCTTGTTGCCGGTGCAACAATCTATGTCAACAAAAATCCTGTTTCCACTATTTTTAAAGCAGGCAACCAGGAAAAAGAAGTTACCCTGACCTATGCATCAGAAGTCATATCAGGTGCAGCCGGTGACACAATTTCAATCACGCCCTTCATCGGATTTACGCAAAAAGTACCTGGATATATATCGCTGACTTTCTCGTATGACCCGCAAAAACTGACATTTCTATCTGCAGATGATTCCCATACGGACCAATCATATGAGGTACTGATACCACCGGAGGATGCAGAAGGAACGGATAATTTAAGAGAAATTCTGATCACATACGCAATAAAAGATCTGGATACCCTGCCTCAAAACCCATCATTGGAAATATCCACGCTCACGTTTACTGTCATCAATGACATGCAGACTCAGGTAAGCGTCAATAATCAGAAAAGCCAGGTTGTATTCATCGACGAATCAGAGGCTGAAATCAAATCAAACCCTATTTCAATCAATCCGAATACTTCCATCACACAATCATCAGAACCGACAGTACTTCCGACCATTCAAATATCGGGAGAAGCTGAACCTATTGATCCTCCTCCCGGTTTGGATCCGATTGAACCGATTGAACCGGAAATGTAATGGCAATACACCACAGCCCACTCGTCTGTATTTTTGCACACCCTGATGATGAAGCATTTGGCCCGTCAGGGACAATCGCCACACTTTCCACCCGCAGGGATGTTACCATACTATGCGCTACAAACGGGAATGCAGTTATACGGGAAAAGGAGCTTTCGACTTCTGCCCGCATCCTTGGAGTAAAAAACGTTATCTTTCTCAATTTCAAGGACGGCAACCTCAACAATAATTCCTATCACGATCTCGCCCGAAGTATCCAAACCCATCTTGAGGCCATCAAACCCTCCACACTGCTGACATTTGATCTGAATGGCATCTCCGGTCATCTGGACCATATTGCAGTCTCCCTGGTGACAACATACGTGTTCCGCAGGCTGGATTTTATCCGTGAACTGTATTATTTTTGCGAATTGGAGTCTATTGTGTCCACGTTCAGAGATTCATATTTTATCTATTTCCCTCCCGGCATTCGGCCCGAAGATGCAGATCTTGCAGTGGACACCCGCGACGTATGGGATAAAAAATATGCCGCAATGATGGCCCACGAATCCCAGCGCCATGATGCTGATATGATTCTCAATACCATCTCCACGCTTCCGAAAAAGGAATATTTCAGAATTCTGGAAAAAAGTAATTCAAACAAAGCATAATAGTGTCATTGCGAGCGATCCTGAGGCTTACCGAAGGAGAGCGCGGCAATCCCGTTGGAATAACGAGATTCCTGCCTGCCGGCAGGCAGGGCTTCAGTCGCATTGCTCCTTCGCAATGACATACAAACTATCCTGGATCAGATGACAAAGTTAATCAGTTTTCCCGGAACAAATATAATTTTGCGTACTTTTGTATTACTGAGATATGGTTTGATCTTTTCCAAAGACTTCGTTTCCTGCTCAACCAGCAACCTATTTTTTGCAGCAATACTACCCATCTCAATCACGTCACGCAGCTTTCCGTTCACCTGAACCACAATCTGTACTGACTCGTCCATTAATGCTTTTTCATCATACTCCGGCCATTTCTGCCTATGTATTGAGTCTTCTACCGACCACTTACCACCAACCACCGACGCATGAATCTTTTCACAAATCTCTTCCGTCACAAATGGTGCAAACGGAGCAAGAAGCTTTACAAATGATGATAACTGGTTTATTCTCACAATTCCGCCGTTTTCTGCCGTCAGATTCGTCCATTCCATCATTGATGCTATTGCCGTATTGTAATGGCGGGCTTCAATGTCATCCCCCACCTTTTTTATCAGTTTCTGGAGCGCTTTCTCTACAATAGCATTCCCTGTCTGTGAGTGCTTATCAATAGATTGTACAGATAGATTCCACACTCGGTTCACCCATCGCTTCATGCCCTCCATAGCACTATCACGGAAATCCCCACCCTGAGAAAACGGTCCCATAAACATCAAATAGAGTCGTAATGCATCAGAACCATACAAATCGATGTATTGATCAGGATTTACCACATTCCCTTTCGACTTGCTCATCTTTGCACCGTCTTTGATTACAAGACCGTGGGCAAAAAAATTCGGAAAAGGTTCTTCAAAATCAAGGTAACCCCAGTCATGGAGTGCCATGGTCACGAAACGGGAGTACATGAGATGCAGGACACTATGCTCCGCTCCGCCGGTATACATATCTACAGGCAGCCACTTCTTCGTAATCTTCTGATCCCAGGGCAGAATATTTTCTTCCCTTTTTCCTTTTTCCTTTTTCCTTTCACCTAATGACGGGTATCTTAAAAAGTACCACGAACTATCTAAAAATGTATCAGAAACGTCCGTCTCACGCCTGGCATCCCCACCGCAATGAGGACATTTTACTTCATAAAATTCCGTATGTTTTGCCAAAGGAGCAATACTGTCATCGCCAGGACGGTAGTCTTCTATACGGGGCAGCAGTACCGGCAATTGACCATTGGGCACTGGAAACCAACCGGCCATATCAGAAAATGCAGATTCTTCTGAATATGTGATTCCTTTTGTAAAACAATATTTACAAAATATCATCGGAATCGGTGGACCCCAATATCTTTGGCGCGAAATAAGCCAATCACGCAGGTGATAGGTAGAAACCCGTTTCCCCCATCCCATCTTTTCCATATGGTCCATCATTGCGGCAGTTGCTTTATGAATATCCATACCATTCAGAAATCCTGAATTCATCATAATTCCTTCATCTTCCTGAACATCGTCAATGTGTGTAATACACCCGTCATTATTGGCTGTTTTAACAACACGTATGACCGGAATATCAAATTCCCGGGCAAATTCAAAGTCCCGTTTGTCATGACCGGGCACTCCTACAACCGCTCCGGAACCAAATCCCATAAGAACAAAGTCGGAAATGTACACAGGCATCAGTTTTCCATTTAGATCGTTTTGACAATATAAACCAGTAAAGACTCCGGTCTTCTTTCTCCCTTCTTGTGCTCTTTCCTCAGATGTAATCTGTGATACACTTTTTATATATTGCTTGATTTTTTTACTCTGATCCTGATTTATCACTGTCAGAATCTGACTGATAATTTCATGCTCAGGAGATAGAGCAACAAAGGTGGCCCCAAAGTTTGTATCTGGTCTTGTAGTAAAACATATAAGGTCAAATACATATTTATGATCTCTATTGACTACCTTATATGTAATATTGATTCCTTCCTTTTTCCCGATCCAGTTTGTTTGTGCGGTTTTCACAATGTGTGACCAATGAAGTGCGGGAATGTTTTCCAGTAATTTTTCCGCATATGCGGTAATTCGAAAAAACCATTGTTCTAAAGATCTTTTTGTTACATTATTTCCGCATCTCTCGCATTTTCCATCTATAACCTGCTCATCAGCCAAAACCGTTTTACATCCCGGACAAAAATTAACCTCCGCCCGTTTCCGGTATGCCAGGCCGTGTTTAAACATCTCCACAAACAACCATTGAGTGAAACGGTAGTAATCCGGATCATACGTTTCCAGGGTTTTGTCCCAATCATACATTGCTCCTATCTTGTGAAGCTGTGCATAAAATTTTTTCTGCGTAACCAGAGCATGGTCCATTGGATGGCGTCCTATTTTCAATGCGAAATTTTCGCTGTGAATGCCAAAACCGTCCAGTCCAATAGGCTCAAACACATTGAAGCCGCACATTCGCTTGTAGCGGCCGAAAATGTCCGCACCGGTAAATGCATACATGTTTCCCACATGCAGGCCTTCAGCGGATGGATACGGAAACATCATAAGATTGAAAAATTTCTTTTTCGTATCTTTGACATCCGTACTATTCTGTCGAATTGTGTTCCAACGGGACTTCCATTTGGTTTCGATATCTGTATGATTAAACATAGGTGTAGTATATACCATTGTTATAAGGCATGACAAGAATATACATTTCTTGCCACTTTCGCCCTCTTTATCCCGAATAATAGAAATTATATACAGTTTTCACACGCATATACACGTATAATTTCACAGGATACGTATGTTCGTAAGTCAATCAGTCACTCAAAGGTGAAAATATATATATGTCTTATATCAATAGCCTAAATCAATCTAGCACTCATTGGTTATAAGTGCCATTTAACATAATTCGGAGCTAAATTATCTTGCGGGAATAATTAAATTGAATAGAAATATATTCGTGAATATTTACACCTCGATATGATAAAATAATTATTATAAGTTTTATAATAAACATATTATCGGTTATAAGCTAGTTATAGATCGTTATAACGGTATTATTATTTCCCGGATGGATAATTTATTGATCAAGTAGTACTGAGTAATATACTGCATATATTATTAAATATTTATTTAAATATGATGTCCTATGGTATAGAAATCTGCGGCTAAATATGTACATGCGTTAAATCGTGAATAGTAATTTTTACACTCAGGCATATTCCTCATCCTATTCATACAGATATTGATTCATCAAATAGATATGCATCGCTTCAAATTTATTTGCATAGATATACTTTATCAAAGCTTATTCCGGCATCCTAAAATATTTTCTTACCATTAGTATTTCAGTATTATGATCATGTAGACAAAAAAATCTGCCATTTCCTCGTTTTCAATTTATTCCAACGTACCTGCTCATACCTTCCACTATTTTATTTTTGTACAATAGGCTCTTGAATATGTATTCACCAGAAGTCGAAGAAACTAGCGAAATGTTTTTGCACTAAATGGAATACGGGAATACCGTAAGTATCAATGAACCAGTTCATGATGGTTACTTACCAGATTCACACTTTATGTTAAAAAATAATTACATCATTGATTAATGACAAACTACAAATGCTCACTGCTCTCATGTCTGAATGTACCCGACTTTTAAACACGTACAATAAAAACATCACTTTTTTCTTTTGTCGTAAAATATTCAACTCTCCTCCACTTTACATTTTTAATAGTTATTGATACGTCGTAAAAATTTTTATGAAATTTACATTATACATATAAAAATTTAAAAATTCTCACTATTGCATAATAAACCTATAATATATTCTTCTTTTTATAATTATCTTTCCGTCACTAGTCGTACAAAATATTTTGGTATACTCTGCTCTAAAGATACAAATCTAATCTCATATACGTCGTAAAATTTTATATCAAATAAACATACCGGTAATACATATTTATTAAATCGTCGTAAAATATATACATTATCTGTCGAACGGCCTCACGAACAGGATTACAAATTTTCAGGAGAAATATTTATTAATTAGCCAAACTCAACCGAATATAATAAAACGGGATACAGACATCCACCAATTATTTCATTATATTGATTCTATATACACATCTCTATTATTACTTCAGCATTTTACACTTCAATATCAATATAGTACTAAATGATATTTAAAACATCTATATATTATTTAATATTCTTTTTTATATATTAATACGACTTAAATGGATTGTTCTTGCGTGAGCCCCATAACCGAATCTGCATATCTTTAAATCTTTCATTAGAATACAGAGAAATTCCGCATACCTTTCCATTTTCAGTCGGACTCCGGGTGTTTGAAAAACCTTTCACTGTCATATTCAACGCAATCCCCATTCTTTATCCGACGTGCGCGATTCACGGCTACTATTGTGCTCTGTTCAGTTCACTATCTATGCCGGTTGAGGAATTTTTCATCCGTTATATGGCATTTCAAAGGCTTACGGAAATGAGAGTTTTTTTATTAACTTTAGACTGTCATGTCAGTATGAAATATGAAATACTTTGAGGCTAAATTAGCAATCTCACTCTCTCATCTGCTAAATATCAATAATATCATTAGAACAGGAAAATCGTGGTTTTTGAAGCTAAAATATACTATATACTCCTCACTTTCCCCGAGTCATATTCATTTTTCAAACAATAACTATCTTATAGGACTCACCAAACTGATGTCAATTTTTCACTTTTTCCGGATTTCTATATCTAAAGATATCAATGAAGGACTTAACTACATCAGTCAGCACAGAGGCAGAAATTGCGGTTCGCAACCGTACATTCCGCAGCGCAATTTGCACTGCATTTGGATACACTCGATGATATGTCCGGATCACCTGGATTCTCCATGACGGTCGCTAAACAAAAATCATCACCGGATATCTTTTGAGTATACGTCCAGCCATCATCAACTCCCGGATCCATGTCCGGCCATTGTTTCATATATTGCGTATCACACCCGCCTCCGCCGGCTGCAAAATCGTAGTCCGTACACACAGAACCATCACACACTTGGTCCCCAGCCGCCCCGCACCCCTGAATACTTAATCCTGCTGTATTTGCTGGATATATTCCATAATCATTGTAATACAGCCGCAAGGCGGTTTTCATCTCCCCAAGTTCGGTCTTGCGCTTTACATCCCGCGCCCTCTGCCGTATTCCCATAAAATTGGGAACAATTAGACCGATAATCGTGGCAATCACACCGATGACCACAAGTATCTCTATAAGCGTGAATGCTCTATGCTGTTTCATATATTTAGTTTAACACTTTATTTGTACTCGTGACACCGAAATTACATTCTATCAACGTAGTCTTACCACACTTCAATAAACCGATCGGATCATTGTAATCGTCAGGATTTCCTGAACCATCATGAAGAGCATCCTGATCATCTAAATTTTCCAACCGTGCATATAGTTTAAAAAAAGTACCTGAAGCATCGCTCAGATAATAGTAAGTCTGCGTTGATTTCGGGTCTGACGGCAATTCCGCCATATATATGACCTCATTCGGACTCACCCCTTGCTTCATCATATCACCCCAATTGCATGTCACCTGTCCTGTATCTCCACAGGCATTCATTCTTCCATTTGTTGTCATTTTTGGAAAAGATCCAAAATCCTGATAATAAATCTCTATGGCTTTTGCCATTTGGGCAAGGTCGCTTTTGCGTTTGAGATCATTTCGCTTCATCATCGTTGCCCGGTAGCTGCCGATAGCACCCACGGCTAAAATAGCTAAAATTGCCATCACGACGATTATTTCAATAAGCGTGAAGCCACGATTTTTATTCATATCATCTCTATTATGGCACTAATGGTACACCACTCGTCAATCCGTAATTCACACCCGGCTCCAATCCACAGGCTGTTGCCGTACATCCCGCTTTTACTATATCAGGATCTGATGTCTGTTTAAGTGTTGCAAATATCCTATACCCGTCACACGATCCAATCTTTCGGTACAGATACTGTTGTTTGGTCTCCGGATCGCAGACAAATCTGTTCATGCCCTGATTTTCAAATGCAGTTGAACCGCAGATGGAAGGATCGTTGAGCGTGGCTTCATCGGGATAGCACCCGGTGTCATTGAAATACTGCTCCAGCATCACTTTCATCTTGGCAAGATCCTGCTTCCGGCGCCCGTCAAATCCTTTTTGAAGCTGTGCCATCCAGTTTGTGTATCCGGCTGCCAGTAGTAGCGCCATGATGGCTATCACAATCAGAAGTTCCATGAGGGTAAAGCCTCTTCTCATATTTTCAGTATAATACAACATGATCCAGTTGTATATCTTTACAGAGAAAGCCCACGTAGGTATGATGGGGTCTATCATGACATCACGGATTGCTTTGGCAATACTCCTGTCTACAGTTGCAGTTTTTTATACCGGGTTCGGTGAGATATTCCAAACGCCGAAATTTTTTCTTCTGACTGGATCGACCCTCATACTCCTGTGTATTTTGGCCGTCAGGATAGTATTCGTCAACCGTATACCCATCCCGCGAATCGGCCTATGGACCGGATTTCTTGCTCTTGCCGTATCCTCGCTGATCACAACGGTATTTTCCGGTTCAAACATCAGCGACCAGCTCAACGATCCTGTTGCCAGCCCATGGGTATTTTTCAGTCTTGCCCTTCTCTCGCATTTCTTACAGACTGCTTCTACCCGGGGAGCCACAACACTGCGATATACATATATCATCCTCGTCTCTATCCTTTCGATACTTTCCATCTATATGTACTTTGGTCTGGGAGAGATCATGTTTCCGGCATCAGATATCCTGAAAGACAAACTATTTACTCCTGTTGGCAATCCGTATGTGCTTTTTGCACTGCTCGTCATGGCTATACCGGCGATTCTTTTTTCCATACAAAACGCGTACAGGCATACCCGGGATATTGATGTAGGACTCTATACCATAGCCGGGCTCTTGGTTCTCACCGGTACCGCTTTTTTAGGTATCCAGCTTGCCCAAACAGCTTCAACATCACTCCTGCCCCTTTCTTCCGCCTGGTCAATACTCATGGAATCATATAAGACGTTTAAAAATGCGCTCGTCGGTGTGGGTTTGGACAACTATATCAGCGCATTCAATGCCGGCCGTCCGGCACAGCTCAACACAACACCCATCTGGAATCTCCGGTTCACTTCAGGCCCAAGCTTATTTTTCCATATTGGGGCAACTCAAGGATTGGTGGGGATCTTTGCATTTTCCGTATTTCTTATAAACATCGTGAAGTCAGTGAAAAATAACCCGGCATGGTATAGGTTCAGTACGATTTTTCTTGCCGTGCTGTCCCTCTTTATCATCCAGCCTCATCTTGCCCTGTGGACGGGTCTCATATTCATCCTTCTTCCACTCACGAAAAATTCCAACTCAAACCACGATGCATATCTCATCATTCATCAGCGCTGGGTTGCATGGGTTACTGCATCCGCGACTATTCTTGGCTGTGCCATCCTTTTCATCTTCTGGTGGCGTTCTCTTATGGGAGAAATTGTATTCGGCCAGTCTTTGTCTGCCGCCTCCAATAATGACGGTAAAAAAACGTATGAAAAGCAAATTCAGGCAATCGGGTATAAACCGGACAAAACAGCATTCCATATCGCCTATTCCCAAACCAATATATCACTAGCAAATTCCATTGCTTCACAGGCCGAAAACAACCTGAATACGCTCACTGAAGAAGACAAAACTCTTTTCTCTCAACTTATCCAGCAGGCCGTCAGGGAAGCGAAAACTGCCACAACTCTCTCGCCAAGAAACGTCCTGGCATGGGAAAATCAGGCTAAAACGTATCAGGCGATTGCAGGTGTCGTCACCGGCTCCGACCAATGGGCAATCGCATCGTATCAGGAAGCCATCAAGCTGGATCCGACGAATCCGCTTCTTCGCATGGACCTTTCAGGTCTCTTTATGCGTTTGGGTAAATTTGACGAAGCGATCCAGGAGCTCAAAACTGCCTCGTATCTCAAAAACGATCTTGCCAATATCCACTACAACCTCGCCTATGCTTACGGACAAACAAAGGCGTATTATAACCAGGCTGTAGAGCTCAAACGGACAGCAGCGCTTATCGATCCCTCAAGCGAGGATGCAAAAAAAGTAGAAGATACACTGAAAGAGGTTGTAATCGAATTAAATGAACAGGAAAAAACCTCTTTTTCTGAAATTGTGACCGGTATTCCGGCAATAGACCAGATCCCGCTCTCAACTCCAAAACCCGAACCGGTTTTCGAGATCGAACCGAAGCTGGATATTCTCCCCGAAGAGGCAACAACATCTTCCTTACCGCACCCTTCCCCAGAGAGCACCGGCGGAGATGAAACAGTAGAGAACTAAACCGGTGAAAAACCCCTTCACGGCAAACGGAAGCCCCTTTTCCTGATACATGAATACGAGAAATTTCCGGATGAGAAATATGTGAAACAGCAAAATGAAACCAAGAATCGATGCGATCAGTCCGGGAATCATACCAAACGGCATCCAGTATGCAAGTGCACTCACGAGTATGAGAACTCCAAACAATCCTACCACACCCACCCCGGAGAGTGCGGTGATGGCTTCCTGAAGCGTAGTTGCCACAGGGTCAAAGCGCTTCCGGTGTGAATACAGTTTGGTCCAGTAGTATGCCCGCAGGAAATATTTTTTGGCAATCGGCCAGAAATCCTCAAATTCATGATGCACCCGGACACTCGGCGCGAATATGATGGCATATCTTCTGGCGATCCGGTAGGTTAGCTCGATATCCTCAACGAGCGCCCCCGGATACTTTTCATCAAACCCACCAAGACGCAAGAATACGGATTTTTTAATCGACGCAATGCGTGTTGAAAACAGAAAGTAGTAACCGGATTTATCCCGTTCGTTGATCCAGTAACTCCAATCCCGCAGAGCTTTGAAATTCGGAAAGAATGCGTCTGTTTTCTGCTCTTTTACCCATACACCGGTTACTGCCACGACGTCGGGGTCGTCCTGATAGATATTGGCAAGATTGGCAAGCGTATCGGGAAACAGCACGACATCTGAATCTAAAAATACAAGAAACTTGCCTCTGGCTTCTTTGGCACCCCTGTTCCTGGCCGCCGCCGGTCCTTTGTTTTGTTTTACGTTTATTATTGTTAAAATTTTATTCTTTTTTTGAGATTTGGGATTTGGGATTTGGAACTTTACCCTACTTCCATCATCAACCACAATCACTTCATATGCCGGTGCCTTTCTTGAGGCATAAATTGAGTCCAGAAGTACCCCAATCGTCGCCTCGCTATTGTGGTATGGAATGATGATGGAGAGATACGGTTTCATTTATTGAAGTTTTTTCAGTATCCGGACAGCGTGGGTATTGATATATTCCAACTGCAATTCTGTCATCCCTGCAAATATAGGCAAACGCACAATTGTGGCTGCAACATCATCTGTCATGGGCAGCTTCCTTTTAGCTCCACCCAGCTTTTTTCCCATCGGAGACGAATGAAGAGGTACATAATGCATAGAAACCTCTATGCCTTTTTCTCTCATACCGGCAATAAAATTTTTACATCTATCCGCTGAGTCGAATTTTAAAGCATAGATATGCCAATTCGGTTCTATCATTTCAGGCGGTACACATGGAAGTTGAACGAATTCAAACTGTAAAATTTCTTGTGTATACATATCTGCTATAGACTTTCTTAACAGATTTATTTCTTTAATCTGATCAATTTGTGTGTTCACAAGGGTTGCAAGCAGATCGGTGAGCATATAGCTCGATCCTTCCCCTACCCACCGGTATATAGACACTTTTCCGGCAAGAAATGCTGCCCTGTCTGTGCCGATTGCACGCAGTATTTCAAGCTTGTCAAAAAGATCGTCATTATTTGTCACAAGCGCACCACCCTCTCCCGCTGCTACATTTTTCGTGCCATGAAAGCTGAACGCTCCCGCATTCCCTAAAGTCCCAAGATGCCTCTTCTTACCCCGATATCTCATATATGAACCAATGCAGTGGGCTGCATCCTCTACAAGCCACAGATTGTGCGCTTTGGCAAGCTGTATAAGGTCTAAAAATCCTTTTCCTGCCATACCGGCGTAGTGGACCGTTATGATGCCGACGGTTTTTTTTGATATCACCCTCTCTACATCTCTCGGGTCAAGGCAATATGTCGCGGGATCAATATCCGCAAATACCGGCCTGGCGCCTTTTATCATTGCAGCAGTAGCTGTGGATGCGAGCGTAAAACTCGGTACAATCACCTCATCACCGGCTTTTGCACCCAACGCCCAGACCGCCATGTCCATCGCACTTGTTGCCGACGTTACCGGCAATGCATGTGTAGCGCCAGTGAGTAATGATAGTTTGTTGCGCAGAATTTGACTTTCTGGCCCGTCCGCCACACCACTACCTTCCCGCATTGCGCGGATTATCGCCTTCTCTTCTTTCTGTCCCCAATATGGCTTGTGCAAAGGAATATGCATATCAATTATGAATTAATAATTACGAATGACGAATTTAATAAGGTAAATATTGCACATATCAATTCATAATTCATAATTCGTAATTCATAATTTCTTAATCGTTCTAGCCGGAACTCCTGCAACAACTGTTTTATCAGGAACATTTTTCGTAACAACCGCTCCTGCTCCAACCACCGCGTTTTCACCCACTTTGACTCCGGGCAAGATGATTGCACCTGTTCCGGTATACGACCCTTTTTTAAATACAACTCCATCTTCTTTTGTGGGATATGAATCCTGAAGCGGATGGTCCGCATACCCGACGTTGATATGCGATACGACGCTCGTCCGGTTTGAAAGTGTCACATCGTCCCCAATCTCTATACCGCCCCGCACATCCAGCATAACCTCATCACCTACAAAACACCTGTCGCCTATCGTTAAACGCGAAAAACCGTAATGATAAAGATTGGCAAGCGTAATATTGCCGATAATGGTATCGCGTCCGATCCGTGCGCCAAAAAGGCTCATAAGCAATACCCTGCTTTGGGGCAAAATACATAAATGGAGAATTTTGACTATTACACCATAAAAAACAAACTTAATAGCCTTCGCAAAACCAATGCTTTGAAGAGCCTTCATACATACGTATTATATACCCATCTTACTCAGGTTTGCAGCTCCGATGGAGCAAAAAGCTGATTACCTGCCTGCCGGCAGGCAGGGATGGGTGGATACTAAAAAACTGCATACATACCTGAGTTTTTTTAGTATACATGTTTTCAATTCGTAATTCGTAATTCATAATTGTTAATTTTCTCTTACTTCACCCTGTTTTGTAATCAACCGGCGCCACAGACCAAAAAGACTTTGCATATAATCAATCGTATCAGGTATCAGATTCACGGTCGAGCGTTTATCGATCCTGCGCAGGAATAAAACCGGCACTTCCCTGATGCGAAGATTCGCAGCTCTGGCAAACACCATAATCTCCGTATCCCAAAACCAGTGTGCATGCCGGGTTTTCGTCAGAACCGGCAAGATTTTTTTCCTGTTGAAGAATTTATAACCGCTTTCCGTATCCATTTTATTGGTTCCCACCATCTTGTCTGAAAGATACCGGTATCCGACGCTCGCAATTTCGCGGATGATCGAATGGATATTCGTACGGTATACCCGTGTTCCGATCACTACATCTGCGTCATCATTCATGATGATACGGACAATCTGTGGGATATAAACAGGCGATACTTCAAGATCGATATCGATATATCCTGCAACTGTTGCGCGCGAAGCCCTGATACCATCCATGACTGTTCTTCCCCGCCCCATGTTTTTTTTGTGGAAAAGTGCTTTCCAGTTTTTATGGATTTTGAGCTCATGCCTGATAAGTTCAGGAGTGGAATCAGTTGAGGCATCGTCCACAAATATGATCTGCCACCTGAATCCTACATCGGATAAAACGCTTTCGATCGTCCGGACACTCTGGACAAAATGTCCTTCCTCGTGATATGTGGGAAGAATGAGGGAAAAATCGAACCGCGTGGACCGTTTTTTCTTCATATAATAGCTTTCTATGGTACTCTAAAAACCTATAATATGCAATTTCTTTATCATTGCCTGTCATTCTGAGCCCCCGAGCACTAGAGGCGAAGAATCTCATCATGTCCAATAAATAGATTCTTCACTTCGTTCAGAATGACTATAATCGTTTCAACAATGTCTCATCACCATCGACGGGTTCATAGCGTGCGTAAATATACTGCTGCCATGCCCATGGAAGCGTACTCACCCTTTTCAAACCACTCTGATAAATATACGGGACACGATTTTCCTCAAGAATACGGGGCAAATCCGGCAAAGGACGGGAGAGATATCCGGCAAACTGCCCGAACGGGATACAGCAGGCATAATACGCGTCCGGGTTGTACAGAAATACACCTGTTAGATCCAAAATCTGCTCGTCTTTTGGTACGTCTCTGTAATATTCTTCCACCTGTTTGATAAAATCAGCATTGGTCCAGGCTTGTTTCGGAATTGTTACCTCATTAAAAACTGATACCAAAAACAACGCGAGAACGGCAAAAAGTGGTAAAAATATTATTTTTGGTATACGGATACTCAGATACAAAACAAAATCGGCAGCATACCACGCGATAAACACACCTATCGGGATTAAATACTGGGCATGTTTGAGAGGTGCAAACTGGACAAAAAAGATGATTTGTGCCCACATCTGAAGGCTGATAAGTACTTCCGATTTCGATTTTGCCGATATCAGGCGATAGACGGAAAAGAGAAGGGCAAGTACCCATATGCTGTGATTGACAAGTAGCCCCCTGTTCCACCCGTCCACGCCATAATAGATACTGTTGGGATAAAAAAACAGGTCCTGCATCATGATAAACGTCTGACTTATTTTGTTGGCTTCAACCGGTAACTTGAACAGTGAATAAAATACCAATGGAAAATTTCCAAGCGTTAAAACCCAAATCCCAAATACTGCCATCGGAATCGTCATGCCCATTATGAAAGGTTTCAGTTTCCTGCTCAATACTGCCATACCAAATCCTATGGCAATATTAGGCACCATTTTGGGCAAAACCAGATACGACAGAGCATACAACGCCCCCGACACCATATGTTTCTTTTTTATCTGAAAATAGATAGCAGCCAATAAAAGAAGTGTTGCCAGGTTATCCGGCCGGATTTCCAGATACTTGTCAAACGGAAGAGGCAGAAATGCCAGAAGTGCGGCGGCAAGAACAGCTCCCCAGACACTTTTTCTCACCTCCCAAAAAATCATACCGGACATGACACACATCATGGCAAATATCCAGAACGTCATGATCCGTGCCGTGATGAAAGGCTGGACTGTTCCCCATCCGGGCACGAGAGCAGAAATCAGGCTTACGGCATATCCGGGTGGAAAAAACGTGAGGAATTCGATATACGGTTTTTTTCCCTCCATCATTTTTGCAGCCCAGTGGAGGTGCGCAAACTCATCGGCATCAAAATAACGTGTCAAACCCAAACGGTAATGATACGAGAGAAAGTACAGAAAAAGAAATCCAGTAGCGACGAATAGTATTATCCGGTATATCTGTGTGGATTTCATAGATAGATGATACCGGAGTGTGCTATACTTTTCCAGCTTGTCCAAAGGTCGAACCGTCGACGCCCTTTTACATCCCCCAGAATGGAGAAAAAATGAAAACATCGAGTTGTTCGTACTGAGAATTGCAGAATGGGCACTCATCGCCCTGTCCGTAACCGGCACACTGCTGGGCGCAGCAACACTGTTCTCGCCCCAATCGGCGCCATGGGGTCCGATCACTGTCATCACCGGACTCATTCTGAATACGGTATTGGTGATTCATGCATGGCGCGCAAAGAGAGAACCTGTCCGGCAGTTTCATCCGTACCTATATCTGGTAGCCGTGATCCTCTTTTGCGTATTCGTCGGCTATTGGATTCTCACAGGGCTGATGGGTGAAGCGCTCTTCTCATACATGACGTTAGTATTGGCGATGGCGCTTCATGTCATCCGGCTGTCCACACCCCGGCTCAGAGCCCACTGGGCAAATTGATTAGAAATTGGTGTGATCTGCCCATGCGATGGTTTTTTCAACAGAAAAAATTGGGGAATAAAATCGTGTGGGTATTTTTCAGGTTTTTTAATAAATGCCTGAAATATTCCCACACGGATTCATCAAAATAAAATCCCTTCCGTTCAGGCAATAAGCTTGAGAAGAAGGGGTTTTATTTTTATTTCTCTCCTCCTCATACATCGATGTATTGGGAGTAAATTCAACTGAATGAAGATTTAAAGTTTGTCTCCATACTCACAATTACATATAATAGTTTTCAACATATGCCTGAAATATCACCGCAAACACAACAACTTCTGAAGGAATACACCGGCGGCATACCCAGGGATTCAAAAATTATCTCCGATAACAGCGCCACAGGTATCATCTCGGTATTGGAATACACATCCGGTAAACTTGCCGTAAAAAAAGCAAAAGAGCCTGATTTGCCAACCCGGGATGAAAATAGAATACTTGTAAGACGGGAAGCAAAAAATCTCGACGCAATATCCACAACCAAATATGCAAAAAATGTTCCATACGTTGCCGATGTGAAAGACGATGAAAAAGGCGTGAGTATTGTTATGGAGTATCTGGATGGTTATAAGAATCTGGATGAACAGATCAACTCCTATCCCCCCCTTGAACAACTGCAGATACTTTCACAAGCCAAACAGATCCTGGATGGTATTCAGGCTGATGCCCACATCACTCACCTTGATTTTAGCTTCGGCAATATTATGGTGAAGGGCCTCGGAAAAAACCTGAAATTAAAGATAATTGATTGGGCCCAGGCAGTACCCAATGGTAATAATAAGCAACTCATTCAATCAGAACAGTATTTCCTGTCATCAATGAACAAAATTATTCGAGGTGAACCCATACTCAGCGAAAAAATCCGCACCCTCACCACAGACCTGGAGACTATGACCCCTGAATCAGCAAAAAAGGCTGTCAACAGCTTCCTTGATCAAGCCAGACAACGGTACGCAACATATGCAACTCATGAACAATCCCGAAAGTTCAATCTGGACGTGATTGACAGCATCAGTATTTACAACAAATTGACACCAAAAGACACAGTGCAGAAGATTCTGGAATCCATTGAGCAAAAAACTGGAGAATATACAACAATTCCTGTATTTTACGAAAAAGAGCCTATTCCTGGCTGGACATGATGAGTGCTTCTGATCGTTTAAAACTGCTGGACGATATGGCCGGTGCTATGCAGGATATTCACGATAACGGATTCGGATTTGAAGATTTCGGCATGCACCGTTTTGTCATTGAAATACCAAAAAAAGAGCAGGGAACGGTACAGACACATCTTATCGATTATTCCGGCGCTATCCATCATCCATCCGAAGAAATCCTTGCAGATTCCCAATCATACCTCCGCCACACAGCATTCCATATCCTGACTCGTTCGGCAAACCACATTCCTCCGGAAACATTTCGGGAAGTGGCTTTGATATTCGATGAACAGATTCCGTACAGGGATGCACTGGCACGCATACGCAAAGCAATCCAAACTGACCGTACTCATACATACTGGGAAAAAGACGATCCCGATCCCATACCGATATCCTTTCTAGACAAGGCATATAATCTGCAGGATTTACACAGAAATGGATTTATCTATCCACACTACCTTCGCAAAGAGACTTTTGCAGGAGGTCCATACGCATATGACGATACACTCCCGTCGCCCAGCTTGGAATCAATTAAAGAAACGAATCTTGAGGATTTAGGATATTTTACGATATCAGAAATCAAAAACAGCCCTGTTATTAACCCTAAACTCGCAGACTGGGCAGTACAGCACGTCTACGGTGAATCACACACCTACTGGCCTGTTTAACACTCTTTCATCTACTCCCAATACATCGATGTATAGGGAGTTAATTATCCACTAATCTATAATCTGTACAGAATACTTGACAAAATAATGTACGTTTTGTATACTCTATTCATATGCAGCTCCAACCATCCCAATTCATTCCGATAACCGAAGCAAGAACGAGAATTTCTGAACTTACAAAATCCGTTGAAGGAGACACGTATGTTGTACTGACAAAAGGTGGGAAACCCAAAGCTGCACTGGTTGATATTGCCTATTTACAACGTTTGCAGAATGATCTCTCCAAACTCTATAAAAAAACTTATATCGACCCAGTACTTCTTCCGATTACCCGTCAATTTTCCGATAGTGAAATACAAGAGTGGGAAAAAGAGGATCAGCTATAAAAATGTATGAAACAGGCGTTTCTCGATTCAAGCGTCCTGTTTACAGCCGTCAACTCCCCAACCGGCGGATCAGCCAAACTGTTTACTCTCCCAATTCAGCTTGTCACATCAACGTTTGTGTTGACAGAAGTCGAACGAAATGTCCGGGAAAAACTGCTCTCTCATCATCTGGACCGGTATTTCATACTTGTTAAACAAATGAAGATCGTGGAGGGTAAATCGGATACTAAACTGATTGAAAAAGCCAAAAAAGTCATTGTCGAAAAAGACTCACTTGTTCTTGCAGATGCCAAACTGTCACATGCTGAGTATCTGATCACTCTGGATCTCAAGTACTTCTTCACTCCACAAGCCCAAAAATTTCTCAAACCCACCCTCATCCTCACCCCAAAATGCTCATTGAAAAAATTTCCTGACTGTTTTAACGACCGTTTCGGTTTCGGAGTCAGTCAGTTCAGGAAACAGCGGCAGTGATAAAACTTCCCTGCTCTGTGCTTCAGACTCGGGGAAGTCGCCTTTTTTGTAGCCTAAATATGCAAATGCTTTCGTCAGGTGGACCGGGACGGGATAATGGACGGCACAGCCAACACCATGATCCAAAAGATGTTTCATGAGCTTATCTCGTTTCTTTGTGCGTACAACATAAAGATGATGACTGGATTTGGAGGAAGGTGAAAGGTGAAAGGTAAAAGGTGAAAGGTCTCCGATATTTGATAATTCCCGGTCATAAAACGAAGCAATTTCCTTCCGTCGTCTATTCCATGCATCCAGATGCCGGAGCTTGATGGAAAGAATTGCCGCCTGCAGTTCATCCAACCGTGAGACGCCTGATACAACTTCACTTTGGTATCGTGCTTTCTCCCCGTACTGCCGCAGCATTTTTACGCGGCCGGCTAATGAGGATGAATCCGTCACGATCATTCCCCCGTCCCCCATGGCTCCCAGATTTTTTGACGGATAAAAACTGAAAATTGCCGCGTCTCCCAGTGTCCCAACTTTTTTCCCCTCAATCACTGCTCCATGCGCCTGTGCGGCATCCTCTAGTAGATATATCTTTCTTTTCGCATTATTGAGTATATTTTGTAGACCGATAATATCTGCCGGATTGCCATACAGGTGTACCGGAATCACGGCTTTTGTCTTTTCCGTCACACGCTTCGCCAGATCATCGGCAGACATGTTTCCGTCCGGTCCGCAATCTGCCAACCGTATTGCAGCACCGGAAAGAGCTACCCCAAACGCATTGGGGTATGCATTGGCAGGGATGACAACCTCATCACCAGGCATAAGTCCGAACGCTTTCAGTACCAACGTGAGGGCATCCGTCCCGCTGGCCACCCCTATTGCATGATAGCTGCCCAGATAATCGGCAAACTCATCTTCAAACATTTTCACTCGTGGCCCCAATGTAAAGTACCCATTCTCCATGACCGTATGGACTGCGGATTTCAACTCTGTTTCGATACTTTTATACTGTCTGGTTAATTCAAATATTGGAATCATAATGGTCTGTCATTCTGAACAAAGTGAAGAATCTATTCACTAGATCCTTCGCTCACGCTCAGGATGACAAACGGTACAGTATCATATCAATAATCGTCGGAATGATGGTTCTAAGGCTTCCTCCCCCCGCCCCTTCCTCATCGGTCCGGGCTTTGTGGGCAATCGTTGTTTCCGCCACACGAAAACCGGCACGGACCGCATCGATAATCATCTCCGCATCCACAAATGCGGAACGGGTTGAAAGATCAATCGAATCAATGACTTGTTTTTTTACGAGCCGGATGGAATTGACGTCATGAATACTGATCCCGTAGAAGAATTTAAGAAGTGTATTGTAAATTTTCGACTGCCGCAAACGCGTTTCCGGATCCCTGCGGTTCACCCGCCAGCCGATAATCAAATCTGCATCACCTACAAGTTGTGCCAATGTTTGCAGTTCTTTGGGGTCCAGCTGTCCGTCACCGGGAACGGTAAACAGCCACTCATACCGTCAGGTTTTATAGAGTTCCTGTATGGTTCCCCCATACCCCTGATTCACCGTATGGGTTAAAACAGTAAGTTGTGGGTATTTCTTTAAAAGATTATTCAATACATCGCCCGTTCCGTCACGGCTTGCATCATTTATCACCATGATTTCGTATGTCCTGGTAATTTTTTTGGCAATAGTATCTGCTTTTAAAATTACTGATGCAACAGTCTCTTCATCATTGTATGCAGGTATGAGGATTGATACGGACGGAAAACGCATAGGATATTTTCCATATGATATCATGCTGATGATATATGTGCATGTAACAAGAAATTATGTCATTCTGATCCGCCAGTTGGCGGAGAAGAATCTAGTTTAAAAAATTAGATCCTTCACTCGCCTTCGGCGGTTCAGGATGACACAATGAATGTAATTATGAGATTAACGAAAAATTTTATTCTTTTCTTTTTTATCGCCCAGATATACATATTCCTCTCCAATTATCATCTTCTGATTCTTGCGTCCCATACGCCGCAAGGCGCCAGATTTACGTGGAACCATATTGCCTACTGGTCCATGGACCACAATGTCTACCTGTCTGTCATCAATCAGGGAGCGCGCGGTGAGTGGCTCATGCGGGATGCGTACACCGCAGAGCCCACACATCCGACGTTTTTCTATTTCTTCTATATACTTCTCGGGAAAATAAGCGGTGCCCTCAACATCCTGCCTGATACCGCGTATCTGTGGGCTAAACTTATCGGCGTTGAATTTTTTGTCCTGTCTCTGTACTTTCTCAGTAAAAAAATACTGGGAAAGAATGGCATATGGGCTTCACTTCTTGCACTGTCCATAAGCGCCCTGCCGGTCCTCAACTGGGATACCCGCTACTACCATGAATTCTGGCCCTGGTGGGCCCGCTTTGATGCAATCCTGCGTCTGGACAACATGCCCCACTACCTCTGGAGCTGGGGACTATTATGCCTCTTTGCCGCCACCTGGTTTTCATATATGAAAGGAAAAAAAACTTATCTTCTTGTGCTATCTTCTATCTTCTCCCTTCTATCCTCTATGTTCCTCCCCTCGTCCGCCATCCCCATCATCGCGGGTCTGGGCGTCCTGTGGCTGCTATCCAAAAAACACCGCACCGGCACAGCTTTTTTTGTAGCAGCAATCGTCGCCATTCCGCTCCTATTAACCTACCGGGAAAAATTCAACGGTTTTCCATGGACTGAGTGGTACCTATTTGAACTTGACACATGGAACCGCCAGGCAACCCATTTCAATATCGAATTTTTGCTTTCAGCCGGATTATTACCAATCCTGGCATTGGTCGGCATACGGAAAAATAATCCTTCCTCCATTTTTCTGGCAGTGTGGGCTTTCCTACCCTTTTTTCTTCTCCCTTTCTCCTCACTCCTGGGGCTCTCCAAATACCGCCTGGCATCAACCGGCGTCTTTATCCCATTCGCGCTTTTAAGCATTCAGGCTATTCAATATTTCAAAAAAACCGGTGTTTTGCTGATATGCATCTCTATTGCTTTTTCAATCATCACATCACTTTACATTTTCACCAATCTCAACCGCACCGCCCAAGAATACCCTGTTTACGCAAACGTGTATATTCCAAAAGAAATGATGGATATTTTTTCATATCTCAATACGAATGCAGACGCCACCGATGTGATTGTGAGTGACTGGGTCAGCGGTAACCTATTCCCTGTTTTTACACCCGTTACGGCATTCACAGGCCACCCTGTCCACACAAGAAACTTTTTCGATAAAACCGCATGGTATGGATCATTGTACCGGGGAGAACTGACACAAAAAGACGCGGAAACAAAGCTTGGGGAATACCGGATTACATATATTCTTCACGGACCTGCGGAAAAGAGAATCGGTGTATCGCTGTCAGCATATACGTTCCTGAAAAAAGTGTATGTGATGGGAGACTATAAATTATACAAAGTAGAATTATGAAAACGACCGTCATTTTACCGGCACACAATGAAGAAGAGGTCATCGGCAAGATGGTTACTATGATCAATTCGCTTTTCGATACATGGGTATCCCAGTTAATTGTCGTTGACGATTGTTCAAGCGACAAAACAGCGCTCATAGTGAAAAAACTGCAAAAAAAGGACAATCGCATAGTGCTCATCCAAAGAAATCCTCCAGGAGGTGTCGGGCTTGCACTGCGGGAAGGACTCAAACATGTAGCAAAATCGTCTGACTGGATACTGACGCTTGATGCGGATTTTACCCGCAATATTCCTGATCTTTATGAATTTTTTGCCAGTACGAAAGGTGTCGATGGATTGATAGGATCACGATATATGATGCCAAACTCTCTTGTGAGATACCCGTTTTTCAAAAAAGTTTTCAACAGGCTGTTCCACCTTGCGGTCCGCATTATTTTCGGCGTCACAAATCATGACCTGACGAACAATTTCAAACTGTATAAAAAATCTATGTACCTGAAGCTCCCGCTGTCTGAAAACAGCTATGCCATAAATGCCGAAACCGGACTGTATCCCATTCTCATGGGATATAAAATAAAGGAACTTCCCGTCACCTGGTACGCGAGAACTCATGATGAAGGGATTTCAAAATTCAAGCTTCTGTCATTCGGTCCCGCGTACGGACGGGTCATCCTCAATGCATTCAGGCTTTTTCGACAACGACGAGGATAAAGGGGCAGAAAATATCCCGTATCCCGGGTATTTTTTCAACAACACTGTGTAGCTTCGTAACAAACGGATATCTGTTAATGATTTCCGGAGGAAAAAAACCGAATTTCTTCACGATCTTCACGCGCATACCTGCATCTGTACACCCGGCCAAAAATCGCCCTATATAACTCGTATATGTCCCTTTTTCAATTTCCCACGTCATATCGCGCCTCAGAAGTATGGCTAAGAGGTGCCAGGGACTGATGGGATTATTTTCCACAAATATCATCCTGCCTCCTTTTTTCAAATGTTTGGATACATTTCGTGCAACCGACTCGACAAAGTCCGGAACATGATGAAGTATAAAAAAACCGACCACACTATCAAACATGCTCTTTTTTTGCATCTGAATTCGTGTGAGGTCAAGTACTGATGCCTGTATATTATTACCTTGAATCTTTTTTTTTAGTGAATCAATTTCATTCTCCGATATATCAGTCGCGAGCACTGTTTGGACATGATGGGATAGCTCAAACGTAAACCTTCCCTGCCCTGCCCCGACTTCCAGAATAGCATCTTGTTTTGATATCCACTGCTGAATAATACCAACAATAAATCGCGCATAGGGTTTATTACTTTCAGCTTTCAGATATTCTGGATCTACCGAGTTGTAAAAATTTTTCTGAGTACTCATGACAATCAGATAGTGAGAAGATTTTCCTGAATAATTTTTTCTGCCCAGGATTGAGCTGTCATATCCAACCCTTTTTCCGTAAAATGAAATTCATCTACGTGAATCGTATAATCATCATGCGGCAGGAGAGACTGCAGATCAAGATAATTAATCCCTTGAGCGGCATAATCCTCCCGTACTAACCGATCAAATTCCAATACCATATCATGCGGTTTCGTCCAATGCGGTATGCTTGCGGCAAACGCACACCAGTACTCACGGCACACCCCCCTCATGAGCCGGATATTGCGCAGGTACAATGGAAGACCGCGGGACACAACCTTATCCGTAACGGTTGGTGACTGCTGCCATACCTGATCCGGCAAGTACCCTGCCAGATGAAACGTCCGGTCGATTGCCGACGATGTAAATGTCAGAAAATACGACCGGAACGCCCAGTCTGGTAGTGATAAGGCAAGTGACCGGATGCGTGGATCAAACGGACGCACGTAATTGGAATAGTCCGGCAGGATATTGCCCGTATACATGGAAAACCAGAGATCGTTGACCCCGTCGTAACTTATGACCAGATCCGGATGAAACTGGATGCCATACATCTCAAGGATGCCGAGAGACGTCTGCGCAATACCGGCATCGAGAGCAAGATTAATCACCTCGACTGAATACCCGCTGTTTTTGTAGTATTCGTTCAATTTTTTCTCCAAAAGTGCCGGCCAGGTTGTATCATTGGTCGGTCCGTCCCAGGTTGTGGAACCGCCCAGTGTCACGATCCGCTTTACGTTTGCCTGTTTTTCATATGGCCTCTCGGGAGTACGGAATCCCAGACTGTTGTTCGTATACGTATACGTTACCGTTTTCCCAATAGCCTTTTTATAGACTGTGAGTATTCGTGAATCGAATGGCACAGTCATGAACGGCAGGAACGGATGATCCGTAAACCGCCTGCGGTCTGCCATCGCCCGCTCTCCCGTCAAAAACGACGGCAGATAGGAATTCATGTCAATCTGCTTCACTTTCACATATATCCGTGATGCAATTTCACCGATCACAAACGTCAGAACTGGAAGATAAATCAATACGAATACTAGTCTGAAAACAAAACGCTTGATTCTGAATTTATTCATGAAATTTCCATTTCAGTATATGCATGCGACAAATTCATAATTCGTAATTCATAATTTGTAATTGAATAAATTACCAGTAATGGTGCTTGTTTTTTCGGTAGAACGCAACTGTTTTTTTGAGACCATCAGCCAGACTGGTTTTAGGTTTCCATCCGGTCAGTTTCCTGATCTTTGTTATATCGCTGGCAAAGTCCCCGGGCTCCATGGCACGCCTCTCGGGCGAAAACGGCGCAAATTCCCAACTGCCCCTTCCTGCCGCCTGGATGATCATTTTCACCAGGTGCAGAAACGTATCCGGCGTGTCATCACCAATATTAATAATTTCACCATAACAGGTATCTGTTGATGCAGTGCGCAGAATGGCATCCACCGCATCATCCACATACAAAAAATCACGTTTCAGCTTCCCGTCGCCAAATACACGGATCACCCCACCGTCCATCGCAAGACGGATAAACCAGTTCACGACACCGTACCTGTCGTGCTTCATCTGACTTCGGGGGCCATACACGTTGGTAAGCCTGAGCATCACGGATTTTATTCCATGAACATCGTTATAGACTTTTACTATCTTTTCTGCAGTCAGATTGGTAATTTCATATATCCCGCGGGGATTTGTGGGGGCATCTTCACTCACTGGAAGTTTCACTGCGTGACCGTATTGACCACGGGTGCCGGTATAGATGAGTTTGGCACCGGGCGCAACGTAACGCATCGCCTCAAGTAAAATGGCAGTCCCGCGGATATTGATATCAATATCCGGGTAAGGATTGGTCATGGAAAGGATATGGTCTGTCTGGCGGGCTAGATGGAATACAAAATCCTTGCCGCGCACGAGCTTTTTAACAGCCGCCTCATCCCTGATATCCGAAAAATCCATCTCAACCTCATCTTTGACTGGATGAAGATTGAACAAATTCCCGCCCTGGTGCGGGGTGAGATTATCCTGTATTGTCACGTGAGCACCCTGTTTCACAAGGGCAATAGCCAGATTTGATCCGATAAACCCCGCTCCACCGGTTATTAGTGCTTTTTTGTTTTTACATGTCATGTGGCTTGAATTGTAGCATATATAATCTCCAAAGCTTCGTGTGCAGTAGTGGTTTTCATCATCCTTTCACGGACACTCGTTGCATCATGAAATCCCTTTATGTACATCTTAAAAAATTTCTTGAGTGATGCAAAGTTTTTTTTTGTACCCCAGACATCTTCAAATAGCACAATGTGTTTCTCCAGAAGCCGAAGAAGATCCTCATGAGCAATGTCCGTGCGAGAAAATGCCCAGGGGCTTTGAAAGACGCCACGGCCGATCATCACGCCATCCACACCCCACTGTTCATGTTTTTGCCGGGCCTCTTTGGCATCGGCAATATCACCATTTCCCACGATGAGCGTTTTGACCCCCATCCGGTCCCGAATTTTAACTGCTTTTCCGATTTCATCCCAATGAGCCGGCACTTTAGACATTTCTTGAGCAGTCCTGCCGTGTACCGTCAATACATCTATATTCTGCTCCAATACAAACGAAATCCACTCATCAGTCCGGATATCATGTATCCCTATCCTCGTCTTCACGCCCACAGGAAAATTTCCTGCAGCGCTTTTTACGGCAGAAATAATCTTTCTTGCACCATCAGGACTGTCTATCATGGCCGCTCCACACCCGAGTTTCATCACCTCCCGGACAGGACACCCCATATTGATATCAATACCGGCAAACCCCATTCCTGCGATCTCTTTCGTGGCTTTATACATCGTATCGGGATTTTTCCCCCAAATCTGAGCAACAAGCGGTTGCTCGCTGTCCGTAAACCGCAGAGCATCGGAAACCCATCTTCTCCCGGCAGAACAGAATCCATCCGCACTCACAAATTCGGTAAACATCACATCGGGCTTGGCGCAGGAGGCAATAATTTGCCGGAATACTGTATCCGTAACGCCATCAAGCGGTGCTAGTGCCAGAAAAGGTTTTGGGAGCTTGTGCCAAAAAGATTCCATAGCGTAGAGTATAATACATTCATGGAATTATGGTTTCTGTATGCAGTCGGATCGGTTGTTTTTCTTGCCACATTCTCGCTTTTCACCAAAAAACTGTTCACAAGAGGGTTTGATCCGCTCCTCTACGGCGGGGCAATGCAGTTTACCGTCGGCGTCATGGCGATCCCGCTGGTATTAATCTACGGATTTTCATTTGATGTTTCTTTCAAAACCGTGACAATTCTTCTGGTGAGCGGCTTTGTCTACGCTGCCGCCGCATCGCTCAACTATTACGGTCTGTCAAAAACTGAGCTTTCCCGCGCTGCCATCCTCACCTCAACTGCCGCAATCTGGGGCATGGTCTCGGGATTCGTATTTTTGGGTGAACCGTTCACCTCCCAAAAAATTCTTGCCATCGTCTGCATTATTTCGGCCATTCTGCTGATCGAAGGAAAAAACAACAACCTGAAGTTCGCAAAATATGATCTCTTTATCCTCGCCTCGGCTATTTTTTATGCCGTTGGTGCGTCTCTTGATAATATTCTGGTCAGTCACTCCGATCCGTTTTCCTATCTTATGGTCTCATTCCTGACGGCAGGCACCACAATGCTTCTCATGCATTCACGCCATAATGCGGCTATAGTCCGATCCACGGCCAGACAAAAGGATTTTATAAAAATGCTCATGCTCAATTCATTTTTTATCCTTTTATCGTATGCCATGATTTTTTCGGCGTATGAAGCGGACGGTGAAGTATCTGAAGTGTATGCCATCGAACAACTTGAAACCGTACTGACAGCTTTTCTGGGTATACTCATCCTGAGAGAATTCACACGTCTGCCGTACAAACTCATTGCAGCAATGCTTGCATTCGCCGGACTCATGATGCTCAAAAAGTAACTAAATCTCATTATTAGTATATTTCTGATGCACGTGCATTCTAAATATACTAATAATCATATGTACATCTATTTTATTGGATCATCTCAAATACTATGATGCTTCTTGTGATTCTTCTTATACTCAGCGCAACCGTTGCAAACATGAGTGCGTTTATTGCCCAAATCGCAGCCCAACCGTCCAATACTGTGTATCTTGGGACCATCCATTACTGGGAAGACTACTTTTTTCTTCTCAATCATTTTTTTCAGGGAGCTCACGGACAGTGGTTGGCGGTAAACCAGCTCACCCACGATATTCCCGGCACCACAATCATTTATTGGTCCAATGTTCTCATGGGAAAAATCGGCGGACTCTTCGGATTGTCTCCCCAATTCACATACTCCCTCAGTGTTCTTATATTGACGTTTCTTTCCCTTGGCGCACTCTTTATTCTGATTCAAAAACTCGTACCGGAGAAAAAAAAAGCGCTTCTGGCATTTTTCTTTGCCGTCACAGCCACATCATTACCCAACCGTGTCGTATCCGGAGAAACCGGACAGATGATCACCTGGCCGTTTCAGATCTGGGGCACGACCCATCTGGCTCTGGACCGCTTAGGCGGTGCCCCCCATCATTTATTTCGAAATGTGCTTGCTTATATATTTTTATATTTTCTATTTTCAAAAAAATCCACCATGTCCATTATCGTTGCCTTTTTTCTTGCTTCTGTTAATCCCACACAAGCCCTTCTATCACTTGGCATATTCAGCATCGTGAATTGGCAAGACATAAAACGGCTATTACCAACATGGGTTTCCGTAGTGTTTATGACTCTGTGGGTCAACCATGATTTACACTCGGAAGCATATCGGGTTGCCGCGGCATGGGACGGATCCCAGAATAGTTACACGACTCTGCCGTTTCTGATGGCGTCAATTGGTCCAATTGGACTCATTAGTCTCATTGGTCTAATGAAAAAAAATTTTTCCCGTATCGAATTGTTCGGACTCCTGACAATTCTTTCAACATATTTCTATTTCATGACTCCCATCCCGAAACTTCTCCATGTTTCAAATCTACGGCTTCTTTTTCCCTCAACGCACGTATTTTTCGGCATCTTCGCCGCCAGTGGGGCGTTATATCTTTCAAAAAAAATTCCTCTCGTCCTCATCCTGATTCTCTACTCTCTTCTCACTATTCCTACTCTCGATTGGGAAATCGGCATGAAAACGTCAAATATCAAACCGAACGACCAGCTCCTCTATCTCCCTTCCTTGGTGCATGAAGGATTCGTGTATCTGTCTACACAAACTCCCTTTACGGACGTAACCCTCGGCAATCCGGGAAGCCACATGGACATCCTCATTCCGGCCCTCTCCGGCCACACAACCTATGTTGCCCATTTCTTGGAAACGAAAGATTACCCCCGAAAAAAGGCAGAAACGGAAAAATTCTATTCACTGCAGTTGACACCGGATAAAGCACAAAAATGGCTGACCGAAAATACCATCAGATATATTTTGTTTACGAAGTATGATGGAGATAAAACGAAGTTTGAAGAAAATTACAGCTTCCTGAAACCCGCATTTTCCAATCCGGAAAGTACGGTCTATCAATTCTAATTATAATGCACGGTAATTGACAAAATTTCTATCGCATCTTTGTCAGGACGGAAAACAAATAAGGCTCGGTATTTCCTATCGATCCTAAACGAATAGACTCCGAATTCTTTCGGTTCAAGTTTTTCAACATGAAGACCCGGATGGTTAATATTGGTGGTAATGAGAACTGCTTTTGCGTCAAATTTTTTCCTGATACCGTGACGAAGGAGGTCGTCTTTCAGCTTCTTTTTTATCGGCAGGACTGGCGGCATATGAGCTCATGTAAAATAATCACTCTGTGAGAGTGCGCTTTTCAGGTCTTTCAGAAAATCAGGGGAATATTTTCCGGTATTTTGAAAACCGGATAAAATTTTGGCTATAGAACGGGTAGAGGGCGGATCAAGAGGTAGGACACTCGCCTGGTCAACAAGTTCGGGTTTATGGCGCACCAGGCGCAAAACCGCGCGAAAAAGCTCGCTGCGGCTGGCAAAACCGTATTTGGAAACCATTGAGTCAATAAAACTGACTTGATCGGATGGAAGTGAAATATTCACGGAACTCATAACCAAACTATACCAAACTTTGCCAATTTTTGTCAAAACCAATTTCCCCAACCCCCGACCCAATCGGAGCCTCGGAAAATGGATGGACGTGATGGTATTTTCAAATACCCAGTATTGGGTATCTCAAAACACCAAGGCATACGACAATGAAACTACAACGACAGAGCAAACAACGCTCCGGCCTGGGTGTTGACGAACTTATGTTGTGGGGGTCTATTGGGTATCGCGCACGCGGTCACCGGTTTCAACCTCTTCAGACTGCGGGGTAACCATACCCTGAAAAACCGCAGCCAATATTCCAGCTGAACAGATTGAAAACAGAATCGGCAGTACAACCGTGAGGTAGTACATATTACCGATAAACGTGAAAATCGATGCCACTCCGACCAAAATGTGAACGGCAATCATCCCATTTTTTCCGTTACCGTCTGTCCAGCCCCATGACAATGCAATCCCCAAAATTCCGATCAGGAGGAAACACATGTATCCCAAGAAAATCCACACTTCGTGAAGCGGATTTCCACCTGAAAGATTGACGCCAGCAACGATCGCCAGCATCAGATTTCCAACAACACCTGCGGTCGGGAGGATTCCCAACCCCATGGCGGCCGCAAGTTGCAGCCGTTGTTCAGCAGACAGTTTGTTCATTTTTTACTCCTCTTATGTGAATTTTTGAAAAACGCCGGAGATGAAGAGAATTATGTCTCACCATATCCGGCGTTTCCATCTGAGGAGTATGTGTATGCCTTGTTAATGTACTGGAAGAAACACGATATATTTAAAGCCAGCAAGATAGACTCACATCATGATCAACCTGGCCAGGAGTCTATCAAAAGAAGAAGAAGAAGAAGAAGAAGTCAAGACTATAGGGCTAATTTCGAGGCTGGAAACGGACACCATAATCCGATAAAATAGAGCGTATGGTCATGAAAAAATATTTTGAACCCGTCTTTGTCGCCCTCTTCATCATCTTCATGACGGCGGTCAACCTGTGGCACGTGATCTACCACGCACAATCACGGCCGCCAAATACGGTATATGTGGGCATCTCCCACCACTACGAAGACTACTTCTACTACCTCTCCCAACTCACCCAGGGAGCGCAAAAATCGTGGGAAGTGAAAAATCTCTACACATCCGAACCCATCCCGGCGACTCCTCTCTGGTGGGTAAATATTATACTCGGAAAAGTGTCAGCACTCCTACATGTCCCTGTATTTACCGTATATACAGCATCGCTTTTTGCCGCGACGCCACTACTTTTGGCAACGCTGTACCTGGGCTCGCGTATGCTTTTTCCAAAAAATACTAACCTTCGTCTGGGGACTCTCCTCATAACTGTTCTTGCAACAGCAGGTTATAGATATATTGACGGTCGGATTGATCCAATTGTGTATTTCTATAACTATACGAGCTCTCTCAACAGGCTTGGCGGTGTCACGCATCTCATGCTCCAAAACATCCTGTCTCTTCTGATCATTCTTTATGGCTCCGCGATCATTGAATCCGACAAAAAAATAAGTAGAAATACCCTTATTGTGAGCATAAGCGCATTCCTTCTGGCTTTCATCAACCCCGTATATGTTGTCCTTGATGCTGTGGCAATCTCGCTTGTTGCGCTAACCCGTATTCGCAGAAAACTTCTCACGAGTGCCCTTATTATCGGCATTCCACTGCTGATTCCATATATCCTCATGCAACGCACATTTGATATCCCCTTCTACCAGTATTTCCGCTGGTGGGAGTCATCGGTCCTTCGCGCCCCCACATACAACTTTTGGCACTCGTACGGCATCCTCATCTATCTTCTCCCTTTGGGGGTTATCCCATTTTTAAAAAAAGGCGGGGCTCTGCGGTGGACCGGACTTGTCTGGGCAGTTCTCCCAGTCATCATGTATTGGTCCCCCATCCCCGGCATTCTCCACATCCCGGTCTTCCGTCTCACCCAGCCGCCACAGTACCTAATCCTCGGGGCCATTGCAGCGGAGGGCTTATGGATCCTTTGTCATCCCGAACTTGTTTCGGGATCCCGTTTCATTAACTGGATGCTGAAACGAGTTCAGCATGACGGGAAAAAAATATACAATCATAATAATTCTAAAATAATTCTATTTTGGTTATTAACTACTCTATTTCTCATTAATCAATACCCGATGCTCTACGAGGAAGTGCGGGCGCGGCGCGACAACTACACCCTTATCTCATGGCTCAACCATATGGATAAAAACCTGTACGAAGGACTTATGACTTTTTCTACCATGCCGCATAATCAGATAGCTCTTGCATTCAACAATCTGGAACTCATCGTGCCGGCAATTTCGGGACACACAGTTTACCAGGCCCACCGGTCGCTGACCCTTGAGTATCCGCGCAAAATCGGTGAGGCAGCAACATTTTTCACTATGCAGCTTACCCCGTCCGATGCGCTGTCATTTCTTAAAACCAACACCATCGGCTACATCCTCTGGAGAAAATCAGACGGCGACAGACGCGAATTTGAGGCATACTATCCATTCCTCACTAAAACCTATGAAAATTCTACTCTCATCATCTATACTGTGCAGTAATGCACAATAAGCACTTCATCATTCTTCTTCTTTGTGCCGGATTCCTGTTCAGATTGTACTTCTTTTCCTGGACGGAAACGCGCCTTATCCATGATATGGAAACCAACCATACGCATGCTCTGACTCTCATGGAGGGTAAGATTGCCACCGACTGCTGCAATAAAAACGTGGAATATAGCATGTTTTTGGCAATAATCTACTCTATCTTTAAAACCACAGAATTGTATCCCGTCAAAATACTCCAGATTCTCATGGATGTTTCGACAGGATTCCTGCTGTATCTCACTGCACAAAAAATCAACAAAAAATCAGCTATTCCTGTACTCATCCTCTATCTGTTCAATCCGTTGACCAGCGCATTTACCGGATTACGGCTTGCCGAAATACTTACGATTTGGTACATCACACTTATTGCGTACGTTCTCACACTCAAAAAATCACCGCTCCTATGGCTGGCAGTCGGACTACTTCTCGGAAATCTCGTATTCGTGAGGCTCCAATTCTTTTACTTCTCCGTAGTCTTTATTATATTATTGGTATTACAAAATAAATTCCGGCTGAGTGTTTTTATTTTACTGTGTTCCGGATTTCTTCTGGGTAGTGCCTATATGCCTATTGCCAATTATGCCAATTACGGAAAAGCGTCCTTCACCCCGCCATACAACTGGATGTGGGGAGTGGGACTGTATTCCAATTTTTACCGCGAAACGCGCAAGAGCGAAATAGAATCACCGCTCAATAAAACGCCAAATCTCACCGAATGGCGGATTTTCGATGAATACCTGTACGCGGATTCGCTTGAAACAACTGCCAATCTCGAAAAAAAATACAAAGCACTTTTTATAGAAAAAATCCGTACAGATTGGCTCCTGTTTACGAAACACCAGATGCAGAATATCATATGGTTGTGGGATAAAAACCACCTATCCGAATACATCGACCCATACTACCCTGCCAATGAAATCCCTGTTCGTATATATAATTTCATATTATTGGTTTTGTCTGTATTTGGATTTTCGCACTACGCAAAGCGAAAAACTCTCCGCGACCCCTTTTCCCTTTTGACCTTTTCCCTGTTTCTGTATATCACGTTCATGTTTTCCCTCGTTTCAAACGAATCCCGCCAGACTCTTGCGTTTTATCCCCTCATCTTCCTCTGGGCCGGATACGGAATATCAAATACATTTAGTTTTAAAACTGATCAATCCTAACAAAGGATGTCATCGCGAGCCAAGCTCAGCTTGGCGTGGCGATCTAAATCGGAATTCAAATCATCCCCACGGGATTGCTTCTCCGTGGGAACGGTATCGCAATGACATTTTTCTTTGAAAATTTCTGAATCTGTAGAGAATATATATTTCAGATGAATCATGATTCAATCAACTTGGTATTCATTATCGTAAAGTATAATGTAGTTCATGAATATACTAGTAAAAATTCTTATTGGTATCACGACGGGGGTACTCATCATCCACTTCCTGTTCGCATGGATGGTCACCAATGTCGACACATCCTACTTTCATGCATTTGCCAACTACATCCGGACTGGTGTGTATGAACACTTCATGCTCTATGAATACAAAAAACCGCTCACCAATAATGCACCACTGTACAGTGTTTTGCTTGCGTCCGTTTACGCGTTTCCCTCATCCGATATCCTCCTTCATGCCGTCCAGCTTGCCATGCTCGTCCACACCGGATATATGGTCTTCCGGATGCTTCTTCGATATACCGGAAAATCATTGGCAATCATCAGCGGCTCTATAACAATTCTTATCCCGGGAAACCTAGCGTATGCATCCCACATCATGAGTGAAATCACCATGCAGTATTTTTTTACCTCCTATATGTACCTCCTATGGGAAAATGTCCACACAAAAAAAACATCATACCTAACCCAGGCTGTATTCATGGGGTTTGCCATGGGTCTCGTCCGGTACTCATACATCATCTGCGGTCCACTTGCACTAGCCTATCTTCTTCGGACTCACAGAAAAATCGACAAAACATATATTTTTCCGGCAGTTGGCATTGTGGTCATCCTTGTCTGGATGTTGGTCCACAAAGGGATAACCGGAGTTTTTGGTTTGTCGGACTTCTCACGATTACGGTACAACATGGTCATGATGTATGAAGCGCAGGTAAGTCCTCCGGAGGCGGACCCTTCAACTATAGAACTGCATTCGTTTCTGCCGGAAGGATTTGACCTGAGAAAACCTTTTTGGGAATTTGAACCCTATATCAATCCGATAACCGGCAATGATTTTCAGGAACTGGACCGGATTGTGGGTTCAGCCGGTATTGCAGCACTTCGATCACACCCGGAAAAACTCATAACGATTGCATTCTATAATTTTTTCAAACTCCACAACGTAGATTACCCCCACCAGACGCCCTATTCTCCAAGCCTTGCAGACTTCGGTAATCCGGATGCTGAATTTCCCAACTATTGCACAACATTTAAAACATTGCGTACCTGCGAACCGATCATTTCACTCCCCTTTTCGGTGCCTGTCTGGAATAGTATATTTATTCTCTTCAACTGGTTTTACCGGTTTATATTCCCCATCTGGAGCATCTGGATATTTTTTCCGGCACTTTTCTATAGTCTGGCGAAAAACAGGAAAACACGTTTGTTGGCTTTGTTTTATATTGCTGCCCGCATACCGATAGCAGTCTTCACGTTTCCCCATGCCCGTTATCTTGTCCCGTTCTACCCGGTCATGATGATGATGACAATGCTGTTTCTTTCTGATGCCGTACGATTGTTTCGTAATACGTATACGTCTTTCTCAATCCGTCCATAAGTCCGGTTCGCGGTGTCCATTTCAGATTCTCCTGCGCATAAGAAATATCTGCCAGAGATTGGAATATATCATGTGCGTGACGAGTTTTATATTGAATCCGCAACGGCTGTTTATGCAAAGTTTCCACCATCTCCACAAGACTGCGTATGGATGTTTTTGTGCCTGAAGCAATATTGTACACACCGCCTGCTTTCATCGTGTATGCCCGGTAATTTGCTTCTGCGACATCC
Source organism: Patescibacteria group bacterium (assembly GCA_041753515.1). Taxonomy (GTDB): domain Bacteria; phylum Patescibacteriota; class Microgenomatia; order UBA10105; family UBA927; genus JBGSUE01. The sequence goes on from JBGSUE010000040.1 coordinate 40,690, forward strand.
TCAACATACACAAAATCCCTTGTTTGATATCCATCCCGTATGACAATATTTTTCCCTGATACCGCTCTTGAGATAATTGTAGGTATGGCTGCATGTGTTCGGGTAGTTTGGCCGGGACCATACACATTGAAATACCGTACTATCGTTTTTGTGATTTTACCTGTTTTGGCAATGTGTTCAAGCTCCCGTTCTATGGCATACTTACTTTTTCCGTATGGAGACAGAATCCGGATAGGCGCGGTTTCGGACGTCGGGATTGAATCAGGATTACCATAGATATGGGCGCTTGACGCAAAAATAATCTGACCGGTTCCAGATGCAGCGGCAATGGAAAAAAGGTTTTTTGCAATTGTCACATCCCGGTCTGATTTCTCCGGGTGAAGGACCGATTCAGGAACGCTCACAAGCTCGCTTGCTAGGTGTATAAGGCAATAAGGCCGGTATTTCCTGAATATTTCGGCAAGTTTGGATGTGTCCTTCAGGTCAACGACGACAGAATTGTCAGATGGATTGCGGTCCAGTCCAACAACGGGGATATTTTTTCTGCTAAAATAGTGTGCAACATGCCGGCCGATGAAACCGGATGATCCAGTAACGAGAACCGTACGACCCATGAACATTACAGTATCACTCATTATCCCCTTTTACAATGAGGCCCAAATCCTGCCGCACACGATTGACTGCCTGTTAAAATACAGGGAGAAAAATCTTAAAAACTGCGAAATTATTTTTGCCGATGACGGATCAACGGATTGTTCTGCCCCAATCATTCGGGATCTTACGAAAAATAAGAAGCACATCACGGTGGTTCAAAATCCGGTTAATATGGGACGCGGTGAAGCAATCCGGCGTGCCATGTTGACCGCAAAAGGAAATATCATCGGGTATCTTGATGCGGATCTGGAAATCAGTGAAACATACATCTTGCCGATGATACGATGTCTTCACGATGCAGATGCAGTCATTGCGTCAAAATTTGCACACGGAGCACATACCCGTACATCGCTCGTACGCAAAATCCCCAGCATTCTCTTTAATTGGATGATACGGAAAATTCTCTCCACGAATATTTCCGATCATCAGGCAGGATGTAAGTTTTTCAAACGCGAGGTGATTTCCGCCGTACTTCCGCTTACGAACCAATACGGATGGCTATTTGATATTGAGATGCTGTATGGTGCACGACAACATTCATTCACAATCGAAGAGTTTCCAATTTCCGTTGCGTACGGCAGAGGCAGTATTCATCCGTCCTTCGTCTTTGACTTTTTACGTCTTCCGGGTGTACTCTTGAATCTTAAAAGGAACACCCATGAAAACATCCAAAAAAATCCTGATCACAGGCGGAGCCGGATTCATCGGACGCCATCTGACTGAATACCTTCTGTCCTTAGGCCATACAGTCACACTTCTTGACCGCTCGGCAAAATCGGAATTGAAAAATGTCCGATTGATCAGGGGAGACATCACCAACCCGGCAGTGGTTTCCAAATCCATGAAAGGTCAGGATAGTGTCTACCATCTGGCTGGAGTCCTTGGAACTGAAGAACTTTTATTTGATACGGCCAATGCGGTAAAAATCAACATTCTGGGAGCAATCAATATTATGGAGGTGGCTGTCAAAAACCGCACAAAACTCATCCTCATTTCAAAACCGAATCCATGGCTCAATACCTATTCCATCACCAAAGAAACATCGGAAAAATTTGCCATGATGTACAGGAAAGAATTCAATCTCAAGACCGTTATTATCAAATGGTTCAGTGTCTACGGCCCGGGTCAAAAATACGGTCATGTCCAAAAAGCAGTCCCCACATTTATTATCCGGGCACTGAAGAATAAACCACTTCCTGTGTTTGATAAAGGGCACCAAACGGCAGATTTTATCTATGTTTCAGATGCGGCAAAAGCAACTGTGGACGTATCTGAAAATCCACAATCAGAAGGACAAACAGTGGAAATCGGAACCGGTACTGAAACACGGATCATAGATCTGGCCAAACTCATCATCAAGCTCACGGGAGGCTCATCAAAAATTTCATATGAGCCGATGCGCAAAGGTGAGGACCACAACGCCCGTGTCGTGGCAGATACGTCGCTTCTTAATAAACTTACGAAGTTCAAACCACTCATAGATCTTGAAACAGGATTACAACACACCATCGACTACTACCGGAGTCTTCTGCGCACACCCTGAAGATACGTGAGGACCGTAAAATATTCATTGATGGTGCGCACCACATTCATCTTACTCTCCCCCTGTTTTTTTCCATAGTCGTAGATAAAAGGAATTTCAGAAATTTTTCCGGTAAAAAAAGAAAGTTTTATGAGAAGTTCCGCATTGGCAACAAATCCAAGAGATTGGATAAGACCAAAAAGTCCGAATGATGCGACTGCTTTCTGGATAATCCGTATTCTGTATGCGCGGTAAAAAATCGTATAATCCCGGACATCTGCGATGGGAAAATAATAACGCAACAGTAAACTTGCAAAGTGGCTAAATATCCTGCGAGTAAAGGGAAAATTTTTATACGCTCCGCCTGAAACATACCGGGAGGCAATCACGATATCGTTTTGTTTTAACCCTGCAAGTAGAGGCACAATCCGATCGACAGCACTCGTCCCATCCGCTTCCATGATAATCATCACATCATCCGGCTGTGCATCTTTTAAAACCCGGGCAATACCAGTGGCAAACACCGCGCCTACATTCATATTTGTCCGGTAGGTTTCATATGCCAGTTGTTTTCCTTTGAGTTTTTCAAGGATTTTGAGTGAAGAATCTTTCGATCCGTCATTGACCGCTACGATTTTGTGGGGCATTTTTTTGAGCGTCCTGTGAATTTCCCCCACCACCCCCTTAATATTTTCCTCTTCATTAAAAACCGGTAGGACAATAAAAATCATATCGAAGTCATTATACACGAATATAAATTACAAGGATTTCACCCAATCGATGAGGGATGAGAGGCCGGAGGATACACTCACTCTCGGCTCCCAGGCGAGAAGCTTATTGGCTTTTGAAATATCAGACACGTAGTATGGCTGGTCGCCGGGGCGAACCTTGTCATAAGTTACAGGGATTTTATACCCCAACAGTTTCTCAAGTTGTGCCAGAATTTGGATGAGATTGACTGCATTTTTCTCTCCCCCGCCAACGTTAAAAATCTGGCCGGAAACCGTCTTTTTGTCGTGAATAGCCAGATCGTATAATCGGCATAAATCTTCAATATTGAGTAAATCCCGTATCTGATATCCGTCCCCGTAAATGGTAATCGTTTTTTTGGCGATGGCACGGCGGACAAAGTGCGCGACCCAGCCCTGATCCTCATTCCCGTACTGGTGAACGCCATATATGCAGGATTTCCGGAAAACCACGGTCGGAATTCCAAAAATCCGATGGTAATCATGCATGTAGCAGTCGGCTCCACCTTTACTGCAGGCGTAGGGCGAATAGAAATCCAGTGGCTGAGATTCAGAAACAGGTTTATAGTTATTCGCAAGATCTCCATACACTTTATTTGTGGATGCATAGGTCACCAATGGTCTATTTCCGGATTTTCGTATTTCCTCAAGAAGCGTAAACGTACCGCGCAGGTTCACCTCAAAATCCGTTTCAGGATCCTCAACGGAGCTTGTGACAGCTACCTGGGCTGCCAAGTGAAGAATTGCATCCTGATTCTTTACCAGACCGGAAAGTTTTTTTCCGTCCGTAATATCTCCCTTTACGAATCGGATGCTCTTCCCCTCTTTATTAAGCCAGTCGATATTTTTCTCGGAGCCTTTACGCGACAGACTGTCGTAGACGACTACATTGTTTTTTTTTGAAAAATAATACGCAAGATTGGAACCGATAAATCCGGCACCTCCGGTGATTAAAATGTTCATAAATTATGAATTATTAATGATGAATTACGAATGAAGATACTTTATCGCAAATTGATTTCATTAGCAAGCTTTGCTACAGTTGGTTCATGAAATCCACATATATTGCACGAGCGTTTCTTCTCACCATTTTTCTGTTTATCATTCACCTCTTTATCATCAATGATTATTCAATCAACTGGGATTTCCACCATGTCTTTTTTGCAGGTCTCTACCACACCGGGCATCCTGTCACACGGGATCTCTGGTATGGCCTACCGTTTAACGATCCGGACCCCATGCGGATGGTGGAAACTCCATTCGGTCCGCTCCAATCTGCTATTCCGGTATTATCGTATACGACGTTTTTCGAAAAACTGAAACTATTGCCGTTTGACAGCGCGTTTAATCTTCCTGCAGTTCTGGCCGGTTCTGCCGGAGTTTTTATTCTGTTTCTCTTTCTTCTGGAAACATTCAACCCCGCAACTGCCTGGGCAGGATTTTTATTCCTGGCATTGTATCCCAGGTTTTGGGGAGATCTTCATACAAACGTTAAGGATATCCCGACTGCCGTTCTGTATACCCTCTCAATCTATCTTGCCTGGCGGGCAGTCAACCGGAGGATTTGGCCGGATATCATTGCCGCAGGCATTGCCACAGGCATAACTTTTAATCTCAAAGTAAACGCCATATTCATACCGATCATTATTGCCGTTTGGATCTTGTGGCTTCTTGCAACACCTGCCAAAAAACACCTGACAAAACCATTCGGGAATGTGTGGGACAACATCATTACTCCCTTCGGTTGTTATGCCATTATTGCAGCCTTGTCCGCTTTCGGCATTTGGTCTTTGTTCTGGCACAACCCCTATGACCATCTGGCATATCTGATCCGTTTTTTCCAGTACAACACAACGAATATGGAAGTAATTTTAAACGGCTTCTGGTACTGCAGCGGTGTCAATATTCCCTGGTATTACCCCTTCTGGTATCTTGCCATCGTCACGCCGTTGCCTACCCTCATATTTGCAGTCATAGGTTTTATGCGTCTTTTCTATCTTGCGCTCATTAAAAAACACCCATTATCTTCGCTCATCATCTTTTGGTTTTTTATCCCGCTTATCAGGTTTATGGTTCCAAATGCCTCCGTTATCGACGGCATCAGGCATTTTGAGGAAGTCATCTTTCCTTGGCTTGCAGCCGCCGCCATCGGTGCAGCATTTCTTTACAATACATTTCTTTCAAAGAAATTATCCGTTCTCCGTCTACCGTCTGCCGTCATTCTATCTGTCTATCTTCTATCATCTATTCTCTCCTATCACCCCTACCAGCTCTCCTATTTCAATGAACTGGTCGGCGGACTTCCCGGAGCAGTCGGAAAATATGACGTCGATTACTGGGGAATATCGCAGAAAAAAGCCGTAGAATGGCTGAACGTAAATGCCAAACCCAACGCAAGCATTCACATTATCATGTCTGCAGACGTGGCCGGAAAATATCTCCGGCCTGATCTTCTGGCAAACCTCAATAAAACGGATTACGACAGTGCCGATTACGTGGTCGTCCTAAACCGACAATCCTTCTTTTACCGGTTTTTCTACTCGTGGGAATACTTTTTGAGACGGAAAACCGTATATGAAGTGAAAGTGAAAGGCGTACCGCTCACCAGCATTTATCAAAATTCACTGGGAAAATTTGAAAGAAGACCTAATTGGTGGCAGGGAGAAGATCCTTGCATGAGAAAATACTGGTAAACTACATCGATGAAATAATTCTGCGCACGATATTACCCGCAGTTAGACCGTGATATTTAAGGAGATTTTCGTAGGATGCACTTATTGGAGTAAAAATATCTTTCAATCCAAACTTTAATAATTTCATAGTCTTATTATTTTCGAGGATATACTCTCCCACTGCGCTCCCGAATCCTCCGGTCACGCGGTGCTCTTCAATCGTTGCCGCTATTTTATAAGTCCTGCATATTTCTTTGAGACGTTTTTTATCCAGCGGGGAAATGATAGGAAACCTGAAAATATTGGACCGGATACCAATTTTAAACAGTTTTTTCTGTACCTCATCCGCGAGCCATAATTTTGTTCCAGTTACAAGAAAAGCCATGTCTGTATTCTGCAAAGTCTGACTTTGCAGAACCTGACGGAGAGGATTCGCCTCGATTCTCAAATACGCAGGCGTACTTGTTTTGGCAAGTGATGCAGTAATTTTTTCGGTTTGTTGTTGATCGTGCGGGGAAACAATACCCATACCCGGAAGCATCCGCATGAGGGCGATATCTTCCATCGAGTGATGCGTAGGACCGGCTTTATTGTACGCAAGTCCTGCCCCAATCCCCACAATCTTAACGTTCAGGTTCTGCATGACAATATCGGTGCGGATTTGTTCATAGCACCTCATAGATGCAAACGTGGCAATTGAATAGATAAACGGTTTCCAACCCGCTGCTGCAAGTCCGGCGGCTACGGTCACCAGGTTTGCCTCGGCAACCCCTATGTTGATAAACCGGTCCGGAAATTTTTCGGTAAACGGCTCCAGAAACCGGTATCCCAAATCTCCGGTTATGAGCATGATTTTACTATCACGCTCTGCTGCTTTGATAAGTCCCCTGATAAACGCTGCTCTCATAATATTTTGTCATGCTGAGTGAAACGAAGCATCTCTTCACGAGATTCTTCACTACGTTCAGAATGACTCAGTATATCCTTTTATCAGCTCTATCCTTGCCTCTTTATATTCAGATTCATTAAATACCTTATAGTGTCCGATGAGCTGGTTTTCAATAATTGATATGCCGTGTCCGAAACCGTGTTGGCAATAATAACGCTAGGTGCGTCTTTTTCAAACGGTATACGATGATATGTTTTATTAATCTCTTCAATATTGTGTCCATCAATTGTATGCACGGAAAATCCGAATGACTGCCATTTTTTTGCAAATGGTTCCAGAGGCGTAATCTCAGACGATGCGCCAAAGCACTGCCATTTGTTGTAATCCACGATGACGGTCAGATTGTCCAATTTCATGCGTGATGCAAAAATAGCGGCTTCCCACACACTCCCCTCCCCGCATTCCCCATCGCTGATTAAGACAAAAACGTGCGGAGGTTTTTTATTAATTTTTTTATATCCCAGTGCTATACCAGAAGCAAATGCCAAGCCATGTCCGAGACTCCCTGATGTCATTTCAATACCGGGATCTTTCATTTCAGGATGCTCGCACAATCCACCGGTATCAGCTCCGAACGAATCAATGAGTTTTTTTCCCATGATTTTTTTGTGATACAGCACAGAGTAGAGCGCTGCTGCCGCATGGCCTTTGGACAGGATAAACCGGTCTTTTTTCACATCCAGTCTTCCGGCATACAAAACTGCCACAAGATCGGATATCGATAATGCCGATCCGATGTGCCCTGTATGGGCATGATAAGAAATATCAAGAGAAGTCAACGCAACCTCATGACAAAATTTCTGTATATTTTTTTTCATCATAATTCGTAATTCCTAATTCATAATTCGTAATTCTTGTCTGTACCATTCAATTGTTTTCTTCAGACCTTCCTCGAGTAAAATTTTTGCCTTCCACCCGAGGACTTTTTCCGATTTTTCCGTACTCGCCTTCCAGTGATACGCATCCCATGCGCGCCCGGGATATGCATTTTTTACTATTTTTGATTGTGATCCAGCTTTACAAACTACTTTTTTTGCCAATTCATAGATCGTCGTTTCCTTCCCGGTGCCCAAATTAAACACTTCCCCATCCGCCCGTGATCCGGCTGATATGGTTTTCACTATTGCGCGGACAATATCATCCGTATGGATAAAATCCCGTGCTTCGCGTCCAGTGGCAAGTTTAATGGGATTGTTTTGCAAGGCTGATTCTATAACACTTCGCACCAATCGTCCTTCTTCCTCAAACGGCCCGTAAATATTAAAAAACCTTAGAACAGTAATGGGTTTTTTGTGCCGCGTGGCATAATACTGGCACAAATGTGTTGCCGACGCTTTTGTAACCGCATAGAGGCTGTTTGGCATAATACGGTCATTCTCCATCATTGCCGTATCGCGGTATCCGTATTCGCTGGAACTTCCCGCAACAATAAATCGTTTATATGGAATATCCACACTCGCATCCAGAAGTCTCTTGAGTGTATTGATATTCACTTCAATCATTTTTGCCCACTCATCCTGTGATGGATATGCCCCGAATGCCGCAAGATGAATGATTGCGTAGGGATGTGTATTTTGAAACAATTTTTCCAGTTGTTTTTCGTCTTTGAGAATACCTGTATAAAGTGTAATTTTTGACAGAAGATGACGAATTCTCCACACGTCTCCGCCGGACCGCACCGCAACATGAACATCCCACCCTCTTTGTACAAAATACTGAGTAACACTTGCTCCCACAAAACCTGCCCCGCCGGTAATAAAGACACTTTTTTTCATGTCACTCAATAGACTTCACACGGGACAGTGCATGCATGATCCTGTTTCTGGCATTCGGAAGATAGGTGTTGTGCTTGAGCATATACCGCTCACGGATGAGCGCTTTGACCAGTGAGATCCGCAGATAATAGAGCCAAAAACGGAGGTCAAAATCTTCCGGCAGAGTTCTGATGCTTTTATATCCGGAAAGAAATACATCAAACCACACTTCATGTTCAAAACACCCGGATCCGTAGTATGCGATATCATATACCGGATCGCCTGCCAGGCAATCTTCCCAATCAATAATAGCTGCAACTTTTCCGCCATTCACAAATGTATTATGATTTGCCACGTCTCCATGTAAGATTGACGGCTCAAACGGGGCAATCCGTGAAAATTTCGAAAGCTGTGTTGCTATCTCCGTTGCCTCCTTTTGGGTGATAACCCCTACCAGACTGCAGGATTCGATGTGCGAAACCATATTGAGAATAAGGTACGACATCCATGTTTCATGAAGTCCGTGTGGTTTTCCGTCAATGATGCTTTGGATTGAAATAGGCCCGAAACGGGACGTCTTCATTTCATGAATACTGGCGATAAACGAACCCAATTGACCAAAAAGTGAAACGGGGATATCCGTATGGAGACTTCGGTCAAACAGCGTTTCTCCGGGCAGATCTTCAACAATCTGATAGTCAAACGGCACTAACGACCGTGTTGTATCAATGTCAATGATGGTCACATGAGGAAGGGATTTTTTTTCAAGCTCCAGCATCATCCAATGCTCGGTATAAAACGATAATTCCCGGTAAAAATCTCCGGCAGCATTAATCCGTATAACGCGGCTGCCTTTATCGGTTTTTACCCTATAAACATAATGGAGAGTTCTGCGTGCAAGTTCGTCAATTTTTTCAATGTTTTCATTATGGCGGTCGGAAAAAATTTTCCGGATATCCGGTGTGTGGACATCAAGATGGGTATTTAAGATATCCACGGGATATACCCCGTCAACTTTCGTAAAAAAGAATGTTTTCTGATACGCGGTAAACCGGTCAACTTCGTTTTTATCGATTGCGGACGCAGATATGTCCATATCATATGTTATCGTACCCCAAAACACGGTTAATTACCATGGACAGTGATTTTATTCGATTGTATTCACTTCTTGTCAGTTCTTTCACCGTTTGTATGTTTGCTTTTTCTGTCGGAATTTCAATTGTGCCCCACGGATACTGATGCTCCAGTCTTTTTCCGTTCCATGACGGATATGTCATGGTAGGGCTGTACGGAATACCCAATTTTTTACACAGTTTTTTGAAAAATGCCTCTTTATCCTCCACCATATCCTCATACCGCACCACGAGCATATTCCTGGAATATGTATCGGCAAAAGAAAGTGCTGCCAGCTGAACCATACTCCATGTGCGTACATATCTGTCCAGTGAATACGGCACGGGGCGACGCTTAGTTTCTGCATACGCCGCATACGGATTGCGCACAATATGCAGCATAATTGCATCGGGAAAATCGGAAACCATTTTATCCGTATCAACAGCTATGATCGGACTGTATCCGACAAATATCTTTTCTTTACCGGTTTTTTTGTATGTACTCCACGCTGCAAACGTTGAGCGGTAGTATGCTTCCACAAGATTTTTTCGGGTTCGGTCTTTCCCTTGCATCCAGGCGACAAATGCCTTTTTCCGGTCGGTATTCGTGCACCCCAGTTCAGACACATCCCGGAATTTAGAAACATGGCGCGTATTGACCATCACTTTAAATTCTTCGTCTATGATTGCATCATAATCACTGTCCACGGTGCCTTCTATCCCGAATTCCGGCCAGCGGTATTTTTGCGGAAAACAGCTCGTCATCCAATCGGCAATTTTAAATGTTCCGGGTTGGGATTCGTACGGATACACAAAAAGTTCCGGATGGGTGTCCAAATGCCGCTGAAGTGTGTTTCCACCGTTTTCGTACATGGCAGAAATCATGACAAAACTGAATTTTTTCGGACCGAAATCGTACGTCTTTGTGCTCATTGCCCATACTCCTTTCAATTTTTATATTTCGATAATAGTATCACAGACGTTTCACAGCTCTCAAGGCCAAAAACAGAGGAATTTCCTTTCGTGCCCTGTTTTCCATATTTCCGTCTTTTCCCACGCTCTCCTTATCTGATGTCCATTCGTGAAATGCATCAACAAAAAGCCCTGCGTCCCTGAGCATCGAAAAATAATCTGACAGTGGCCGATGAAATGTCCATGTGACAGGCGATTGTTTTTTACCGGGATGCATGGAGATGGGAATGGACAGCGGACTCATATACCGGAAAATTTTTCTGTACTGGAGTTTATTTGCATCATCTATTCCCCATCCGCTCTGGCGCGGAATCCTGAAACACGGATGATTCATGACAATGACAAAAGACCCGCCGGGTTTTAACAACTTCGCGGCATTCCCGATCACTTTTTCCGGGTCTTCGATATTCTGAAGAGCCAGTATAATTGCGGCATGGGAATATATTCCATCCGGCAAAGAACCTGTGACATCATATACTTGATATGTATGCGCGCGATCTTTCTGGCGGGCAATACGGATGAGATCGGGCGCGATATCATATCCTGTATAGGAAACACCTTTGGGTATCCCTCTTCCGAGAATTCCCTCTCCGCAGCCCAAATCCAATAAAGAATCACCAGATTTCAAATTTAGTAATTTCAGAACACCGGAAAGTATGACATGCTCATGAAAATACTGCCCCTTTTTCCCCATACTCTCCCCATACCACGTACTCACCTTATTCCATGATGTTTGTTTCATATGTGTAATCGAAATACTATCATCCACCTCACCATTTCCCAGACGGTTTTGAGGCGGGTTGTGGATGATCCGGTATCGCGAATCAGCGATGGAGCCGGAATTTCATACCATGTCAGTCCCCTCTTTTTCAAGGCAAGAAGAAGCTCAAGATCGACAGCAATATTGTTGGCCGTCAGCGGTATGGACTTCAGCAGTTTTGTTTCCAGAAGTTTGGGTGTTGCGTTCACGTCTTGTGTATCAATTCCAAACAGTATTCTTGCGAGAATATTATATATCCGGGAATTCAGGAGTCTCGTCCCGTTTTCGCGTGTTGTGCGCCAAATTTTTACCAATGCTGCATGTTTTCTGATTTCATACAATTTTTCGATATATTCAGGATCAATCTGACCATCAGACACCATGTAGCACGTATACATTCCACCCGCTTTTTGGATGCCTTTCCTCACCGCATTCCCCCATCCGATCTGTGATTGCATAACTACAAGTTCTTTAATTTTTTTTTGCAGACTTTTCAAAACAGACAAAGTAATATCAGTTGATCCGTTTTCCATACAGATAATTTCATACGAAATTTTCAGTTTTTTGAGAACCGCAATAATTGTTTTCAGATTTTTTTCTATCCCTGCCGACTCATTATGGACGGGAAGGATGACGGTTAAATCCACCATGGAACATACTATAGCAAAAATAACTCCAGAAACCTATCTTGTATCTTGATTTAAATATAACTATAGGATAAAATCCTCCCATGACAATTGAAAAAGAACACGGATCTGTGGAATTTATGAATCTGCCTCACACAGTTGAATCCTGGATTATGCATCCGCCTGCTGGCGGATCACTGGGAATTGAAACATTTACAATAGAAACCCCAATTCGACCGGTTGAAATCACCATAAAACAGGCAGTCAAAGCCGAGCAGGTTGGAAATCCTCTCAAAGCCGGGTGCGGCGACGTTGCAGCAGTATTTCACACATCTTACCCGCTTGCTTATCCCTCGACACCAGATAATTGTGCCCATATTACCGGTATCGTATGCAGGGATTTTCTGTCCCACGCGCCATCTGATTTACCATTCTGGGAGAAAATGAAATCCGATCCTAAAATTTTGGATCATGCCGAAAGTAATGGTGTACCTATACTGAAAACTGACAGCATCGACTCCTGGACCGCTGGAAAATTGAGAACACCCAATGATTACGGTCAACTATTGATGAGTTCTCTACCATTTGACCATATGATCAATGTGGCACGCAATCCCAGATATTTCCCTTATCTACATAAACTTGTTGAATTGGAATCGATACGTTATCAGGGCGGTGATATATCTCTGCGCACCTGCATCGACATGACTAAGAGAGTGGAACGTGTTGATGATATTGTGCTTGACCCAATTGATAAAGTTATAACGCATGCAGTAAATACTCTTAAACATGTACCGTCTGTTGGATTTGGCGGTGACATCCAAACTCTAGCCTTTATCATCCAGATGCCTGGCAACCAGGGCGCTATACTCGCACTTCTGCGAAGCAACGCAGACGAGGTGACACGGATTAAACCGGCATCAGATCTACCTTGGCTTCTTTTTGCTGACAATACAAATTTTCTCATGGAAGATCAGCGTATAAATTCCGAACATCGTCCCGAACATACGGATTTCAACTACAAGGCAGCAGGGTATTGGATGACAGGAGCCGGTGGCTGGAGACGGCGACGAATGATTCCTTCCGTAGCCAATAAAGGATTGCCTCGCTATACATTGTCCATTTTTTCGATCCCTGCTGATTCAGACATGCAAATCGAAACGGTTACCGACGGTATGATATTTTCCCCCTTTGAATTAAACCGTTCTTATGGACAACTTGAAGATCAAAAAAGTCTTTTTCATATTCTTCATCGATACCTTCAATCAGGCAATCGCGAGTCATATCAGCGACAAATTACATTACTGCAAAGAATAAAACCTGAGGGTTGGATTATCAGGAATCCTGATGTTATGAATCTCTCGACATTAGTCAAAGCTGAAGAATATATTAGTTTTCTGCAGATAAAAAAGGATCTGGAACAGCCGTTTGATGATGCGACATTTATCGGCGCAAAAGTAGTATAAGGCAGCAAACAGTAACCAAGGATATTGCTAAACCCGTCAAAAACGATTCAGGTACAAATGTAAATTCTACCACATGTTCACCCCCGGGAACTTCTACTGCACGGAAGGCAAGATTGTTTGTGATGACTGGTACCCGTTTGCCGTCGATGTACGCCCGCCAACCCGGATACATGACTTCACTTGTGGCAAGATAGGCGTTGCATGGAGAGTTGAGCGTTAAGCGTACAGAGTTAAGCGTTATGCGATCTTGGATAATTTTCGAAGTACTAACGTCTTCACAATCATTTGAAGTTTTATCCGTAACAAGAAGTGTTGTCTGCGGATCATACTTCCGTGACCGGATTGCGGCGGCGACTTCTTGCCTGTCTGAAAAAGTTTTCGCCTCCCCCGCAATATAAAACCGCGGTAGGACAGCCGAATTCTCATACAGACGTAGTCCGTAAGTGTCACTTGTATAAAGGAGTTTATACTGACTATTGCCTATTAACGTATCATACGCAAACGGAACAAGAACATACTGGACGTTAAGAAAATTTACATATGGAGATGTCATGTCCACATATGGAATTTGGACGTTGTGCGATAAAATACTCGACGTTTCACTTCCGTTTGACGCATCAATAAAATCATAATAATTTGAAAGCATCGACGGATCGTACCCAGTTGCCGACTCAACTCCATACACTATGCCAGCATCAAAATCGAATGCATTACGCTCTTGAATCCAGTTTGCATAATTCGGGAGTATCCGTCCGTTTTTTAAAGATCGTATTGTTGAATCATATGTCAACTCCGGCAAAGGTTTGATTTCAATCAGATGTTTTGCAGGGATATACAGTTCTATAAACAAAATACAGACAAACAGACCACGCAGCCAACTTTTCCGCACAAGCGAAAATCCTGTTCCTGCAAGACACGATACCGCAAAAACGGACAATACCATGTGACGCGCCGGAAAACGGATATGCCTATATAACGGCATCAGTTCGTATAGTATTTTATTTCCGTCTACTGGGCTGTTTGGTCCAAATGAAATCCAAAGTGCAAACAATGCGATGAGTGCAAATCCGATAGTACGCTTTTTTATTAATGCATACACGGCCAAAAACAGTGCTGTAACACTGAAAAAGAAAGCTTGTTCATGATAGTTTGGCGGAGGCCCTACAAATGTTGTTTGATCTCCTAAGATAAACGGACTAAACAATTGTTGAAGCGATGAGGGGACAAGCGATCCCACGCTCACCCACTCATACGGAAAATCGGTACTGCGCACACTTTTTCCCATAAATTCCGCCTGCGGCAACAACTGGAATGCGGACAGCAATAGCGCAAGACACAAAGATATCGACATAACGACAAAAGATTTCACTGATTTTTGCAGAAGCATGAGAATACCGACGGCTTCGAGTGTAAACATAGCGACAGTCTGATATCCTGCAAGAATCTGAAAAGCAAGAGATACTGCTGCCAGAAGAATATGTTTCCGTGTCGGTGTACGAAACAGTAACATGAAACTACCAATGACAAACGGTATAAGCGCGCTTGCCGCCACTGTATCTGCGTGTCCGGCCCAAGTGCGGGCCAGAAAATACTGGGACAATCCGAACGCCAGTGATGCACCGATTGCACTTACCGTATCAAGCCGGAGGACTTTTTTTGAAAACCAGTACATTGCCCAGAGGGCGATAAATATATGTATCGCAAACGTCCAACCGTATGCCGCATTGAACGGCATGAAAAAAAATTTCCAGTTGACCGGATAAAAAGCGGCAACAGACGGATTTGCGGCATACGGCATGCCGGAAAATACATACGGATTCCACCACGGGAATTGTCCGGATAGAATGCTGCCCACAAAATACCTGCGGAAAAAACCGTAGGAGCGCCACATGTCATCGGCAAACAGTGCATACCCGTCGGGGGGGAATAAAACCTGACCAAATAAAAACAGAACAACCGAGACAAACAGAAGAAAAATAATTATAGATTCTTTTATCCACATTTACATATGTGACATCGCGAGCCAAGCTCAGCTTGGCGTGGCGATCCCGTTTAAATTACGGGATTGCTTCGTCGATGACTTCTCGCAATGACAGTAAAAATCTTATTCATTTTTTCCGGGCTACTACTGCGATATTATCATACATCGGCAGGTAAACAGGAACACTTTCAACTCCCAACTTCTTAATGAGACGATTCAAAAATCCCAATCCCGGCCAGTCTGCACTCGTTGCCGCAAGGTGAAATATATAGGCAAGTGAAAGCCATTTCCCTATCCGATACCAGGTAACCGGCATAAATCCCGATCGCGACAGCACTGTACGGATTCCTACTTTGTTAAAACAATGTATATGCTGTGGAGGCGTAAAAAATGTCCAGTGTTCCCTCAATATTTTTGCAGCAACACTATTTGTGTCACCGGTTGCTACCAGTAGTATTCCGTCTTTTTTCAGCCACGAATAGACTTTTTTCAGATTACCTACCGGATCCTCAAGATGTTCGAATACGTCAAGCATGGTAATGACGTCAAATGACTCTTTGGGATATGTGACGGAAGTAATCGTCCCGACCTGAATATGACTGTTTAAAAACTTCGGCGCCCGTGATACCGCAAAGTCGGAAGGATCAAACCCATATACATCAAAACCTTTCTCACTCATCAGTTCCATAAAAAATCCCATCGCACACCCGATATCCAGAAGTTTCCCTTTCTTTTTGTACTGCGCAATTACTTTCGTATGATGGTTCCAGTTCCGGGTGATAAACCGCTTATCCTCTTCATACTGGGCATACGCTCCGCATTCCTCCTCACCGCGGAAATACCCTTTGCGGTAAAATTTACGGACAAACGGTTCGTAGGACTGCTTCAGGTTCGTGGACACCAAATGGCAGCTGGGGCACCGGTACATATCCCACCCGCGTTTGGTAAACATAAGGGACATTTTTGAAGAACACAGGTAACACTTCATAATTTTTAAAGTATACCAGAAGCTATCCGCAATTTTCTTGCAAGCACGGCTACCCCATTGACTGAAGACAGAATCAGGAATGCATAAAACGGAATAGTAATCCTGTATTCGGCATGGGTCAGGGAAAACGTAAGCGTGCCATAGAGTACTGTCCCGATAATGCTCATCCACACAAACCGTTGTATCTTATTTTTGGCCTTTACGGCTCCATTTACCATACCAATACCGGCAGTGAGTAAAAGCAGGATGTTGCCCGCGTATACGATACGGCGTGTTTGTTCAAAAAACGGTTCCTTATAAAAGAAAATATTCTCTTTCTGCCATACATACCACATCTTGAAAAACCGCCATCGGATATAATCCACGGGATCTTTTTTTATAAGATCCCACGCTTTGTTAAAATATTTCTCTGCCATAGCTTTTCGCTCTTGCGGTCCCCTCTCCGGATAATATTCACTGTAATATTCCCAAAACATCTGCATCGTTTCAACAGGATAGATGTATGTAAAAGGAGGCAATACTTTCAGGATTACCCCGTTGTACATTTCCTTGGCATAAAAACTGTCTACCGTTGTGGCACTCACCTGCCCGTACGTTGTCCAGTTAACGTAAAGAGGATATATCATACTGACAATCATGCCCGCAAAAATTGCCGCGACCGTTGCTTTTTTCACTATCCATGAATGCGCCAGATAGACGGCGCATACAATGGGTATAATCGTCCAGGCAAATGCGGCATTGCGCGTTTCGGCAGCCATACCGGCCGAAAAACCGAAGAGAATACCGGTGAACACTGAGGGTTTCTGTATATACCACACTCCGGATACCAATGTGAGTGTAATGAAAAACGTGGTGAGCACTTCCGACAACCCTACCCCCACATAACCGCTGGTAAACGGATTTACGGCATACAAAAACATACCCGCAAACGGCAAGATTGTTATTTTTCCAGAAGCTTTACGCAGAAGAATATACACAAAGACAGCAGTCATTGCATCCATCAGAGCCTGCGCACGGAATAATGCATCGTGGTCTGCCCAAGCAGTCAGTTTATATACAAGAGTCATGAATAACGGGTACGGATACGAACGGTATGTGTGGGCTGCCAACAGATTCGGGCTCCAGTACATTTTGATGGCATACCGCTCATATTCTTCCTGGTCCCATGCAAACGGTTGGGGCGCAAGAGTGATAAACCACAAGCGGAATGCGATGGCAAAGACGAATACGAAACATACAAAAAAAACTTCCTTCATTGATTTATAATATTGTTCATTCATAAATGTATTTATTTATTGTCATTCTGAACGAAGTGAAGAATCTCGTAGTAGATTAGATCCTTCATCCGCCTGTTGGCGGATTCAGGATGACATTCATCGATACTCATAAATGAATACGTTTCCGTTTTCGTAAAGTTTCGTCAGAAACGGATAAAATTCATCCAAATTTTTCCCTCCGGCATCTTCGCGCTCCTGCGGCCCGAAAAATATGTAGTGCAGTCCGGTTTCTGACAAAAACTGCCGGGCATCGTCAGGCGGCATCGTCCCGCTGAAAAATGCTTTCACATACATCTTTTTCTCCTGGCTTCCCACCGTGTTGTCATGCCCCACATACACGGTATTACCGGAGTAGACGGGGATATAATTGCCGGCAGTTGTCTGAGACAAAATGGCGGTATCCCTGCTTGTGTTGTCCTGAAGCCAGACAATGGCATCGATAAAATCGTTTAAGGGATACATCACGTAACTGCCTGTGGGTACCAACGGATACGCGGCAACTATTTTATGAACCACGAAGTCCCTTTGCCAGAGCCATGACGAATACATGTGCATGAGATTAAGCACCAATAAACCTAATGGAATCACGTAGATCAGATCAGGAAATGTATATAAGAGTTTTGATTTCTTTTTATCAAAACCTTTATTTTTAATATATTTTTCAATGGAATACCTGAGAGAAAGATACAGTTGATAAAAAAGATAGACACTCAATATTCCTAATGGAATGTGGACAATCATTTCGGAAAACCGCAACGGACTCTGTTGGGGAATAAACTGAAAGATAAACAGGAGCGCTGCCCATGCTAATACCCAAGCAACGGGCAATATCATGAGCTTGTCACGTTTTTTCAATGCAATGACTGCTCCAAGAACCCCAAGCGGCAGCATGATGCCGACTGCCTGCAGATATTCGTAATACTGAAACGGCAGTGGCCGGAGAACATCGGCAAGTGCAAGCTCCTTCCAGGGGTAAAATGTCACCATCAACTGTAAATACGCCATCGACGGCAAGGCGATAATCGACAAAAAAAGCCTGCCGAATACATGTCTGCCAAACCATACCCGGAAGTTTTTTTTCACCGGCCGATCAAACCAGAATTCAAGTACTGTCATGACGGCAAATCCTGCGTACACAAATACAAGCCCCGGCGGGAAAATAAATCCGAGAACAAATGACAGTATCCCTAAAAATATCCAATTGCGCGGTTTTGCTATGGTGGCAAGATCGGATCCGGCAAAAAGAACAAATGCCAACAGAATCTGTCCGACGAGCAGGTGCGGAATGAAAGTAATCCGCTGCAGGGAATCCATCACACTCCACCATGCCATGTATCCTCCGATGCGCAAGGATCCGTCATCCATGGTTACGAGTTTCGGATATGTACTCGCTGTGACGGCAAACAAAAATCCAAGAATGGAAAGTCCGTATTTTGTGAAAGATCGTTTAGCAATTTCTGCAGTGACTATCAAGAGTACAAATCCGAGAACAGTCCGGGTTGCGTGATATATATCACTTGTCCGGTGCCAATTGATATGCACCCACTTCCCGATCCATCCGAGAACCAGATAAAATACGTGTACAAAAGAGCCCTGATGCGGTTCGCTCGTATACTTTTCGTGAACTGTAAGGTGTCCTTCCAATCCCTGTCTAATACGCGAGAGATAGAAATTAAAATCCGTATAGAAATTATGCACCAGCTCGAATCGCCGCTCAGGCCGTATGGTATCCGCTTTACCAATCTCAAAAAACATCGGCCAGAGGGAAAAGATGACAAAAAACAGGGAAAGGAGTACAAATGTGTAAGGTTTTAACAACGCGAGCAATTTATTCATAGTCATGAATTACCCATTCCATTGTCATTCTGAGCATTCTGATGCGAAGAATCTAGTTTAATCATAATTACTAGATCCTTCGGCCTTTAGCCTCAGGATGACATAAGACTGCGTGAGTACTGCATAGTATGACGTGCAATCTTATTGGATACTTACTTTATATATCACGACATCATTGTTTTGGTAAACAGGTAAATAAAACGGATTTTTCAAAAATCCGTCCGTTTCTTGGTACCCCTTGTAGACAAACCGGATATTGTTGTCGTTCAGGAATTTTTCCGTCGACGCCTGGTCCCACGCACCGTCAAAAAAATTGTTTTTGTTTGCCTCCATGGCAAGACCTGTCTCATACGGCCAGCCCTGCTTGTTGCCATACACATAATTATGGGAATATAAAAGAATATTATTGGCAGCTTCGTACGATGCAATCACCGTGCTTTCCACAGGAGTATTTTTATCCAGCCACCCGTATGCGTCCATCATGCCGGTTGAGGGAAATTTGAATAATGAATACGACATATAATCCGTATTGGCGATTAATCCTGTTTTGAAATCATGATAGAAAGCCGGGAGCAGGAGGAGTATTACGGTTAAAATAATAATTTTGTTACGCAACAGATATACTGCCCCGTACGCCATGGGAATAAAGTAGAGGGACTGGATAAACCGCACGCGCTCCGCCCGAAAATATTTATACAGAAAAAAGAAAAACAGGAGCTGCAAGATAAGCCACACGGCCATATACACGGTTTTTTCATCACGGAGTTTTGTACGCAGCAATGATACTGCAATACCGATTGATCCGATCCAAAACACCGGTCCGAAGGCAATAAGATCCCCCGCAATCGTCTGCCAGCCGATAGTCTGGCCGGAGACGTACTCTTCAAACGACAGGACCCAGTTTGTGGGATACTGATGGGTATAGTGGTAGGAAATAGCCATTCCTACCGCCAATCCGCTCACCGTTGATACATACGTCGTTGCTGCTGTTTTTTTCGTAACAATTCTATACAGAATCATCACGCCGGATAGTGAACACAAAAGGAGTGAAAATGCCGGATGCATCGTTCCCATTACCGTTCCCATGACGAATGATGCCCCGACTATCCATTTTTTCCTGTGATATTTGTTATTCAGATTGATAAGAGTTAAAAAAAGAAAGAGTAATGCGCCAAAAAGGTAGTGCGGACGGCTGGCAAACCTGAGGGCTACGTTGTCGATAAACCCGAACTGTGTCAAAACTCTGTATCCGCCCTGCGCGTAATATCCAAACGAAGTAGACAGGGCAGCAAGCATTCCTGCTTGAAGTGCAAATGTTTTTCTGCCACCAACAACCAACAGAAGCCTGATCATGAAAACGAAAAAAAGTATCCCTCCTGAAATTCGTATAAGATGATACCCGACCGGAGCCGATACTCCCAAAAAACCGGTCAGCTTCCCGCCCCAGACATAGAGCAGATGGACGGTTGAAAACGACTGAGGCGGCGGGACAGAACGGATACGGAAATAATTGGCGCCATACATCCCTTCTTTTACATAGGAGACATATCCCACATAGTCATCCACAAACCCTTCCATCCAGGTATATCCGCGGCCTTCCGGTTTAGTGAAATACGGCACCACCGTCCCCGCCATCCCCAATGAAACAAAAAGGATTGAAAGAATAACAGTAATTACCGCAAACTTCCCTGATGATTTGTTCATGGTGGAGAATGTATTAGTTAACATGCAAATTATGTCATCGCGAGTCCGTTCTGACGGCGTGGCGATCCCGACGGGATTCCTGCCTGCCGGCAGGCAGGACTTCGTCTCTACGTTCCTCGCAATGACACTTTTAAACAAATTTCATCTTTGTTATACCTGTTATTATATAATAGATGCCATGCTGAAACTGATCATTTTTGATTGGGACGATGTTATCACGACAGGGGCAAAGAATGGGTATTATGCCTGCTACCAAAAAGCACTTGAAGCAGACGGGATTTCGTTAGACCCCAATGAATTTGACGCGCGTCTCAAACGCAAATGGGGCCAACCGTACAGGGAAGAAATAAAAGAACTGCTCAAGGAATATCCGCACCTTGTTGAAAAAGCGTGTGATACATATCAAAAGCACAAATTCGGTAACACATTCATTGATAGTCTTCGCCCCATACCGGGGGTTAACACTCTTTTCACACAACTGAAAAAAACGTACATTTTAGCTGTAGCTACGGCAAATCAGCCCAAAATGCTTTCAAAGATTATCACAAAATTCAACATACCGGATGTTTTTTCACAAATTGTGACTGCGTATGACCCTGAAATACCTCCACATAAAACAAAACCTGACCCCCTCATGCTTCAAATCATTCTTCAAAATCACAATATTCAACCTGATGAAGCAATCTACGTGGGAGACGCTTCAAATGACGTTCAGATGGCAAAAAATGCCGGAGTCGCTCCGGTCGTTGTCCTCACCGGACATCTCTCGCAGCAAGAGGCAAAAGAGCTTGGGGTTGAATGGATTCTCCCAGACGTAACACATCTGCCGGAAATTTTCGATTCTGTGTGTCTATGAAAAAGAGAACCATTGAAATTACTTCAATACTTTTTTTTGCAATTCTTGCTTATTTTTTCAAATACTGGCTTATTGAATTGGCTCCCCAGCCGGTGGTATTTGACCAGACTGAATACCTGAGTTTTGCCAAATTGATGATTGAGAAAGGTCTGTATACACCGACCTCACGCACATACGGCTACCCCCTGTTTCTTATTCCCCACATACTGCTGTCGCAGGATCCTGTCCGGTCCACAATCAACACACAGGTAGTTCTCGATGTAGCAAGCGGCATTCTTCTGTATATTCTTGCGTATAAACTATTCAGGTCAAAAATTGCTGCATGGGTCGCAATGCTCATCCAGTTCTTCAACCCGTTTACCAGCGCATATGCCGGCGTCATACTTACGGAAACAGTTGCTGTTTTTTTGAATGTGGTAATACTTTTTCTTTTCTATGCGGCATCCGTAACAAAACGGACAATGAAAAATATATCGCTCGTATTACTTGGTATAGTAATCGGGTATGCTTTTGAAACCAGACCGGCGATCTATCTGTGGGGCATAGCATCTCTCGCAATCATTGCCTACCTTATTCCTAAAAAAAGGGTTGCCGCGGCAATTCTTGTCGGTTGCGGCATACTCCTCTCAAGCCTTTATCAGATTTCTGCAAATCTCACGCTCCACGGACAATTTTCTTTTATAACGGTAGACAGTTTCTTTGCACGGGAACTGTACGACGGGATTCTGGTAAAAAACGCACCTCTTTTTCCAAATACCCCGGAGGCATACCCTCCTGAAATGCGTACCATGTATCAGGAATACTCTGTGCTGCCAAAAAATGCAATTGAACGCAAGGCTATGGCCGATAAATATTTCAACAAGGCCGTAAATCTCATCAAAGCTGATCCGGGTGACTATGTCCTGGCACGGTTTAAAAAAATGTGGAGTATGTGGCAGAAAGAAAATATATTTTTCTACTGGGAACCGGATTTCGAAAAACACAGACTATTCACTTATACGGCAAATCTCGTAGTGCTTTCTCTGTCAGCATTTGGATTGCTGAAGAATATAGTAAAAGGCGGGAGTTTCCATATTTTTACGCTCTCAATACTTCTCTTTATGACCATTGCAATTTCCGTCTCACATGCGGAACCCCGCCTTACGATTCCTGCCTACCCCATTTTATTTCTCTATGCCGGCTACTCAATCAATGCGCTCATACACAATATACGAACTGTTTCTGATCATCTCACGGAATCCTGATACAGATATCTGCTCGGGCGATACAATGTATCGAATACTATATATTCGAATAATAGAATCTTTAACAAAATCGTCTGTTCCGTATATGAGTTCATTGAGTGCACTCGTTTTTTCTTCCGGCATATAGGTAAACGTGGGATGGCCTGCGAGCGTCCTGTGGGGAGTAAATGCGGGAAGAAGCGTTGAGAGTGTCTCAGGGGCGGCAACGACTCCGGGATTTTGTACAGAAAGAAATTCAATAACTGTCATCATATCATCGGGAACCATAACGAGAGGATTAGTCATATTCTTTTCAACATACATATCCTGACGGCTCAGGCTAATGGCAAATGTCGGCATACCCAAAGCCACACTTGCCAATACAACGATATACATCCATGTCCTCCTCATGGAAAACGGTTTCACGAAAACGGTTATCGCCAGTGTTGCCAGGAGCGCTGAAGGGATATACCCGGCTGACTGCAGATATCTGCCGTTTGAAACCGGAATAAATTGTGTGAAAAGCCCCAGTCCCAAAAATGGGAACAGAAACCATCCGAGAATGGTGTTCCACCGAAAATCGCGGCGATAGAGAAGAAACGGGATTGATACGATAGCTATGACCCCCACTATTCCAAGCGTTTCCAGATACCCCATCATATTGATGGGGTACTGTACAAACCTCTCCCAATCACGGAAAGCGGTCCACGGAAAAGTGCTCCCCTGGATTTTCATCATGAAAAACACCTGGGCAATAAGGATAAGATAAAAAATCTCGATCTCGCCGAATTTGAATTTATAGAGCCGGAGAAATCTGTAAAACGTCAATACGATCCCTGTGGCGATGGCCACACTCAAGGCCATCAGGCTTGCCGGATTGAGCCACACACTGACAAGAGCGCAACATGTTGCCCCGATAGTCAACCGGAATGACTGCAGTGTTTCTTTCCTTCTCTCAACCATACGCATGAAAAGTATCATGGCGGCGATCATAAAGGCATTGGAAAATGTGTGATGCGGAAGCCATGAAACACGTAAGATCGGATCAAAACCGGTCCAGAATTCACCAGCCTGATACAGCGCTCCGCCTTTTGACCACCAGAACGGAGCACCAAAACACATAAATAACAGCGCAATAATTCTCTGATGCAGAGTAAACCGCAGTTCAACAGCCAGTACATAGCCCGTAAACAGAAGCATTGATCCTCCAACAATCCGTAGTACCGTATACATGGCAGGAATGCTTAAATGAAATATTTTTGCGGCCATGCCGGCCAGAGGAAAAAATGTGTTGATAAGCTGTGGCGTAAAAGTTTCCGGCGTATAGTTTGAAGTGAGAAGAAGCGATCCGTCATACCCCTGCCGCATTAGAGACAGATACCAGTAGTAGTCCTGTTCATAATTGTGAACGAAAGGATACTCAAAGCCTTCAGGCATTTTTACTTGATACAGAAATGTCTGATACAAACTGACAACAACAAAAAATACTATTGCTGCGGCAACAATAAGATATCCCTTTTTCATCCCCCATAGTGTACTATTGTCCTGTATCATATGTCCAAAACAACGAAGTATATTCTGATCGGTGCAGTCGCCATACTTGTGTTTCTCCGGCTTCATATGGGCATCACCCGTTTTTTTGACTCCGATGAAATGAGCCATATGCACTGGGCGTGGCTTGTATCCCGTGGCGATGTGCCCTTCCGCGATTTTTTCTATTACAATCTTCCCGGTTACCAATATGTGATCCTCTGGCCGTTTTTCCTGCCTGCCTCATCCGGTATTCTCATCATCACCCGCCTCTGGCAGTTTTTAATGTACCTGGCAACCGTCGTCCTTCTGTATCGTTTTACTAAACGCCTGACAAACAGTTCCGTCATCGGTCTTCTGTCCTCCGTTATCTTTCTTGCCTTCCCCATGACATTCGATAAAACAATCGACATCCGTCCTGACATGACGATGATGCTGTTTTATCTTGCGGCGCTTGAACTTACTCTCACCACAAAAATTTGGTCACAGTCACGGGCTTTTTTTCTTGGATTTCTCATTGCGCTCTCAATCGGTGTGACGCTCAAAACCATCGTGTTTGCCCTGCCGGCACTCCTCTTTGTTTTTTTTACCAACAAACCAAAACCGAGCCCGATACAGACCATCACGGCATTGTCCGGGATCATTCTTCCGGCTCTTGTGTATTTTTTGTATCTTACTGTCACTGATGCGCTCATTCCCGCAATCACCATGATCACAAAAGACGCCTTTGCGGTAAATGCCGGCAAAGGCACATTCTCTCCCTGGAAAGCCTTGTCCCCCTATCCCCTTGTCTATCTGGCGGAGGGCGGCGTATCCCTCCCATGGATCATAAACACCGGAATCTGGATTCTGTCAGTTGTGGGGTTTATCAAACTGATCCTGACGAAAAAATCCAAAAGTGCGTTTCTTGTCATATATTTTTTCTTCGGTATCATATTTCTTTTTCTCTTTCCGGCTCCGTACTTGCAGTATTTTCTCCCGCTGTCCGTCTTTGTTTCCGTCCTTGCCGCGATAGCTATCCAAAAATATCAGTCTGCCCCTTTAGCATTCGTCGTCTGTGCACTTCTTGTAAGTTCATTTTTTATCCAATATAAAGAGCGGACAGGAATAAAAAACTCCAATGCAGAACAACTCAGCGTCATCTCCTCAACGCTTGAAATGAGTCGCCCCAATGAAACATTTTATGATATGGTGGGCTCCTACATATTCCGTCCGGACGGGTTTATCCTCTGCTGCCATCCATACAATGAATTTGCCGACCGATTGTCCACACAAGTACCGGCCCTGCGCGATTCGCTAATTGAGCGCGAAACGAAATTCATCGTCATGGACCGGACTGCTATTGTTTTCTGGTATCCCTATCCCCAAGACCTGACATTTCTTAAATCGCATTATTTCGTATCGGAAAAAAACTGGAAAATATACCTGCATGGCTACAGATTCGGATGTATGGATGGAAAATGCACACAGTACGATATTGAAGATACCCCCGTATCACCCGCTTCATCATTTTATATTATCGGCGCCGATACTTACAGAGTGACCGTCACACCCCAAAACCAGACTGTGGCAATCGACGGCGTTTCGTACGGCAACAGTGCAACGGTCCCGTTGTCAAAAGGTAATCACACCTTCACCGCCGACCCCGCCGTCACCTCCTGGACCATTCAACTAAACAGGTAATCTTGACACAAAATCGCCATCCTGATAGTCTGTAGTCCATGAGTGAGACGGGTGATGAACAGCTGTTGCCTCCTGAAAATTATACGAAGGTCATTCTTATTGCCATCGGTGCGGTTGCGGTGTTGAGCGCAATCACCATTGGTGCATACCAGTATGCAAAAAAACGCTCCGGTGTGGTGGTACTACCGGGCGGCACCACATATCTGGGGCCATCCGATACCCCCGTCCAACCACCTCCCGAAACAGAACCCGCAAAACCGGTCATTGATGAAAACACAAAATGGATAGAACATAAAGGCATCGACCACCCGTTCACATTTCTCTACCCCGAGTCCATCGAACTGGTCACATTTCCCAAAGACATCACGGAATCGGCCGGATTCGGCTGGGGAAATATCCAACCGCAGAGTAATCTTCTGTTCCGCATTATTGATATCAACGCATCGGAACCCGCGATGGTAAAATACATCAACCAGCCCAAAATCGAATATGTGAAACACTGGTGGGAACAGTATACCGGCGGCCTGAAAGGCGTCGAATCGGTGACCCCATTCACAAACTCCCGCGGCATGAAGGGATACCGGGCAAAATATTTGAACCATTCGGATCAGACCCCCAACGACGATATCTTTTTTGAAGTGCCCGGTAGACGCGACCTGATGGTCCGTTTTGGTAACGGTCCCCTGGAAAAAACGGTATTCGATAAAATAATCGACTCATTTTCCTGGGGAAAAACTGCACAACCTACAACCATTTCATCCCCAATTCCATCCCCGTAAAAACGTGGTATAGTTGTTCACATGCAGGCGTTATTGTGGATCGTCATTGTTTTACTGACATCACTCTATGCATTAGGCAAATACCTCGTCGGTGTATCCCATACCCCTCCGGGATCTGTGTTTTTGGGTACAGTCCACTACCCCACGGATTATTTTATTTATCTGTCCGAGTATGCCTGGGGGCGGCACAGCTGGTTTTTCAATAGGGTTTTGCAGTCAACCGAGGCGCCTGGTGACAATCTCATCCGGTGGGTCAACGTATTCTGTGGTCATATATTCTCTCTCTTCGGCCTCAATCAGATCACAGCTTACCAAATCTCCGTTGTTCTTTTTACGGTAAGTATCATATATCTCTCATATACACTTCTTGTTAAAATATTGAAATCACGTCATGAGGCATTATACGGATTATTCGTCTATCTGACAGCCAACGCATTCCCGGGCTGGGACGGATCAAATCTTTCCACATTCGATTTCTGGTACAACCAGGGAAATCCCCTCAACCGTCTCATCAACGTCCCCCATCATCTGTTGGGGCAAATTGCGCTCCTTGCTCTCGTTTACATCTGGATATCAAAAAAGAAAAATCTTCTTTCATTTGTGGTTGCCATCATCTGCGGCATGATTCTGGCAGGCGTGAACGGTGTGCATCTCCTGTTCGCAGCCGGCATCATGAGTGTGTCCCGTTTATCACTCCCTGTACTTTTTTCACTCATCGGCGCAGCCCCGATACTTTTATCTGTCAGGCACACATTAAGCATTCCCCCTCTCTCCAATATGATCATTTGGGAAACAAACAACCAAATGATTCTGACCCCATGGCGGCTGTTTCTGGGATACGGCCCGATATTATTGTCCTTATTGCCTGCAACAATCATGTACTTGAAAAAACCTGACAGATTCAGAATTTTTTCCCTTCTGTTCACATGGATCAGTCTTCTATTGTTTCTTTCCCCTATTCCAAAACTTCTTCATTTGGGAAACGTCCGGTTTCTCATACCCTTCACTCATATACTTCTCAGCATCATGGTTATTGACATACTACGCAGAATAAAAATTCAGACAATAAAAACAATTATTGTTTCTGTATATATCGGGGTATCTGCACTATCTTTGTATGCAACAGGGACAAAAATATATGCGCTCTACCAAAACCCCGCAAATCCCTTTTATTATCTGCCGAAACCAGTCTATTCTCTCTTTGCCTATTCTGGAAATATATCCAAACCGGATGATGTATTTCTTTTAGGATGGCCGTACAACGCGATATTCCCTGGCATCTCCGGGTCACAATCATATTTTTCCGAAGTCCTCCTGGTAAAAGATCCGGTTGAAACCGGAAAATTGGCGGAAATATTTTTTTCAGACGAGTCACCGATCCCAGAGCGGATACAGTTTCTCAATCAATTCGGTATCACCTACATCATTCATCGGGAAGAAACACTCTCCCCATCGTCTGGTCTTCCCATCCAACAAATCAGATCAGAAGGCGGATTTACATTATGGAAAGTCGTGAAGTGATATAATCCTTTTACTCTGCCTACTCTTGCTCTTTTCCATCCCGCACAGATTGTCATCCTGAGCGAGAGTGAAGGATCTCGTTTTTGGGGAGAAAGAGGGTTTCCCAACCCAACCCGTGAGCGACCGTCCACTCCCCAAAAATAGTACACATATAAGGAAATGCACACATGTTCAAACTCAATACGCTTATCTTGATATTGCTGGGATTACCGATATACTTAACAACCCGCAGTGAAAATCTCTTCTGGTTTTCTGTGTGGGTTGCAGTACTGGCACTGTATCTGCTTATCAGCCTGATCAACAGTTTCAGGCTAAATCCTGATCCGTTACAGCTGAGTGCAGGAAGCAAGCAAAACATGTGGTTTACATGGCTTCCAAGCACAAAAGCAATTCTGCTGTACGAATTCGCCTGGCAAACATTTCTGAAACTTACAATAATCTTCTTTGCCATTTCCAGATTCTGTGCAGATTCAATTGCCTCCATCCGAAGTTTCTCAATATTCTTTCTCATGGCGGCAATAGCGATGCTTATCCTCTTCCTGCTAACGCTGCTGTTTTTCCGATTGAAAGAAGGCGCACATCAATTTAAAAAATAACAACAGTTCAATTATCTTGGCGCAGATGCATATACATATCGTTTTTTTCATGGGAGTGAAAAACGATGGTCATATCGGACCCTGCGCCGGAGGACACGGTTTTGAAATGTTGAAACTGTGCGGGATGGAATTTGTTATAATCAGATCACATGAAAAAATTGCGGATTTTTGGATTTATTGTTATTGGCATTTTTGTATTTCTCTTTTTATATTTGCGCACCAAAAATACAGAACCTGCACAGACCGCAACAACCCCGGACAATCCCAAAAACTGCCAGGTGAAGGAGTGTGAAAACGGTCAGTCGCAGATCTATCTTGAGGGCATCGGGTGGAGCCCGTGTGCCGACCGGTGCAGTAAACAGGATCTGGAAAACAACGGAGGCAAAAAATCATGTGACTGCCCCCAAAACAGCGAATCAAAGACCTGCACAAATATCTGTCTTACCTTCGGAGATCCATGCAGCACTCAATACGATTACTACCAATGGACAGGCTGCAGATAATTTGGTTTAATAGTCTTCATGGACGATGAATCTGCCGCACCTTCTGCATTTGAAAAACTGGCCGCACAATTCCGTACACATCCTTCACGGTTTATTCTCCCCATTCTTATCCTCGGATTTCTTCTGCGCGTCGTCTTTCTCCCAAATCCCGGTTTTGAAGCGGATATTTCATTCTGGAAATCCTGGGGACTTGCCACATATGACCATGGTGCCGTCTGGGGAATTGAAAACACCAATAACAACTACCCCACGCCGTTTACCTATGTTTTAGGCATGATGACATGGGTCTATAGTTTATTTGCCGATCCCCACAACTTTCAGGAATACTGGTCAAATACGAATCTCCTGTTTTTGACTATCAGCAAAATGCCTGCAGTGATCGCAGATTTTATTATTTTCTGGCTTTTCATCTTTATCGGAAAACACGCGAAAAAACTCGGATTTCCTGAACTTCCTTTCTCCATATACGTTCTTGCAGGTGTTGCCTTCTTTCTGTCGCCAATTACGATCATGGATAGTGCATGGTGGGGTCAGGTTGATAGTCTCGGTGTTCTGGTATTTCTGTTTGCCTTTTATCTTGCGCTCACAAGAAAACCATATTTGGCGGGATTCATCTATATGGCTTCAATGATGACCAAACTCCAAAACATGATCTACGGTCCCCTGTTTTTTATCCTCCTCTGGCAGATGACCGGCTATAAGGGGCTTCTGAAAGGCATGTTCGGCGCGGCTACCGCATTCATCGGGCTCAACTGGGAATTCATGATGGCGCGCAAAATGAACCTGGTTTTTGAATCGTTAACGGTCAATTACGATTACTTTCCGTTCATGTCCCTCAATGCGTACAATCTCTGGTGGCTCGTGGCCAAGGCCGACGGCATGCATACACTGGATAAATTCAGTGTTGTCGGCATAATAAATGCCAAAACGGTTGGACTATTTATTTTTTCTTCTCTTTATTTGCTATCAGTGTTAATCATGATAAAAGAAACGATCCGCATGATGTGGAAAAATTCCATTACAACGCTCACGGAGCAAAACACGCAGGACATTCTGTACAATTTTTTTTCCGGCATGATCATCGTCGCATGCGCATTTTTTCTCTTCCAAACCCAGTCCCATGACCGCTATGCGTTTCCTCTTGTTGTCCTTCTGCCGTTTTGGCTGTTATTTTTCCTGAAACGAAGTCTGACAAAAACGGAGCGCACAACACTCTACTCCACAAAATTATTCAAAAACTCCGTCCTATATTTCAGTATATTTACTCTCTTCTATTTTTATAACCTCCATAATGCAATGGTCGACAATTATCCGCTGAACGGTTTCCCGTTTGTACGCGACCTGAACATTCCGGCGGCCACAATCATCACGTCTGTCGTCCAGCTTATTCTTTTTTTCGCATTTCTCTGGGCACTAGCCCGACACATATCTCCATACTGGTATGCGGTACCTCTCGGAACGGTCATCCTCCTGCTGACTATATCAAATCTGCCGCTCATCACCCGCACTCCAGTGTCCATCAACCGTTTCTTCCCGATTATAAACCAACAAGGGTATGGAAAAATGCAAAAAAATATGCCGGTAAACGCTCACCAGGGATTCAATTACTGGTCGCCTCTTTCGGTCCAATATGCGTTTTACAGAAACGGATACGGAACACATGCAAAAAGCTATCAATTGTTCAATATTGCCGGAAAATTTGCCAAATTCTCGACAGACTATGGCATCGATACGGATGCCGGTGGGGCGGCATCCGCTACATTTGAAATTTACGGCGACGATAAACCGCTATATATCTCCGAAAAAATTGGACGGTACGAATATCCTCGGCATGTGGAAGTGGACGTAACGGGTGTCAAAATGCTCGGACTTGTCACCAACGATGCAGGAGACGGGATTAACGACGACCATACAGACTGGCTCAATCCGCTCTTATGGCCATAAATACCGTCATTCTGAACGAAGTGAAGAATCTAGTTATACTGAAATAGATCCTTCGTTTCACTCAGGATGACAAAGTATATGTTTAAAAAATTAGAAATACTCATTGCTTTAGGAATGTTAGTCTATGCGGTCTGGTTTAATCTGGATTTGTATAAGCTGGAACCGACGGCAAAACTGGATCCCAACGACAACAATTTCCAGTACGGACTTGTGGACCGAGCCGACAAAATCTGGGATTTTGCCGCCCGGATCTGTCCGAAAAACATCACATATCCGATCTGCCATCTCTCGTATATGGTAGACCACTGGGTTCCTAATTGGGCACAGGGGTACAACCTCCCCTTCTACTACTCCCACGCTCCACAGATAGCAATCGTCGGTTCTTATAGATTCATACAACGGTTGAGCAGTATTGAATTATTTACATACTATCATCTTGTTATTTATATTCTTTTATGTATCTTTCCGGTGAGCATGTTTCTTGCCCTTCGGGTCATCAGACTCCCCTGGTTTGTGTCCGGTATCGGTGCGCTCATTGCTACGCATATCTCAACCGACGGACTGTACGGTATAGATCCGCCATCATTTCTATGGCGCGGCTGGGGGCTTTCAAGCCAGCTGTATGCCATGATCTTCCTTCCATTAGCATTAGCATACGGATGGAGAATTTTCTATTCAGGATTCACATCGGTGAAATCTATAATCCGGAATCCTGATTTCATGCTCGCAGTGGTTTTTACCGTTTCCACCACACTTGGACACTTGGGAATCGGCATGGTTGTATTTCTGTCTTATGGAATATTAGCTATCGCAAAAACTCTCGAACAGACACTCTCACAATCGCGAATTGGCGATATTTTAAAACTAGCAAAATCACATCTGAGCATTCTTATGCTTTTTGGACTCTTCTCAATGCTATTTCTCGGTTATTGGATCATCCCGACGGTTCTTTCCAACGACTATCACAACATTTCCTTCTGGGATCCTGTATGGAAATTCGATTCGTACGGCTGGAAGGAAATCATGATACGGTTTTTCAACGGTGACCTGTTTGATTTCGGGCGATTCCCCATCCTTACGCTTTTTACAATACTAGGTATTTTTTCTGCACCATTTCTGGGAGGATATTTTCCATTCTCACTGTTATTTATTTTTTGGATGCTTCTGTATTTCGGCAGAACCACATGGGGAGGACTTATTGATATTATCCCCGGTATGAGCGAATACCATCTGTCCCGCTTCATCGTAGGAATCCACATCACATCCCTCTTTCTGGTTCCCATAGCAATATGGCATACTGCAACTACCGCTGCACATGCAGTACCCCGATGGTTCACTATTGCCGTATCTGCACTGATTCTTGTGTATGCTCTGCCACCGGTATACCGGCAGACCATCCATTACAACGAACTCAACGATAAACTGATTACCCAGGCAAACGAAAATGAAGCAAAAGTGAGGGACGATACCCAAAATCTCCTGAAAACGCTTTCCACACTGCCGTCAGGCCGTATCTTTGCCGGACGGGGCGGAGGATGGGGTAAAGATTTTAAGGTTGCGGAAACGGAAATGTTCATGTATCTGTCCACATTCGGATACAATACCGTGCTATGGCTTCCGGAAACCTGGTCGCCAAATTCCGATACGGAACAGTACTTCAGCGAAGATCAGGAAAAAGACTACGACCTGTATAATATTCGCTATGTTGTAGCTCCGCCTACACAGCAAACCCTGCCTTTTTGGAAAAAAATGGAATCGGGTAAAAATTGGATCCTTTATTCTGTGCCCACGTCGGGATATTTCCAAACTGCCACTCGGACAATGAATGTCGTATCGGACAAACAGTCGTTTGCAAATATTGTCCGCTTGTGGATTCAATCGGACATGACGAAAAATCAGCTTTTTCCCCAACTGACGATAGCTAAACGCATGTCCGCTGACCGCTTCACTCTTCCGACAATCCGTATGGTAGATGAAGTCACGTATCTGACAGCACAGGGAAACAGGCAAAATATCTGGAACATCAATCCTTTATATACTGCCGATCCTCCAGAAGCTGAAATAGTGGGGAGTGAAAAAATCGACACGGATATGATATTTTCGCAAACGGTGAAAGCTGAAACCGGTTGCAGAGAATGTATCGTGATCCTTAAACAAACGTACCACCCGAACTGGAGAGCCAGCATCAATGGCAAATCAGTCAAACCGATTGAAGTATTTCCCTCATTTCTTGCCGTCCCCATCCAGACGTCAGGAATTCATGAAATTACATTCTGGTACCAACCGTCACCACTCAAAGTCATCCTGCTCGTTATCGGATTGGTCGGCGCTATAGTTTATGCAGTCTTTCTTGTATATACAAAACGCTTCACCCACCACCCATAACCCATCACCATTCTCCCCTTGACAAGGAACGTAAAAAAATCCAAACTGGATATATGGCAAAAAAAGTTGTTCGGCGAAAAACCGCCAAACGCGTAAAGACACACAGAAAAGTTGTCCGTACAGCACATACGGACAATGATATGTTGGTGATTGTCCGCGGATGGATGTTTGTCGTCGCTTTCGCACTCATGCTTGGAATCGGTGCGGTGGCAGGAACGTTCGTAAGCAGGATGCTTAATACGGATGTACCGTCAGTCGCAGGAGTCCAGACAGCACGGTAATAATTTTTTGTTATCGATACCAAAAAAGAAGCCTCTCGTTTTAGAGACTTCTTTTTTGTGGACCCGAGGGGAATCGAACCCCTTTCTACTCCATGCCATGGAGTCGTTCTACCGGTATACTACGGGCCCCGTATACACGTCTATTGTATCAAATAAAGTGGACCCGAGGAGACTCGAACTCCCCACCTTTGCAATGCGAATGCAACGCTCTACCAGATGAGCTACGGGCCCTGAAAATTTCTGATGTAAATTTACCGCGTAAATTTACATAGATTGCCATGCAATCTACAGAAATTTTCAGGGTCAACCCTCGAGAATATTTTACCAATAAATATACTACTTTAGATACCCGAGCGGATTCTGGAGTGCGCCGTTGAGCCTGATCTCAAAATGCAGATGCATCCCGGTTGACCTTCCGGTCGACCCCATACGTCCAATAACCTGACCTCTCCCCACTTTATCACCTACATTGACATATATTTCAGACATGTGCCCGTACAGCGTTGAGAATCCGTTTACATGACCGATAATCGCATGCTGGCCATACCCGTATTTTAAATACTGAACACTTACCACTGTCCCATCATCAGCTGCCGCAATTCCGGGAGCGGAGGGATTTGCGATATCCAGAGCCATATGATACCAGACCGGGTATTGGGATATGACACCGTTCGTCGGCCAAATAAATTGGCCTGTGCCGCCGGTAATTATCGGAGGCTTTGATGCTATGACTCGCGGCGGAGCATCAGGCATGACTCCATCAGGAACAATGAGAGACTGGCCGGCCGCAAGAGCAAATGTGTCAAGATCCGTAAAATCGTTAAATGGGAAATTGGCTATCTTCTGCGCATCGGTTGTATATTTTTTAGCGATAGAATACACGGTTTCCCCTTCTTTTACTTTATGAACCACGCCGGTAACCGGAGGGATATCAATCTCCTGCCCGACGGTCAGGGTATCCCGGCGCATGCTGTTAGCCCACTTTATCGTATCTACCGATACATCAAACTTTTCTGCTATCGTTGAAAGGGTATCGCCATCCAAAACAGTGTATTTTAAAAGCTGATCCCTGGGTCTTTCTGATTTTTGTGTCTGGATGCCGTATTCAGACAAATCAAGTGATGTTGAAATTGCTGATGATGGGGTAAAATCCCCCGTGTCATTTTCACCTGATTTGGCAAGTATGGGCGCACTCATCGCACCTACTACAAATAACAGTCCCAAGGAAAAATGTAAAAATGGCCGCTGGTACGATCCGCGGCGCGCCATCAAAATATCGACAAGCACAGCCTTATTTGATTCAAACCGGACACCAATTCTCCGGAGCCGCTTGTGAATATACAGACTCCACCCTCTCCACCAGGCTCCGATATCTTCCCGAAACAATTTCAGTTGCTTTTTCATGTCGTACAATACCCAATTATCCTTTTGACAGACTTTCTAAAAATTCTTTATTGTCTGTCGTTTTAGACAATTTATCGATAAGCATCATTGTTCTCTCTTCTGCGGTCAGAAGTGAAAGCATATGCCGGAGTGTTGTCACTTTCTTCATCATATCCTCACCCAACAGGAGTTCATCATGACGGGTCCCAGATTTTTCCACGTCGATTGCCGGAAATATCCGGCGCTCCTGGAGTGTCCGTGACAAATGAAGTTCCATATTTCCCGTTCCTTTAAATTCTTCATAAATAAGGTCATCCATTCGGGAACCGGTATCCACAAGCGCCGTCCCGATCACAGTAAGGGATCCTCCGTCCGTATATGTCTTCGGTTTTTCTCCGCTATTCTTTGCCCCATCAGAGGGCTCCACACAGCGCGCCGCCCCTAAAAACCGTTTTGCGGGATAAAGAGCTGCCGGATCAAATCCACCCGAAAGCGTACGCCCTGACGGGTTGACAACCAGATTGTATGCCCGCGCAAGCCGGGTGATCGAATCCAACAGGATAATAACATCTTTCCCTGCCTCAACGAGCCTTTTAGCACGATCGAGCGCCACTTCCGCAACACGTGTCTGCTCACCGGGTGATTCATCAAAATTTGATGCCAATACTTCACCTTTCACGCTTCGGGATATATCAGTCACCTCTTCAGGCCGCTCACCAATAAGTGCTGCCATCAAATGGACATCCGGATAATTTGCACTGATGCCGCTTGCCAATTCTTTCAAAATCGTCGTTTTTCCGGCTTTTGGCGGTGATACGATTAGTCCGCGCTGCCCAAAACCGATAGGTGCCACAAGATCGATAATACGGGTTGAATACGGTGTTTTTCCGGTTTCCAACCGCAACAGTTTATTCGGATACACAGGTACCAAATCCTCAAATTTCGGTCTGGTTCCCGCATCCTCTGCCGGATTATCATTCAGTTTTTCTACCTTCAATAATCCCCAAAACCGTTCATTGTCTTTCGGTTGGCGTGCCTGGCCTTCCACCATATCGCCATTCCTCAAAAGAAATCTGCGGATTTGTGACTGGGATATATACACGTCCCGATCGGTTGGCGTAAACTTTGGACGTAAAAATCCATGACCTTCCGGCATGATATCAAGAATACCTTTCACGGTTTCTGTAGGTACGTTGACATCTTGCATAAATCCGGTGCCGTTTGGATCCTGAGGGCCGGCACGGTAAAAATCACGCCTAGGAGGTCTATTAAATCTGCCTCTATCCCTGTATCCTGCACCACCCCGAAACCCTTGTACCTGCGAATACGGAATGGGCGTTTCGGAAAGGGGTTTTACTGCCGGTTTGGGCGCTTCCTGGGGCTTCACCTCAACGGGTCCGCCGATCAAATCATCAATGCTGACATCTTTTGCACTATTTTCTTCTTTCACTTCCTCCTTTTTGGAAACGGTTGTTTTTTTCGTTGTGGCTTTAAATGCCATAAATATTCATGGAGGAGCGTATGTTTTGGACGTATGATATTGGAATACCAATACTCACCACTCAACAACAGCGCTTCCAATTTGGGTTAAATAATATATAGGGAAACCATTGATTCTATTTTTGTCTTGAAATTCGACACACTATCCGAGGAAATCGTGTTTGTAGAACGTATTTAACCAAAATTTACCGGATTTGTCAATGCCTACACGGCACTCATCAAATTATCGGGAAAGGCAAATTTTCTTACTACTGTCCCACACACACGTTATTGAATATCCATCATATACTGGTTTGGCATTATCACATCTGTCCAAAGTTGTATATCTCAAACATAAAGTATCACCTGTATACAAATAACATCTATTAAATGATCCGCAATGTGCATCATATCTTCCTGTAGCATTGTAACAATCAATGTCATTCTGACACACGGTATAACTAATCCGTTGAGTATAATTCTGCCATGTTCCATACATACCATAATAATCCTCTGTACATGAACTATATGAACCAATATTGGTGCATGAATTATTTGTAGGAACACAAAATTGATAACAAGTATCATACGAGCTTCCTAAAGGACATGTACAAATTTTTGCTGTCATCGGGGTACAATTAACAAAACATGAAGACCATATACCTGTCAAAGGATCTTTATATTGAATTCCCCCACTACAGGGACGGGTATTACATTTTACTCTCATAGCAATTGTCGGGCTTACTTTTAATGTTGGTGTTGGTGTCATTGTTGGACATGCTACCGTCTGAATGCGTGAAATGAAACAAGTGGAGGAACTCAGAGGGTCAGGTGAAAATACATATCCCGTAGAATCAATACATTTTTCACAGCGATCAATATTGGATGGTTTATCACATACAACGACATCGTAACACGTACCATCTGATGCGCTTCTTGTAGATAGATGGCAATTTATCAGGGGACACTGTATTCGAGTGGGCGTAGGAGATGCGTATATATCACTAGCTTTGGATCTGGTATCGAAAGTTCGTTGGGTGAGTGCTG
Organism: Patescibacteria group bacterium; assembly: GCA_041753515.1. GTDB lineage: Bacteria > Patescibacteriota > Microgenomatia > UBA10105 > UBA927 > JBGSUE01. Next base: position 78,922 of record JBGSUE010000040.1, read on the forward strand.
CAACAATAATTGATAAAACGATCACCGAAATAACGGCAAAAAGGGTAAACTTATGTAAATCAAAACGTTTTTTCTTCCGTGCCATAAAAATGAATTCTTCTTTTACTGTAGATAGCGGATTTGTCTTTGTCAATACGAGACTGGAGAGGAGTTGTACAGGCGATCCTCGATTTTGATGATGTACGTATCACCGGATTCAAAAACGACAGTCCCCAACGTTTTCAATTTATCTTCAAGTATATTTGCATATTTCTGTCGCTCGATTGTGCCCACGATAATATACGATACGTCGTATTTTGCTAAAATTTTTTGCGTCATGGCTATATCCGGATCCGTATAAATCCGTGATACATCATCCCGGCGCGGCGCCACCACATCATACGTCCCATGCCAGAGCCACTCATGTACTGCCCACCCGATAACGGCTGGTGCGCCGGTATAGGCACTGACCCGGTTATAATCCGTATAACTATCCCCGTCTGCCTCAACAATTACCGGAGGCGACTTCACTGAGGCGATTGCAGGTACCCCAGGCAGCTGCTTATCCTGGATTTTGCGGTCCATCCACATCACCGCCTCATAGTCATCAGGATACTGGTCTTTCAGCCAAGCCAATCCGTCAAGCGTCTTGTAATTTCCAAGCTTTCCGAAATATGATTTTATTGAAAAATTCGGATAAATCGCCACAAAAAACAGGTGCGGAATAAGCAGTACGATAAACACTTTTTTCCATACTGATGGTGAATTCAAACTTATGATTTTCACAATGGCATACCCTGAAAGTATGGTAAACATAATGTATGCTTGGTATCCAAGCTTAAACATGGTATTGGAACGGAAATGTTGAGGGTAGATATCCTTAAAATAGAAAAATTCAGGGAAAATGATAAGGCCTATCGAATAGACAAACATGACAAGCAGTACTTTTTCCATCGGTGTAAAGCGATGAAACCATTCTTTAAACCGTGAACCGTGAACCGTGAACATAAACCATATTCCTGTATAAATGAAAAAACCCCACAGAAGATACATCATCCATATGGGCGATTTTTGGCATTTATCCACCGTTTCAAACAGAAGAATTCCTATCTTCTGATCTGCCATACCGGCAGGCGGACAATTAACAGCAACCCCGTTCACGAAGCTCTTAAAATTCGTGACAAACGGAAGTATTAACGGTCCCGTCACAAAAGCCAGAACGGTAAATAGTCCATGCGTACCAAACCAACCTCCTACACGAAATATAGTCGGCGAGAACAGGAGGAAACTTAATACAACAAACAATCCCATATATATGGGTGCGTCCAATACATTTGTCATGAATAGAACTGCAACCAATAGTCCGTAAAAAAGCGGATATAGAAAATTTTCGGTATGTGCTTTCTGCCGTCCAAAAATCTGAAGAAGGAGGGCAATAGCCAAAAGGACAAACGGAAGCGAAAGCACATGGCCATGAACATCAGATACAACAAACGAGTAACTCGGAAATTCATGAATGGTGTACGGAATAAAACGTGTCGCGTTTGCATACCAATAAGTATTCATGCCTTCCTTGTAACGCGTTGGGAATTCTTCAGGACTCCACATCAGTTCCCAGAATGGCTTTACATTTTCTCCCGTATACCCTTTGGTAAATGCATAGAGAGTCTGCATATTGCCGGCAAACGACATAAGAAACGCAGTGAATAAACCGGCGATAAGAGCCAGTAGTTTATAGCGGGTAGGCGGGAGTTTGAGACTGCTGACCACCAACTCATACCCGATACTGAAACTCATCGTACATGTGAACGCGAAAAGTGATGCAAGCATGAGGTTAAATCCATACCGCAGGTCGACACCTGAAAATTTGGACAGCATGGCCATCACGAAGTGTCCGAAATAATAATAATTGATCGTAAGACCCGAATACCACATGTCACTCGGTGGGAAAAACGTATTTGTCTGGATGGATTTTGCAAATCCGAAGTCCATAAATTTTTCAAGACCCCGGATGGATGGTTCATGGCCCTTAACATACGACCAGAAAAGAAGTGCTGCGAGAAATAACGCTTCCGCGAAGATGTATATTTTCACATTATCCCATGTAAAGGATTTGAAAAGACCCGGAGCAACATCAAGCGACAATTGAAGACTGCGCCGCCCATCAGCGTCTTTTACCGTGAACGCACCGATCCAACCGCAAGCCAAAGCACTCACGACAAACACAGAAGCCAATACTAAAAGTATGACGGGACTGGTAAAAGGAAGGATATGGATACTTGCCCCAAACCATATAGTATAAGAAACAACCACAAGACCGACAGCTTTGGAAAACAGATATCCTTTGTCCCACCAACCGTTAAAAAGTGTTTGTGTCAACGGCCAGGCGGCCAGACCGAATAAAAAAAGGATTACCCACCACTGGACTACCAACCAAAACTCAGTTCCCATAATTAATCAGTATAGCGCAACTCATCTTTCAATTGCTACAATGTGTTTTATGAAACGGATGGATTTGTTTGTTCTGGCACTCGTTATTATTTCGAGCATTTGGTTTTCGTGGTGGCTCATGAGCCGCACCTTCGGATACGACAGCGACACCCATTTCATCAAAGTTGATGCCAAACTCTGGAGCGATTTCGGGGCAGCCATCCCCCTTATCCGCAGTTTTTCGATGGGTGATAACTGGCCGCCGCAGTATCCGGGATTTCCGGGAGAACCGATCCGGTACCATTTCGGATTTTATTTTCTGGCCGGCATACTTGAAAAAATGGGGGTCCGTCTCGATTGGGCTCTCAATATTCCTTCGATCATCGGATTTGCGGGACTTATGACCGGTATTTATCTTTTAGGAAAGTACATGACGAAAAATATATGGAGCGGCATCCTGCCGATTCTGTTTTTTCTCTTCAACGGATCACTCGGATTTCTTACCTACTTTAATAAACACGGATGGAATCGGCAATCTGTTATTGATATATATTCAAACCACAGGTTTCCGGTTTTCGGCCCATGGGACGGTCAGGATATCAGTGCTTTCTGGACGCTCAACATTTTCACCAACCAACGGCATTTAGCCTTTTCATACGCAGGAGTGATTTTTATGGTACTTCTTCTCATTCATTACAGGAAATCAAAAATTCGATTGGCGCTTTTCACTGCCATCCTGATGTGTACATTACTTGTCGTCAACCAGGCATCGGCACTTATTGCTATGGTATTTTGTCTATGGTTTTTCCTTGTTCTCCCCTACACGCGTGCGCCGCTTCTCGCCTCAGGACTTCTCTGCATTCCATGGGCATATTATCTGTCAACAATCACGACAACCGATCCGGATATCATGATTTCCCCAGGATACCTTATGAATACCCCGCTCACACCCGGCAATATCATTGCCTACTGGTGGCACAATATCGGGCTTCACACAATTCTTATTCCGTTAGGACTCATTATTTCACCGAAAAAAATAAAAATGCTGTTCATCATTCCCCTTCTGGTACTTTTTATCTCTCCCAACGTCCTCAAGCTTTCAGCGGATATGATCAATAACCATAAATTCTTTAATTTTTTCATCATCATCGGTGGGATGTTCAGCGGGCTTGTGGTAATTTGTCTAATTAGACTAATTAGTCACATTAGACAAATTTGGCTTAAAGTCCCCTTGTTCCTTTTCCCTTTTACCTTATTCTTTTTCCTCATCGCTTCCGGCATCATTGATTTTTTTGCCATCTACAATAAAGAACCCGGAGGATTGCCGGATATCCAAAACAACCCGACTGCCATGTGGATCTACCAAAACACACCGCCGGACGCAGTCTTTTTAAACAGCACGTGGTTTTACCATCCGGCAAATATGGCGGGAAGGTTTATATTTTCAGGGTATTCGTACTTCACCTGGTCGTATGGGTACAATAAAGATGCGCAGGAACAGATCCTTAAATCCATCTACAACGCACCGGATCCTGTTACTGCCTGTTCAATCTTAAAATCAAACAATATATCATATATAGAACTCAATCCGGGGCATGACACATACTTTGACGTCAATCCTCTTCTCTACGATTCCATCTTCACACCCGAATTCATTGATCCTGGAAACCGTATACGTATATACAATGTAGACAGCATTTGTACACCATATGTCCAAATTTAAACACGCAATTCTTCTATTTCTGATACTCATACTTTGTGCATATCTGCGCCTGACCGGTATCAATTGGGACCAGAATCAGCACCTCCATCCCGACGAACGGTTTCTGACTATGGTGACCGCTGCCATGAAATGGCCGGAAGATTTATCCGGATATTTTGATACGGATTCATCAACCCTTAACCCCCACAATATCGGATATGGATTTTATGTCTACGGTACATGGCCTCTTATTCTGATAAAGGCAATTGCAGAAACAATCGGAAAATATAATTACACGGATATCACGCTTGTGGGGAGGTTTATATCGGGAATTCTGGATATTGCAACAACGATTCTTGTTTATGCCATCGCGCGTACTGCATTTAAAAATACATACACAGCTCTCATGGCAGCATTTCTCTACACCTTGACCGCAACAGCTATCCAACAGGCACATTTTTTCACGGTGGACCCGTACGAAACGTTTACCGTCGCTCTCACGCTTTTTTTTATGGCACGAAAAAACCCAGGATATATCGTGGGAATAGCAGCCGGAATGGCAATCGGGGCGAAAGTCTCCTCAGTGCTTCTCCTCGTTCCTGTTGGCTTATGGTATCTTTACCGGTTATTCAAAGAAAAAAAACGCACAGTCATTGTTGACGGACTTCTGTACATCACTTCACTTCTCATCACAATACGGCTTCTCTACCCCTATCTCTTCACCGGCGGCATACTGCCCACCGGCCTTAATCCGAAACTTCTTGCCAACTGGAAGGAACTGAAAGGATTTACTGCACCCGGCTCATATTTTCCCCCTGCTGTCCAGTGGACAGGCACCATCCCCTGGCTGTTTCCGGCACACCAGCTTTTCTGGTTTGGCCTTGGACTCCCTCATGGAATTCTTACCATTATCGGCTTCTTATTACTTTTCAAAGCAAAAAAAAATCTGTTTATCGCAATTCTGTTAGTCCAGGTGCTGACCGTGTTTGGATATCAGGGGTATCAGACAGCCAAAACACTCCGGTATTTTTATCCGATGATCCCGTCGCTTATAATTCTGGCAGGATACGGGATATCCCAAAAAAAGTACCTTTTATATGCATTACCGGTTCTTCTGATCTGGCCGCTGTCTTTTTCCTCTATATACCAGAAAGATCACACCCGGGTGGCGGCTTCCAAATGGATCTATGAAAATATCCCGCGCGGATCAACGATTGCCGGAGAATCATGGGATGATTACCTTCCGGTTACATTGGATGCCAATCATATTGCCCAACAATACTCTATCACCACCATGCCTGTCACCGGTCCGGATACAGACGGAAAATTGACGCAGATGCAGGAAGAAATATACAAGGCAGATTACATCATTCTCTCCTCAAACCGCGGGTATGGCTCTATGACACAGGTTGCGGATATGTATCCGAAAACAAATACCTACTATGAAAGTCTTGTGGATGGATCACTCGGATTTGTCAAAATTGCAGAGTTTACCTCCCGCCCCAATATTCCTCTTCCAATTAGTCCTATCTGCATAGACATACCCACCACATGGTACGGAAGAGTGGTAGAGCCGCTGGAGGAGTGCACACAGACGGGCATCAGTTTTGTCGATGACTACGGCGAAGAACTCTGGACTGTGTACGAACATCCCAAAGTGCTCATCTTTAAAAAAATATGAACCAAGAAGAATATTTCGACGTAAAAACCAACCGGTTTAGCGAATCCCAGGTTCTGCACCCCAAAAATTACCAGCTCTTGGAGTACCAGACGATCCTGTCGCTCATACACCCCGACCCGAAATCATCGATCATTGATTTTGGCTGCGGTTCCGGCAGGCTTACATTTTATCTCCTGCAGAAGGGGTTTAACGTAACAGCGGTGGATATTTCCAAGAAATCACTTCATGATGTTGGACAAATATACAAGAAACACAAAACAAGAAGCTGGGGAAAACTTACGATATCATCCGATACGGAACATATTCCGAAGTCTCGGTATATCGTCGGAACTGATATCCTTCACCACATTAATCTTGAAAAATATTTCCTGATATTCAAAAAAAGTCTCACAAAAAACGGCACAATCGCTTTCTCGGAACCAAATGCCTGGCACCTTCCTTGGTATCTGTTTTTAGCCCTCGAAAAAATCCCCTGGGATATTGAAAAAGGAATTCTCAACTGCAATATTTTTACACTGAAAAAAATTCTTACCCAATCGGGATTTGAACATACGGCATTTACAGGTTATGGATTATTTCCAATGCCTTTATTAAAAAATAAATCATTACTCAAAATAAATTACCGCACCGGAAACCTTACACTCCTCAGGCCGTTTGCCTTTAGACTACTGATAGTTGCCACCCCATAATTATTGTACGTTCACGAACAATGTAGCCATATCATTTTCTGCAACCGCAAATTCCACGCTATACCAAGATGAATCCCTGTTTGCTGACCGTGAAAATGTTTCATAACACGGATGATCATGATGCATCATCATATACCCGGAAACCGAAGCAAGCTGGCATTGGGGAAATAAGGATTCAGCACTCTCGTATTTGACATCGGTTAATTCCGGAATAAAATACCGGGAATAATCCATGACACTCATTAATGGCTGTACTTTTTCATCAAGAACGGTCAATGCTGCTGACGTATTTATCCCGGGATTTATTTTTTTCATTGCGTATACAGCCCGTATTACTTCATACACAGGACTTGGATTTCTTGCTGAAAGAACGATGAAATGATACCAAAATCCGGTTCCGATAAGGAATACATAGAGTACAAGAAATACGTGCATTTTCATCTTAAAATCCGTATTTTTTACAGCATAAATAATCGATGCCATTATCACCGGAAGAGTTACTATGGATCTGTGCATTGAAAAATCAACCGGATATTTGGTATATCCCCGTGAAAGGACAGATATGATAAATGTCGCAAGTATCCACAATCCAATAATCACCATCTTTATGCCGAATACACCGCTGACCATCGCTACAATCATACCGATAAATACAAAGACAATAACCGGTGACATATACGATTTAACAAGCGTTTCAGGAAAAAGAATATGCCGTACGGTTTGAGATATGCTCTCTGAGGCATTTTTCAATGGTGTTTGTTGACCGGCAATATGTACATCATGACGATAGAACAGCGTCATGCAAAACATACTGACAAACCCAAAAAGCAAAAATGACATGAAAAACTTATGCGTCCGTCCGGAATATACATAAAACAGGAGATAGATTAATCCAAGTATGTATAAACCGATGAAGGCAATCATCGGAGTATACACATATACCATATGCTGGATTACCGGAACCATCACGAGAATAGCGCTATCACGTTTGTAACCGCTCAGATACCAGAAGAACAAACCGATCCCCATGAGTGCAAAACTCAATGGAAAGATACTTTGTTCAAAATAGAACAGAAAATGATGGATAAATCTGATATGAAGCATACATACCAGAGCAATGGATACGAGAATATCTCTTCGTTTATTACCTTCAAGATAAAGAAGAGATCCGTAGGAGAACAACAGAAGTCCAATAATAAAATAAATACTCCCTCCGGCATTCAATGCCATCAATGATCGTCCCCAAAGAACTGTCGGCCAAATCATCATGGTATATTGGCGCATCGGATACCCGAGAAAACAGGTCGTCTGTGTCGTGGACGGATCGGATGTGAGGTAATGATCCAGTGCACACCGTACCTGTTGAGTCGTCTCACCGCTTAAATTTTTGGACAACGGAATATTGAGTATTAGAAGTACAAAAAATATACACAGGGTCATTGCAGTAAAAACAATTTTTTTCCGGATAAATAACCTGATCAACCGTATGGCGGCAGAAACTCCAACTGCAGCCAGCAGATAATCAGATGCATACCATACGTAGTTATACCACCATGCATATTTTCCGAAAAATTTATCGGCAATATCCAATCCAATGAGAACACCCATATATACAATAAAAATTATTGCCAGTATGTGTTGAATGCGTTTCATTGTGTCAGTGAAAAAAACACCTGTTGGTTATACCTATCAGTATGCATCACCCCGCGGGCATTTGGGAAGCAGGAAGAAAAATTGGCCTGTCTGTCAACGCTGTAGGGATTCACTATGATAACAAAATTTCTGTTTTCACGAATATCATGACAGTTATGTATAAACGTATCGGATACGATAGACCATCGGCCGGACTGATGCTTCATAGAATAGAATATCGCCTTCGGTTCAGGCTGACCCCGCTCTCCCCAGCAGCAGTCGGAAAGATATACTATTGTATCGGGTGAGAGCGAATCAATATATTTTGCAATAATCCTGCCATATGGGGAATTGCGATTCGGAAGCTGTTCTTTATACGGCCCAAAATATGCAAAAATATTCATAAATGCAATAACACTCATGAGTAAAATAAGAAACACTGGACGAATTTTTTCCTTAATGAATATTGTTGACTCATATATACCGATTGCTACGAGAGCATAAACGAATGGGATAATTCCGAGAGTTCTGCCGGAATTAGGTACTTCAATTGATGGAAGAGCAGGCGAAACTGAAGGCAGAATCAGAATCAGGATTGGTACAATGATATACGGCACAACTTTCCGATATTTTTTTCCAAAAAGAAATAATGATCCTATCAACAAAAACAGCTGACTAACTGCATCAAGCTGCGGTTTATCCGGAATATTTACCCTGAATGTATGGTCTCCTTTGATAAAAAACATCACGAACGTGCGGACAAAATATTCGGTTGAGGTTTTGACATATGAAGAAATGGTAGATACTGTCACCGATGGTATTTTTGATACCACATACCCATTTATCCCACCTTGAGAGAATGTAATGTAAAAAAGAATAATACCCGGTACGAGAAATACAAGTGATTTCCATTTCGACTGCGAAAGGACAAGATACACGAACGGAAGAGTAAACAGCCCCGGATATGATACGAGACCGGCTGATGCACACATGCTACCTAAAAACAGGAACACATTTTTTTTGTTTTGTTTATAGAGTAATAGAAAATA
>JBGSUE010000041.1:0-25994 GCA_041753515.1 Patescibacteria group bacterium
AAAGAAGGAAAAAAAGCCGGAAAACTTGTCAAGGATCGGGGTGTTGATCTGATCGGTACGATTCAGGAACGACTGGAGGATCTTAAAGATAAAGGCAGGGAGCTGGCTAAACAGGGAGAAGACCTGAAAAGTGAAGTGAAAGATGCGATGACGGGAAAAAAAGAAAAATTAACGGATGAAGCAAAATCAAAAATCGATTCTGTCCTTGCACACATCGAAGAAATCCAGGAGCGGGGACGGGCTGCTACTGCCAGTATACGGAAAGAGTTTAAAAATTTACCCAAGAAGACGTAATTTTTCCACAAGTTCATCCACGTTTTTGCGTATTTTTTCAAACGATGCTTCACTTTGCCTGATGATCTCTTTTTCTTTTTCATCATAAATACGTCCATCATCAATATGCATATCCTCAATGTCCCAGACATCAAATTTTTTCGGTACTCTTTCATAAATATTTTTATGTGCATGCAGTACTTCCTGATGCATAAAGATATGATGGTCGGGTCCCATGATATGCAGGAGATTTGTCTGGGTTGATGAGTGTGATATATATTCAATAATGTCAAATTTACGTGCAAGGCGTAGTGCATACCAGCAAATCGGCCCGTTTCCTGCTTTATGAAAATCCGCATGGATACCACTGGATGAGGTTATAATTCCAGGTAAATTTTTCGACCGCAGATACGTTTCTGCCAACCGGCTCCTGTATGCATTCCCGATGCAGATGAAGTGTATGTGATATGGTTTTTTGTTGGACATATTACTATTATATCATGCAGATAACAAATGAGTGAGGTGTATAATACGGATTACATGGTTTTAAAAAATTCTAAACCGAGAAATCCAATTCGATTGTTCTGGGGAGAAAATTATTCGCCTAAGCCTTCGGTGGTTAAAAAAGCAATTGAAAGAGCAGTGAAAAAAAGCATAGAGTCTATTCATTTGTATCCAGGAAGTCTGTATGACGATGCGGTACGTGTAGTTGCCGAACGGGAAAATGTATCAAAAGATCAGATTGTCTTTGGGCATGGTGTGGAAGGGTTGATTCATACGATCTATGATGCGTTTTTAGGTGCCGATAAAACCGGCGGCATGTTTGACCCGTCTTTTTTTGTGTTTGAGAATAATCTGAATCGATGCCGTGCCGTACGGTATCCATGCCGATACGACGGAAAAGTCAATATAAATAATTTTCTGAAAACCATAAAGGATACGGATGTTTTTTATCTGGCCAGCCCCAACACAGCAACAGGAAATTATCTTCTTGAGCATGACGAAATTGAATATGTACTGAAAAACTATTCTGGTCTGTTTGTAGTCGATGAATGTTATTTCGGCATAGGACCAATGAGTGTCGTTGATCTGTTACCGAAATTCGACAATCTGCTGATTTTAAGAAGTCTTACTAAAGTCATGGGGATGCCGGCGCTGCGTCTTGGGTTTGCAATGGGCAATAAACCGGTTATAGATAAACTTAAATATCATCTGACGGATATAGAACTCGATCCGATAAATTCTTTTTCCTTGAACATATTTATGGCAGTGTATCCGTATTTTGATCTTCTGGTGGAAAATACAAACCGGTTTTTTGCGAGGTTTTATGATTTTATGTCAGAAAGATTTCCTGAGGACCGTATTATAAAAACATACACGACGTTTTATTTTTTTGATATAACCCGGTATAAGGTGCACAGGGAAGATGTGGCAAATTATATGAATGCCCATGGATACGAGTTCTCGAGCAGTACTCTGACAGAGTGTCCAAAAGGCAAATATCCACAATTTGTAGAAATCACTCCGCCTCCACGGGAATATTGGCCTGATTTTGTAGATCAATTACAACACTGTTTATGAAAAAGATTTCCTGGGACAGTTTTCAGACAAGAAAATATGTGTCGGATAATTATGAAACAATCCATGATGAGGATAAACACATTATCGATATTCTTATCCCGTATATTTCTTCAAATAGTTCTGAAATCGGATCTGTGATTGATGTTGGGTGCGGACCGAACCTGTATCCGACACTATTGGTATTGCCGTATGCATCACACGTCGATTTAGTTGATATTAGCCGTTCAAATACTGAGTACGTAACTTTGCAGATACACTCTCCCGATGAGCCTTGGATAAGTTTCTGGAAATATTTCCAAACAAAAGATACTGCATATGTAAATTGTGATTTAGGAAAACATATAAACCATATTGTTCATCCAATCCAAAATTCGATATTTGATTTGAGGGAATCTGCTTATGATTCAGCATTCATGTTTTTTGTTGCAGAGTCAATGTCTGATAAATATGCAGTATTTGAGAAAGCCTGTCGAAAATTTTGCAGGTCAGTAAAAAGTGGCGGATTGCTCATTGCGGCATTTATGGAGCATTCAGAAGGGTATGAAGTAAATGATATTTCATATCCGGCGGTTTCTATCGGAAAAGAAGATCTTGAAAAGGTTTTCAATCCGATTGTTACGCACCTGAAAATCCATCACATACCGAAAGCACAGCCTCCTCTGCGCTCCGGCTACTCCGGCATGCTCCTCCTTACAGCCAGGAGAAGATAACATAATGAAATTATTCTTTCGGGAGAATGCGGTTGGCGAGAATGACGCTTCCGATGACTATACTGGCCCCGATGATTTCCGGGAGGGAAATGATTTCATGGTATAAGAAATATCCGGCGATGAGTGAAAAGATATTTTCAAGAAGAAGTATCTGGCTGCCGATGACAGCATCTAGATGTTTGAAAGCATACGTTTCTGCAAAGTTGGCAACAATATTCATGCCGGCTCCGATTGCAAGTCCCAATATGACGAGGGGATCTGAAAATACCGAAAGCTGAAATGTCTCCCCTTTAAGTTGTGCGATGATAAAACCGGACACTGCTGCAATAATCATCACAGTAATCGTAATTTCGCTATTGTTCAGGTGATCGCTCAACATTTTTCGTCCTACATAAAATACTGCCATAGTTGCTGCCGCAAGGAGAGTGTAAAATTCGCCGATCCCAAAAGTGTCCAGACGCGGAATGATGGATTTTGATCCGACGATTGCGATGCCCACAAGGGAGAGACACAAGAGAAGTACAAGCTTGACATCGATAGGTTTTTTTAAGAAGAAAAATGCATAGATATAAGAAAAAAATGGAACACTGGCAAATATGACGGATGTATTGACGAGTTTGGCGTTCAATACACCGACCGTAATAAAATATACTCCAATAGAAAATCCCACCGTTCCCATACAAAGAAGTATGAGCCGGTCGCGGATTGGTGTAGCTCGAATATGTTTCAGTGATAACTTTTTCCTGAAAAGGAGTATAGCTATAATAGTACCGAGTCCAACTCTCATGTATACCTGTGTCATATCCTGAAAACCGGTACTGAGCAGTCGGGAGCTGATTTGCAACAAAGTATAACCTGCAGAGACAAGTACTAGTAGGGAAACGGCAACTGTGTACTTGTCAAAACGCCGGATTTTATCCATAATGGCTATTATATGAATAAAACTGATAAACCGAAAGACGAAAATACATGCCCGAAGTGCGGGAAGCCGTTGGGGGAAATAGTTGAGACAAAAACAGGAAGAAAACTCAGGCGTTGCAGCGGGGGTTCATGGAACGCACAATCGCGGCAAACTGAAGGGTGCGAGTATGTTCTCTGGTTGCCGTTTGAGCCGGAAACACTTGATGAGGCGTGCCCCAAGTGCGGGAAGCCTTTGGTTATCACCATGACGCGCTTCGGCAAAAAGATGAAAAAATGTTCCACGGGCGGTTGGGACAGCACGGCAAAAAAACCCACAGGATGCGATTATGTGCAGTGGCTGACGGGTACCAGTGAACCATTGAAAGAAGAGTGCCCTGAGTGCGGATCCCCGCTGGTCCTCTATACCACAACAAACGGTAAAAAGATGAAAAAATGTTCAACCGCAGGGTGGGATAAAGTCAACAAGGTGGCAACAGGATGTACATACGTTTACTGGCTGGCTCCCGGCGAAGAAGCGCTCATCACTCCTTAAGCCACCGCGTGAATACACCGCATGGTAGAAGCCGCCCTCCAGCGCTTTCACGAATTGTAAGTTCGCCAAATTCCACTGTACCGACGTGTATCAAGTCTGATAGTGCATTGGCAAGCGAAAAGGGAGACAGATCAGATGTATAGACATTTATCAGAAACAGAGCCGGATTTTTGGATAGAACGCTATGAGCGGCAGTCATGAGTTTTGGAAGGTCTTTTTCCAGTTTGAATACTTCGCCTTTTGCGCCCCGCCCGAACCGCGGAGGATCCATGATGATGCCGTCATATGTATTGCCCCGTCGTGCTTCACGTTTCAAGAATGCATATACGTCATCTTCTATAAATCGGACATGGTTCGTATGAAGCTCTGAAGCCAAAATATTTTTTTTTGCCCATTCTATCGCGCCGCGTGAACTGTCTACATGTGTCACGTGAGCGTTTACTGAAATTGCCGCCATCGTCGCACCACCAGTATACGCAAACAGATTGAGAATTTTCAGATTTGATTTCGAAATTCGTAATTGGTAATTGGTAATTTTTTTTTGAAGCCACTCCCAATTGGAAACCTGTTCTGGAAAAACGCCGATGTGTTTAAAATCCATCGGGCGCAGAGTAAATACCAGACGACCAAATGAGGTGCGCCAGTTTTGAGGTGGATTGTTCCTGATTTTCCAGTGTCCCTCTGTTTTGGATGTACGGATATAGTGTGCATCGACAGTACTCCACAGGTGAGGCATGTGTTTTTGCCAGATGATACGAGGATCCGGACGGATAATGGTGTATCCACCTATTTTTTCCAATTTTTCCCCGTCTCCGGAATCAATCAGTTCATAGCTTTGTGACGGTTCGGTTGCCAAAACAAGGGGAGTTTCCATGCGCGCATTATACCATCACTTTGTTTTCTGTGTTGCAGCCCACACATGTCCGATTGCTGCCATTAATAAAAATAACAGGCCCCATCTGACGGGGTGGACTCCTGCCACCGGGTACGTCAGCAAAAATCCGATGCCGATGCCTCCCAGAAGATGAACGAACGCATTCTGATCGGGATGTTTGGAAAAAAATTTCATGGAATTGGTTATATATTTATCCATTAAAATCACCTCCTATATTTAGTATATACTAAAAAAACTCAAGTTTGTATGTAGTTTTTTCAGTATCCACCCATCTAATCAGCTTTTTCGCCACGCACCGTATGGTGCATGGCTGCAAACCTGAGTAAGATGGGTATATAATACACAGGTATGAAAACAATGGTCTTGTCGTTTGCCCATCCCGACGATGAAGCATATAACACAGGAATCCTCTGTGCAAAATATTCAGTATCGGGTTGGCATATTCATCTGTTGATAGCCACATTGGGACAGCATGGCACTTCGGACGGGATACTTCCTGATCAACTTGGAGTTGTACGGTCAAAGGAGTTGGATGTATCTTCAAAAATACTTGGAATCGAAAAAATTCACCAGTTTGGGTACATGGATGGAATGCTCAAGGATGTTGAGTCGGGAGAACTTGAGGATAAGATCCATAAAAAACTTCTGGAATTATCTCCTGATATCGTCGTGACGTTTGATGCTAAGGGTATTACAAATCATCCGGATCACATCAAAATGTCATTTGCCACCACGTATGCGTTTCAAAGATATTCAGCGGATGTGGCCGATACAAGGAATTTTATCCGTGATGTGAATGAAAAGCGGCCGGTGAAAATCCGGCATTTTGCCGCGATGCATAAGTTTGCACTCAAACAGGAGCAGTTTTCGGATATCGTTGAAACCCCTGTCGAGCCCAAACTGTATTATGCGACAATTCCGCAGTCATCGCTTCAGTATATGCAGAAGATAAATCTTGAAGAAAAAGAGTCATTCGGTAAACCTATGACGGGTACGGACGATAAATATATCACGACAGTCATTGAAGGATCGAGATTTATGAATAAAAAAATTAAAGCATTACGCGCACACGAGTCGCAGATTTCCGATATTGATGCCTGGATAGATCCGAAAAATCCGCTTCTTCAAAAGGAATTTTTTATCCTGCGGATGGTAGGACGATCGGAAGTGTACATGGGAAAACAGGACAGAGTATCAAATAAACTGTAATCATGTCTCTTGACCTCACAAACTGATACCTGTATAGTATCAGTTAATATGAATCTGTTCCGAACGGATCAAGTAGCAGTTGTTCTGATGATGGATCTGGCATCGTCAGAAAAAATCGGATGGGTGCCACTTTCACAGATAGCAAGGAAACACGGTTATTCAATTTTGTATCTCAAAAAGATAATCAGGCCTCTTGTAGGCGCAGGTCTCGTAGTATCCCGTGAAGGTATATCAGGCGGATATCGTATTGCAAAAAATGCGAAAGATATTACGCTCTGGGATATTTTTTGTGCTGCAACGGAAAAGTTGGAAGATGTGTCCGGAAAATTCCTAAAGAGGTCAGTATGTCCGCTGGATAGCGGATGTAAGGCAAAGAAAGCACATCAGGCAATTCAAAATATGCTTAAAAGAAGTTTTTCTTCGGTATCTTTACAGTCAGTCATATGAAAAATGAATCACTTATCATAAAAAATCTTCACGCATCTTTTGAAGGAAAAGAGATTCTTCGTGGATTGGATCTGACGGTTAAACCGGGAGAAGTACATACCGTAATGGGTCCCAACGGCAGCGGGAAATCAACACTCTCATCGGTTATCATGGGCAGTCCCCTCTACGATATTAGCCATTCTTCACGGATTATGCTTGGAAAAAAGAATCTCAATGGCATATCGCCCGACGACCGTGCGAAGCTCGGGATTTTTTTGGCATTCCAATCTCCTGTTGCCGTACCCGGGGTCAGTGTATTATCGGTTCTTCGAAGTGCATATTCAGCAATACATGGCGCAACAAAAAAAATCGTGCAGCACAATCCTGTATTATCAGGCAGGATGGTCACGCCATCAGTGAGTTTCAAGGATTTTTTAGGAATTGTGAAACATGAAGCCAAGAATATTGGGTTAGATGAATCTTTATTTACCCGTGCAATTCATGACGGATTTTCCGGTGGGGAGAGAAAGAAAGTGGAGATGCTGACAGCTCTCGTGCTTGCCCCAAAAATCGCCGTATTTGACGAAATCGATACCGGTCTTGATGTTGATGCTCTGCGCGCAGTTTCAGATGGTATTTCGGCGATGAAAAAGGGGGATACGGGAATTATTGTCATTACACATTATCTTCGCATCCTTAAATATGTGAAACCTGATGCCGTTCACATTATGGTGAAAGGGAAAATTGTACAATCCGGTTCGTATATACTTGCAAAAAAAATTGAAGAAAAGGGGTATGGATCATTTATATGAAAACGACTGATTTGATAAACACCTCTTATACGCTAGGTTTTCATAAGCCGGAAGTATATCAATATAAATCACCGAAAGGATTATCAGAAAAAACGGTTGAAACAATCAGCGGCATGAAGGGTGAGCCGGACTGGATGCGCGAAATCCGCCTGAAAAGCCTCTCGTACTTCCGCGATAAAAAAATGCCATCATGGGGGGCGGATCTCTCGGGTATCAATTTCGACGATATTTACTATTACATCCGTCCGGTGAAAGATCGTGCGTCCCGGTGGTCTGAAATTCCGGAAGAAATTAAAGATACGTACGATAGAATCGGCATTCCCGAGGCGGAAAAAAAATTTTTGATGGGCGTCAGTGCCCAATATGAATCAGAGGTTGTGTATAAAAGTATAAACTCCATGCTTACTAAAAAAGGCGTAATTTTTTCCGATATGGATTCAGGACTTCGTGAATATCCTGATATGATCCGGCAATATTTCGGACACATTATTTCACCCACGGATAATAAATTTGCGTCTCTTAATACCAGCGTCTGGTCCGGCGGATCATTTGTATATGTGCCCAAAGGTGTCCGTGTGGAGCTGCCTCTTCAGGCGTATTTCAGGATTAATGCCGCTAATATGGGGCAGTTTGAAAGAACACTCATCATTGCCGACGAAGGGAGTTTTGTGCATTATGTCGAAGGGTGTAGTGCCCCCGTATATTCAACTGATTCGCTTCACAGCGCTGTTGTTGAAATAATCGTTAAAAAAGGTGCCCGTGTCCGGTATACCACCATACAGAATTGGAGTAAAAACGTCTATAATCTGGTGACAAAAAGGGCTCGGGTGGAGGAAGAAGGGATCATGGAGTGGGTTGACGGGAATATCGGCAGTAAGGTCACCATGAAATATCCGAGTGTTTACCTGGTTGGCCGCAAAGCCCGTGGGGAAGTGTTGTCTGTGGCTTATGCCGGAGCCGGACAGCATCAGGATGCAGGCGGAAAAGCTGTACATCTTGCCTCTGAAACGTCGTCTCAGATCATTTCAAAATCTATTTCCGGCGGCGGGGGACGTACATCGTACCGGGGGCTTGTAGAAGTTGCGCAGCACGCACGGGGCGTTAAAAGCAGAGTTGTATGCGATGCACTCATATTGGACGGAGATTCACGGTCCGATACCTATCCGACGATGAACATAAAAGGTCCATCCCCGACACTTGAACATGAGGCAACAGTGTCAAAAATTGGTGATGAGCAGATGTTTTATCTAACTAGCAGGGGGATTGCCGAGCACGATGCCCGAGCTATGATCGTCAACGGTTTTATTGAGCCGATAGTAAAAGAACTTCCGCTGGAATATGCAGTGGAATTAAACAGGCTTCTGTCCCTTGAAATGGAAGGATCGGTGGGCTAACGATGAATCCGGAATATATTATCAACCCATTCGGCAAATCTTCAACCCGCGAGTTTACGGTATCATCTGGAAGCGTTATTATTGTCCAGGAGCCGGGAGTGAATCGCATTGATGCGGCAATACACATTACCGGTACTAATTGTGACGTACAAATGATTATACTCATTGCCGGACACAGCAGTGATAATATTATCATTACGACGCAGCAGCATCATGTCTCAGGAGGATCCAGAAGCAGTGTGCTGGTAAAAAGCATTATGGATGATTCATCGCATATAACATACACGGGTATGATCCGGGTGGAGAAAAACGCCAACAGGACGGATGCATATCAGAGAAACGATAACCTTCTTTTATCAGAGTCTGCCCGTGTCGTGTCCGAACCGGTACTGGAAATATTGTCCAATGACCTTCGCTGTACTCATGGGGCAACAACAGGACCGATTAACACTGATCAGGTATGGTATCTTTTAAGTCGTGGGATAGATAAGAAGGAAATCAGTGGAATGATCGCCCGGGGTTTTCTTCTGGACGGCTTGAAAAATATCGACAGTCCTGCTATACATGCTGTGAGACAGCGTTTGGAAATACTATGAATCAAAACCGGGTATTGCCGTCGGTTGAATTGGCTGAAGGAACAAAAAAGAAAGTCATTGTTTCGGGAAAACCTGTCATGCTCGCACGAATAGACGGGGAAGTCTATGCGACTGATGATACGTGCACGCATGAACAGTGTTCACTGGGTGAGGAAGGGTTTTTGGATGGTGCATCAATTGTCTGCGGATGCCACGGAGCTGTATTTGATATTGCGAACGGTCAGGTGATTTCACTACCGGCAACTGAAGATCTGAAAACCTATAAAACGGAGGAAAAAAATGGACACATTTTCGTCAGTACGGAATGATTTTCCGCTACTGCGGCAAAAAATAAACGGTACAAGGATCGTATATCTGGATTCTACGGCAACAGCGCTCAAACCCCGTCAGGTGATCGATGCAGTAGACGGGTATTACACATCATATACGTCAAACGTATTCCGCGGCATTTATAAAATTTCTGAAAAAGCAACGTCAGCGTATGAAGATGCGCGCAGTAAAGTTGCTGAGTTTATCGGCGGCTCTCCGGAAGAGATTGTTTTTACACGCAACGCAACCGAGTCAATAAATTTGGTGTATTACAGTTGGGCTTTGGAGCATATCCATGCCGGAGATGAGATTGTGACGACAATTCTTGAACACCACTCAAATTTTGTCCCTTGGCAGCAATTGAGTCTCAATAATAATGCCACCTTGCGTATCTGGAATGCAGGGAGCGACGGTCTTATGGATATGTCCGGTTTGGAAAAACTCGTGAACAAAAAAACAAAACTTGTAGCACTTACGTCAATGTCCAATGTGTATGGGACGGTAATTGATATTAAAAAAGTTGTGGGAATTGTGAAGAGGATTAACCCCGCGTGCGTCGTGTTGGTCGACGCCGCCCAGTCCGTACCGCACATGAAAGTGAATGTACATGTCTGGGGAGCGGATTTTGTCGCATTTTCCGGGCATAAGATGATGGGACCGACCGGCATCGGGGTGTTATGGGGGAAGAAAGAAATTTTGGATGCAATGCCTCCGTATCAATATGGCGGAGATATGATCAGCGAAGTGCATGTACAAAATTCTCACTGGAAAGAATCCCCTCATAAATTTGAAGCAGGGACACCGCATATTGCCGGTGTCATCGGACTTGGTGCAGCAGTCGATTATCTCAATTCGATTGGTATGGAAAAAGTACGTGAGCATGAAATTGATATCACTGCGTATGCTCTGTCTCAAGTATCACGGATAAAAAAAATCCATATTCTGGGTCCAAAAAGCGCACAGGACAAAGGGGGTGTGGTTGCATTCACGATGGAAGGCGTACATCCGCATGATATTGCCCAAATTTTAGACGAGGATAATATCTGTATCCGGGTGGGTTTCCACTGCGCCCAACCGCTTCATGAGTATGCAGGCTGTGGCCCGACCGCACGGGCAAGTTTTTATGTGTATACGACAAAAGAGGATATAGATATGCTGGTTTCGGCTTTAGAGAAAGTTCAAAAAATATTTAAATAACCGCGATACTAATATACGAATCATTCGAATAATACGAATCAGTACGTATGCAGATTATCTATCGTGAACTTTCATATAATGTGACAGGATTATTGTTTAAAGTGCATAATACACTTGGACGGTATGCAAGAGAAAAACAGTATGGTGATGTTTTTGATGAGATGCTGAAACAAGAGAATTTACACTATTCGAGAGAACATAAAATTGGAACACTCGGAAATATAGCAGATTTTATTATAGATAATAAAATGGTCATTGAGCTGAAAGCTAAACCGATATTAACAAAGGATGATTATTATCAGACACAGAGGTATTTACTGACAACCGGATATAAGCTTGGATTATTGGTAAATTTCCGGAACCGGTATCTCAAGCCTGTTCGAGTGATTAGGTCGGATAAAAAACAAGTCGATTCTGCGTATTCGTTGCATTCGCATAATTCGTAGATTCGCATCGATGTTATGGATCTGTATCGTGAAGAATTACTTGATCACTACAAACATCCTCATCACTTCGGGAAGCTGTCGGTGTATACCCATACGGCAAGTAAATTTAATGCGACGTGTGGTGATAAAATTACGTTTTATCTGGAGATTACGGACGGAAAGGTCACCGATGTGTCATTTGAGGGAGTTGGGTGTGCCATCAGTATGGCAGCCGCATCGATGCTGTCAGATGAGCTGATTGGGAAAAGTATTGAGGAAATTAACAAAATGAAGGGAAGTCATATGATTGAACTGATTGGAACCGAGTTAACCCCGAGCCGGGTCAAATGCGCCACCCTTCCCCTTGAAGTTGTCACATCTGCTCTTGTAAAATGACTATATTACTGTCATCGCGAGTCCGTTCCCACGGCGTGGCGATCCCGTTGATATCACGGGATTGCTTCGTCGAAGACTCCTCGCAATGACAAATCATTATTATTATATGGATCCCAACAACCCAAAGGTTACCCGCACAATCAGAAAATTCACCTATCGCATTGACCGGGATTTGTGTATCGGTGCGGCAACGTGTATTGCCATCGCCCCCAAAGCATGGGTCTTGGACGATGAGGCAAAAGCCATTATTCTGGACACGGCTTCTGAGCACACCGACGAAGAGCTTCTGGACGCCGCCAAAGCCTGCCCCGTCGCCGCCATTTTCATCACTGATGAGTCAGGCAAACAAGTGTTTCCGTAATTATTAATACTATCGACTCAATATGCCAGATATAACACGACGTGATAGTTTACAAATTGGCGGTACTGTTGCAGTTGGATATGGAGCAGCGAAAGTACTTCATGAATTAAGAAGAGTTGGGGTTGATATACCGGGATCCGGAGAGTTTCAATTTTCTCGAGAACAACCAAGATTTCGCATAGGGTGGCACGCATTACAGACTGATGATATTCGTTTAAACACTGCACTTATTGGTGGAGAATTAGACATCAGAAGTTTATATTATTATGAATCTGGCTCCATACCTCCTTATATTGAAGAAGATTATGAACCAAAAGCAAAGTCATCAAGTTTACACGGTAGTACATCAAGTTCGGAAGAATCTAGACAAATTCACAAAGATGTGTTAACAAATGCCAAAAAAACAACAAGTACAGATTGCTGTATGCGACGGACGTCATTTTGAATCAGTAGGGTATAAAAAACTTCAAGATGCTCTCAATATGGGTTCTGAACGGGCGATCAGGACATTATTGAGCATAAGCGTAGGAGGGTTAGTTGATATGGGTCTTACAGTATATCGTGCCATGAAAACAGGAAAATTACTGAAGGGTCCTACAATGAAATTTGCTATGGCACTAAATAAAACATATGAATATGCAATGGATAGAATTCCAAATTCATCTCAGTTATTGAGATATGGATTAGCATATTATTTGGGTGATAAATTAGGAGATTTGGAGCAAACTGGTGCAAATTTTGTAGACAATATGGGAAAAATTGAAAAGTTTCTTACAAATATCACGGATTCAGATTTAGGCAGAATTCAAGATACTGTGGAACTTCGAAATCTTTCTATGGCTTCAAATATTAGAAGTAGTCTGTTGATGTTGGATCAAATACCTGAGTCAAATACAATAAAATATCAGTTCACCCATGAGGATCAAAAACCCGAAACATTCTTTTTTATGGGATCAGGGCACTTACGATCAAAAGAGTATTTTGAGCGTGGACCGCAGTATTGTGAAACAGCACTTGGTGGGAAAATTAAGACTCTTGTGAGTGACATTTATTGGGAGTTATCAGATTTAAAAAAAAGTGGAAATATTGAACAATATAACAGCGTATTAAAAGATTTTATTTTAAATACGTCACCCCTCAATTATCCAATCACATCATTTATGAATTCAGAAGGGTATATTCATACCAAGATTGATACTCCATATTATTCACCTCGTGCATTATTGTGGGAATTTATGAGTAAAAACCAAAATCAGTTTCAGAATGATGAAGTATGGATGGATATGGTAAATAAACTAATTCAGGAAGATATTGTATATCAAAAACTGGTGAAAGGGGTTGTTCCGGGATTATTAACTAAAGCAGAAGATGTACGTATGGTAGATAAAATAATTAAAGTTCGAGATACTCAAAATGAGTATGAATACCGCTATGTAGATGGAATTCCATTATTATATGAACCTTCGACAAAGGTAATACATTAAATAGGCGTAGAATAACCATTGTCATAAATAGTGTATTATGCTAGTTTAAATATATGAGAGATACAGTGACGTGGAAGATCGGGGGGGAGGCGGGATTTGGAATTATGTCTGCCGGCATTATGCTTTCACGGATTTATGCGCGAAGCGGGTACCGGACGTTTGCGACAAACGAATACCCATCCCTCATCCGCGGCGGCCTCAATCTGGTGACGGTGCGTATTTCAACGAAGAGTGTTGATGCAATGAGCAGGGAACAGGATGTTCTGGTTGCTCTTACAAAAAAGTGCGTGGAGGAGTGCAAAAAAGATTTATCCGAAAACTCTATCGTCATCTATGACCCCAAAGATGGTGAGTATACAAGTGATGATTTTCCGAAACCTGTCCGGCTCATGCCGGTTCCGCTTCTAGCAATTCTTCATGAGCTCAATGCTAGTTTGGTTATGCGCAATACGATAGCGATGGGCGCAACACTGGCAGTTTTAGGCGGGACACTCGAGACATTTTCGCAGATCATTAAAGAACAGTTTGGCAGAAAAGGTGATGAGGTCGTAAACGCAAATATTGCCGTTGCCCAGAAAGGGTATGACTATGTGAAGAATACGTACGGAAGCGAAACATCCATGCATCTTGCGCCTGGCGGAGCCAAAGAAGAGCTTCTCATCATCAACGGCAGTGAGGCACTGGGTGTATCAGCAGTCCGTGCAGGCCTTAAATTTGCCGCGATTTACCCCATGACGCCCATTAACTCGGTTATCACCTATCTGGCAGACCATGCAAAAAAATACAACATCATGTACGTTCAACCGGAGGATGAGATTTCGGGGATTAATATGGCCCTTGGTGCATCAGTTGCCGGTGTTCGCAGCATGGTCGCCACATCAGGCGGCGGCTTTGCCCTGATGGTGGAAGGGTTATCCCTGGCTGGCATGATTGAGGCGCCATTGGTTATCGATATGGGGATGCGGGTGGGGCCGGCGACGGGAATGCCCACGTGGACGGAAAGTTCGGAACTTGATTTTGTCATATCCGCAGGTCATGGTGAATTTCCACGTATTGTTTTAGCACCGGGGGATGCAGAAGACGTGTTTGATCTGACGACTGCCGCGTTTAATTTAGCAGACCGGTATCAGGTGCCGGTATTTCTTCTGACCGATAAGTATTTGAATGAAAGCCACTGGTGCGTGCCGAAAAACTATTACGCCCGTACTGTGGCAATAGACCGCGGAAAAATGATAACGGAAGATATACCGGATTCTGAGACGTATCTGCGGTACCGGACGGATGTTGACGATGGCGTGTCGCCCCGTACGGTTACCGGTGTCGCAAACGGGAATTTTATTTCAAACTCGTATGAGCACCGACAGGACGGCCTGATGACGGAAGAAGCAAATGAGCGGCGTATTATGGTAGACAAACGGAACCAAAAATTTGCTGCGATACAGTCTGCGGCGATTGCGCCTGCACACACAGGTGATGACAATGCGGATATTACATTTGTCACATGGGGGACGACCAAGGGTCCGGTACGTGAAGCAATAAAACTGTTGTCCGGTAAAAATATCAAGGCAAATATGATCCATTTCACCTGGCTTTACCCGTTTCCCGAAAAAGCACACGAGATGCTGAAGAAGGCAAAACGGCTTGTACTGGTTGAACAAAATTCAATGGGTCAACTCGGGGGTCTGATCAGAAAATACACCGGAATACATATTGAAGAACGGATTTTGAAGTACGACGGACGTCCGTTTTTCCCGGAAGAAATCGTGAAAAGGATGACGCTATGAGCACATTCGGATTTACTACAGACCATCAGCCGACCTGGTGCCCGGGATGCGGTGATTTTGGTATTTGGACCTCGGTTAAAAACGCCATGAATGCCATGGAGTTAGGGCCGGATGATGTGTTTTTTGCCTACGGTATCGGCTGCCACGGCAACATGTACAACTGGATGAAAACGTACGGGTTTGCCGGACTACACGGCAGATCGCTTCCGGTAGCCCAGGGCGTGAAACTTGCCCATCACACCATGCCGGTTTTGTGCATCACAGGCGACGGTGATTGTATCGGTGAAGGAGGCAACCATTTCATCCATGCGGCAAAGAGAAATGCTGATATCACAGTCCTTCTTTTTGACAACCAGGTATATGGTTTGACGACCGGTCAGGCAAGCCCCACGGCACGGCCGGGTTTGAAAACCAAATCAACGCCGCATGGGGTCGTCGATATGCCATTATCGCCTGCCGCTCTTGCTATCACTGCAGGAGCCACATTTGTGGCACGCGGATTTGCCGGGGACGGGAAAGGATTGTCTGATCTCATTGTGAAGGCGGTGCGGCATAAAGGGTTTTCACTTGTGGATATCCTTCAGCCATGTGTCACTTTCAACAAGGATTTTGGGTATCCCTGGTACAGGGAGCATATCTACGATCTCAACTCAACCGGATACATGCCGGACAACCGGGTGAAAGCGTTTGATAAAGCTATGGAGTGGGGTGAGAAACTGCCCGTCGGTGTGTTTTTTGAAGAAGAGCGGCCTGCGCATACGGATCAGTATGAGATGCTGAAGAAAGATATTTTAGTCAAACAGCCGGTTGTTGTGGACGTGGAATCAATGCTTCATGAATTCATCTGACCTGTTGACTCAACAATTAGCAATTGCTATACTTGAGTGCTAATGTTCGTTTAAAAATTGATGCGATCAATTTTTATTACGAACATTTGTGCCGCAATGCCTCAATAGGATATATATAAAGATTTGCATTGCGACCTAAAAAACGTCATGCCGAACTGGTTTCGGCATCTCGTTTAAACGTGATCCTGAAACAAGTTCAGGATGACACAGATAATATTATGGACATCCAAACAATAGACAACCAGCTCTATCCTACAGTTCCCATCCGTGACGGGATCGTGTATCCGGGGACAGAAATGATCCTCACATTCGGCCGCAACCGATCGGTGGGCGCCATTGAAGCCGGTAACAGCGGCGGCAAGAAGGTAGTCCTTGCCATGCAAAAAAATTCCAACACGAATGATCCCACACCGGCAGACCTGTACGAAACCGCAACTCTGGCAGAAATTATCCAGATGATGAAAAACGAAAATGAAATTAACGCACTTGTCCGCGGTATCGCAAAAGTCAGGATCGAGTCGTATGAAACAGTTGAACCGTTTTTTGTATCACGCATAACACACGTTATCGATAGTGAAGAGCGTGATGATGAGGTTACTGCCATGATCCGCCACAACACCACGGAACTTCGCCGTGCCGTCAACATGGGAAAAACACTTGATTTTCTGACTTTTATGAATATCATGTCCGGTTCCTCTCCTCTCACGCTATCCTATCAGCTTGCAGGCATTCTGGATCTCAAACCCAAACAGAAACAGGAACTTCTGGAGATGAGCTACGCAAAGGAACGGCTTGCTGCCGAGGTTGGGTATCTTATCAACGAAATCAAAGTGCTGGAAATCGAGAAGAAAATCGCATCAAAAACACAGGAAAAATTCGACAAGAATATGAGGGAGCAGGTTCTGCGCGAAAGGATGAAAACAATCGAGAAAGAGCTCGGGGAGGACAGCGAAAACAAGGAGACAAAAGAGCTTTCCGAGAAGATTAAGAAAGCCAATATGCCTGAGGATGTCAAAGCGAAAGCGGATAAGGAGCTTGCCCGGCTTTCAGCAATGTCCCCGTATAATCCCGAGGCATCGTATTTGCGCACATATCTGGAGTGGCTCATTGAAGTCCCATGGTCTGTGGCAAGCCCCAACAATGTGCAGATAACTGATGCGGAAAAAGTGTTAAACGACAGGCATTACGGATTGATGAAAGTGAAGGAAAGAATTTTGGAGTATTTAGCAGTCATGAAACTTCGCAGCGAAATGTATAAAGATGATGAGAAAGACGGAAAAAAAGAGGGAAAAACAGCACCCACCATCCTTTGTTTTGTCGGTCCTCCGGGAGTCGGCAAAACGTCTATCGGAAAATCAATTGCTGAAGCATTGGGGAGAAAATTCGTCAAAATGTCACTCGGAGGCATCCGGGATGAGGCGGAAATCCGGGGTCATAGGCGCACGTATGTTGGCGCTCTCCCGGGCCGCATTATCCAAGGAATCAAGCAGGCAGGGACGAAAAATCCCGTGTTTATGCTTGATGAAATCGATAAAGTCGGCAATGATTTCCGCGGTGATCCGTCATCCGCACTTCTTGAAGCGCTGGATCCGGAGCAGAATTATTCCTTTTCCGACCATTATCTGGAAGTGCCGTTTGATCTTTCGGATGTATTTTTCATCACGACGTGCAATGTACTGGATACGATTCCTCCGGCACTTCGGGACCGTCTTGAGATTATCCATTATCCCGGCTATACCCAGGAGGAAAAATTTCATATCGGGCGTGATTTTCTGTTTGCCAAACAGCGCATCATTCATGGAATCATGGAAGATGTCGTAACGCTTAGCGATGATGCGCTGACCGATATCATCAAACGGTATACACGGGAAGCAGGAGTCCGTAATCTGGAACGCCAGATTGCCACAATTTTACGAAAAATAGCCAAAAAGATTGCAGATACGGAAAAAGAGAAGCGCGAAACGTACCACGTCCTGCCGAAAGATCTGCATTCATATCTGGGTCCATACAAGTTTGCCGCAACACTTGCCGAGAAGAGGGATGAAGTGGGTATGTCAACGGGGCTCGCCTGGACGGAAGCCGGAGGGGATATTCTTTTTATTGAAGTGGCACTCATGCCCGGTAAAGGTCACTTGATGCTCACCGGCCAGCTTGGCGATGTGATGAAAGAGTCCGGACACGCGGCCATGTCGTATGTGCGAAGCAGGTATGCATTATTGGGAATACCTGAAAATTTCTTTTCAAAACTTGATATCCATATCCATGTGCCTGAAGGGGCAGTACCCAAAGATGGACCGTCAGCAGGAGCTGCTATTGCAACAGCAATCGTGTCAGCGCTCACCAAAATTCCCACCCACCGGACAGTTGCCATGACAGGGGAGGTGACACTGCGGGGCAGGGTTCTGGAAATCGGGGGGGTGAAAGAGAAGGTAATTGCAGCCCATAGGGCTGGAATTAAAGATGTCATTTTACCGAAAGAAAATAAAAAAGATCTGGAAGATATACCGAAATCCGTCAGTCGGGATCTTCAATTTCATTTTGTGGATCACATGGATGACGTACTGAAGATTGCCCTCACCAAGCCTCTGAAAAAATAGCCGGTTGGGAGTATAATGAAATGATTGAAAACATGTGTCATCCTGAACCGCCGAAGGCGAGTGAAGGATCTCGTCAGAACGATTAGATTCTTCGTCCGCCCATTGGCGTCCTCAGAATGACGAATAGAAGCGTCTATTGAATTTCATGAACAAGGTATTATTGACCGGTATTTTATTTTTCGTGTCTTTGATCTTTACAGGCACGGCGTATGCTGAAGATATAGCCTCATTTGACGTTTCCTATGTCATACGGGTCAACGGAACGGTTGATGTTGAAGAAGTTATTACGTATGATTTCGGTGATTCAGATCGTCATGGAATATTTCGAACAATACCCTATCTTCGCGTGAATGAGGATGGAAAAAAATTCAGGATCGAGTACAGTAATTTTTCAATAACGGATGGATCAGGCAACGAGCACAATTTTGAACAATCGACAGAAGATGATTCTGTGCTCTTGAAGATAGGGGACGCAAACCGCTTCGTCACAGGCCAGAGGGAGTATCGTATTGCGTATTCCATTACCGGAGGCATCACATATTTTTCTGATCATGATGAATTTTATTGGAATGCAACAGGCAACGAGTGGACAGTCCCCATAAAAGCAAGTACTGTCAACATAACACTACCCGATACAAATCCGGCGCTCATTGATGTTGTGTGCTATACCGGATCAGCCGGATCGGTGCAGAGTGACTGTGCTGCAGAAAAAACAGGTTCAACGGTCAGTGTTTCAACAACCGCACCTCTTCCGGAAGGCGCCGGATTGACAGTGGCCGTACGATTTCCCAAAGATCTTGTGGAATTCGTACCGGCCCGCGAATATGTACCATTCGTCGAAACATTCTGGGGAAAAATCATAACCAGAATATTTTTCGGTATCGTCATTCTGTTTCTTGCAGGATGGTATGCGGTATTACCGGTATTCATCATCTGGCAGTGGTGGAAAAAAGGAAGGGACCCTAAGCCCCCGATGGGAGAGACAAATGCCTGGTTTGATGTGCCAAAAAACAGGTCGCTGCGGCCTTTTACACCGGGTGAAGTGGGAACACTCATTGATGAGCATGTGGATATGCGTGACATTACGGCGACGATTGTAGATCTTGCCCGGCGCGGCCATATCAAAATCAGGGAAAATGCCAAGAACGATTTTACGTTCATTAAAACCCCGATTTCCGAACATTTATTCAGGCATGAAAAACTTTTGTTTGACGGTATTTTTAAATCCGGGGATGTGGTACGGATAAAAGAAACCAGTTTTGCCGATACGGTTGAAAAGGTGAAGAAACGGCTCTATGATCTGGTCGTTGAAGAGGAGCTGTTTGACAAGAATCCGCAGTCAGCACGCAATATTTATTACATTCTTGCGTCTATCGCGCTCTTTACGTTCAATCTGCCTCTGGCGCTTATCTCGTTCATCTTTGGCCGGGCAATGCCCAGAAAAACGCTGTATGGCGCCCAGTCCGCCGTTATTGCCAGGTCTTTAAAAAATTTTCTTGTGAGCCAGGAACATCAGTTGACGTTTCAGGCGAAAAACCAGATGTTTTTTGAGAAAATGCTTCCGTATGCCGTTGCCTTCGGGGTTGAAAAAATCTGGGCTGAGAGATTTAAAGATATCGCCATGACACAACCGGACTGGTATGAAGGATCATCAGGCAGAGCGTTTAACAGTGTACTCCTGGCAAATTCACTGTCAAACAGTATGAGTAGATTTTCTTCAGCTGCTACCCCCACACGCTCCTCATCAGGGTTTTCGTCAGGTTTTTCCGGGGGCTCCTCCGGCGGCGGAGGAGGAGGCGGGGGAGGCGGGAGTTGGTAGAAAATTGTCATCGCGAGGAGCATTCTGATGCGACGTGGCGATCCCGTCCGGGATTACCGCGCCGTGGGAACGGTCTCGCAATGACACTGTTTTAGCGTATACAAACAAATCTTTTCCTCCCAGTTCGTATTTGTAGCGTTCCGATCCCTGCAAAAAGTTGTATTTTTTATATCCGTTTTCGATGGCCCATTTAATATTCTCCACAACCAGATAAAAGCCCGCACCAGAATAGTTTTGGAAATCATACCCGGAATTGTAGAGGTAGACAGTATCATGCGATGTAAAAAACCAGACTGCGGCAACCGGTGTATTTTCATGTGTCATCAGATGAATGTGAGAAGTGGTGAAGGCACCAGCTATCCGGGTAAAAAATTGTTGCATATCATCAGTCAGAAACGCATTTTTTTCCGGATTGAGTTTCATGAGATTCAGGAGCGTTTGTAGTGCATCCGGTGATTTTTCAATATGTGTTGTAAAACCGTGTTCAAATTTTTTCGTTTTCCTGCGGAGTTCGTGGCGGTACTTTCGCGGGAGGGCGGTAAGATAGGAATCAAACGAACTGCCAAGCGAAACAATCGGCGTGGTATCTTCTTTATTCATCGGTGAAAAGTAAGAATATGTCGGGGAACTTTCCGGAATATTGAACAGTTCAAGCGAAATGAGGCCGTTTTTTTCCAGGTATGACAGTGCCCGCGGCCAGACGTCTGCGAAATATTTCGGATTCCCCACGAGATCGCAGTAATCCGACACCTCTCTGCCGCCGGAGAGCATTGCGGTCGTGCGGTGTGCCACAAACGGCGCAATGACATCATGCATATCGTCATGATACACAAGCGGATTCAAGTTTTTCCCAATGGTTTTCAGATATACTTCGTGCCATTTTGTATCGAAAAATGGTGTCATGTGTCTATTATACATAGTATCCCGTTCAGAATTATGCAAAATTCCGTCATTCTGAGCGTAGCGAAGAATCTAGATCCTTCGTCCCGTATATTCGGGACTCAGGATGACTGAAATACTGTGATTTCTTGAATGGATCAGCATGACATGTTGTCATTTTTTCTTTATTCTGACATGATAGTTATAGGGGAACATACATGATTCATACTGAACATCTGACGAAAACATTCGGAAAGTTTACAGCAGTTGAGGATATAAACCTGGATATCAAAGCCGGGGATATATATGCGCTCATTGGCCCGAATGGAGCAGGTAAAACGACACTCGTTAAAATGCTCACCGGCCTTCTTGAGCCTTCGTCGGGCACGGCTTCCATTGCCGGATTCAATATCCGCACGCATCCTGTCCATGCAAAAACCGCATTCGGATACGTTCCGGACGATCCGCCCGGATATGAATTTTTAAGCGGCATGGAGTTTCTCATATTTACAGGAAGACTGCGCGGCATGAAAGACAGTAGTCTCACTCATCGGATAGGGGAACTCAAACATATTTTTCCTGTTGCTGACTCGCTGTATAAACCTATGGGAGAGTATTCCCGCGGGGTCAAACAGAAAATTGCGATTTTGGCGGCACTTCTGTCCCGTCCGCGAGTGCTTATTGTCGATGAGCCGATCGTGGGCCTTGATCCTCCGGCAATCAACACATTTTCAGACATACTCAGGCATTTTGCAGCAGGGGGAGGCAGCGTTTTGTTTGTCACCCATATTCTGGAGTTTGCCAGAGTTGCAACACGTGTCGGGGTAATGAAAGAAGGCAAAATCGTACGGGAAGAAAAAATGACAAAAACACTTCATCTGGAATCGCTCGTATGAATATATTCCATACACTTCTGTTTGCGGACATCCGGCAGGCCAAAAGCTGGTTTGCCAACCACTTGCTTTCCAAGCTTGTTGTCATTGCTTCATTTATAGGTCTCTACGTCGGTATTTCATGGGGATTGATGAGGGGCGCCGGATCATTTTTTTCGTTCATATCGCAGTATGAGGCATTCGGATATGAGGCCGCGGTGTATATTATTCACGCAGCAATCGTGCTTATTGTGTGGTTGTCGTTTGGCAGCTTTTTTATGCTTTTTTCCGGCATGTTTCTTGCACCCGGTTCCGCATCTTTATAT
This sequence comes from Patescibacteria group bacterium, assembly GCA_041753515.1. Taxonomy (GTDB): domain Bacteria; phylum Patescibacteriota; class Microgenomatia; order UBA10105; family UBA927; genus JBGSUE01. The sequence continues at coordinate 22,647 of JBGSUE010000041.1, forward strand.
CTCAATACGCTTCCGGTGCGGTCCGGATCGGTGTTTTTGTATCAGATGTCCAAAACAATGCTTGGTAATATCGTGCTGTTTTCCGGCATTGTCATTCCGGTTTTGTGGCAGTATGGAGTAGTATTTCATGCAGTCACACCGCTGTATTCATTTCATATATTTCTTCTTATTCTTTCGCTTATGTGCTTTTGTGCAGCTGTCGCACTTCCTCTCGCGCGTGTTGTTGCCCCGTTTGTTTGCGGGAAGGAATATAAAACTGCAATCATGACATTGCTCCTGTTTTTTTCCGGTATGCTTGCCATTATGAAAACGATATTTCCGCCCCAGATGGGTGAGCTGTTTGATGCATCACCCGCAGCATACAGGATCCTGTTTGACAGTTTGCCGCTCAATTCACACGTATTGCCCACATACTGGATAAGCCGCCTCTTATCCGCAGATCCTGTACCCCATGCCTATTTTGTTGTGAGTATTGCCGCAGTGATCTTTCTTTTTTCCGTACTTTTGGTGAAAGACACGTATTTTTCCGTTCTTTCGGCCATCCGGTCGCGGGGAAGGACAGGAAGGATTTCACAGGCAACGGCAGAGTCACTGCTTCGTGTGTCCCGTCCGTTGATGTTGAAAGATATCCTGATGGTCCTGAGAAATCCAGCAGAGTCCGGGTATGGGCTGTTCCTTTTTTCCGTTGCGGTCTTTTTCTTCGTATTTTTGCGGATCGGCATGACGCATATTGCCCGCTACGGCGTATTCCGGGCGGAAATTGCGATGTTTGCGTTTTCCTGGATTATTTTTTTTGCCGTGGCGGCACTCCTGCGGTTTGTTTTTCCGGCCGTATCGATGGAGGCCGTCAATGCGCGGTCCCTTTTTACCCAGCCGGTGTCGTGGAAGACTCTGTACCGGTCCAAAAAAGTATACAGTTTACTGTATTCTGTTATTCTCATTGCACTCTCATGGATTTTATTAGCTGTCATGCCGTTTGAGATTTCCAATATTTCGCTCCTACTTTTCCTTTCCGGCATCATGCTCCTGTTATTGCCGGTTATTATGATTCAGATTGGAAGCATTTCCCCGAAGCTTGATGCAGCGGCAAGCCCTGAAGTTTTGTCCACGAATGCCATGGGCATGAGTGCTCTTGGGGTAACCGTTGCGATGACTGTGCTTGCACTTTTTGTCATCAAAAATAGCTGGGACAGTGATCAGGTAACCATGGTGCGGTTTGGGTTGGGGCTCTTGCTGGTTCTTGGAGCAGTAACCGCATGTCTGGAACTTCTTGTATACCGTTCTATGAACCGTTGGAAAATTTAGAGAATACTGCTTGCTTTGTCATTGCGAACGAAACGTAGTGAAGTGAAGCCCTGCCAGTCGGCAGGCAGGAATCCCGTTATAATTCAGAGATTGCCGCGTCTCCGCCATCTGGCGGATCCTCGCAATGACATAGATTACGTTTTTTGATAACTTTTAAATTTCGGATGACATATCCGTTTCTCCCAAAGACAGTTTCCAAGAATGCTGTGAGCGTTCTTCAAAGATTTTGTATGCTTCTTGACGGTGGGCTTCAAATTCACCCCGCGTTGCTCCGTTTATCTTCATAAAATGGGCAATCAGCCGTTCGCGCCAAGCGGGACTTGCGACAGTTTCGCTGCGGCCGAAGTGGGAAACACCGTGGCACAGGGAGCACAGTGCGATAATTCCGATTAGTTTTTGGATATGGTTTTCGTCGTCATACTGCCACATCTCGTGTGCCTCAAGACGGCCGGTGTTCCCGCATATGCCGCATCTATTCTTATAATCCGCATACACTTTTTTGCGAAGAACACCCCATTTCTCTTTCGGTAAGAGGCTTCTCAGATTATTATGCCAGCACGTCTCAGGCACGAGTTCAATTGAAAGTTTGAAATTTTTTTGATTTCCCATTACCCATCACCCATTACCCATCACCAATTACTTAGATATGCATAGGCAAAGGGATTGTATCGTGTTGTTGCATATTCGTGCAAGAAAAGGTGGTAGAATATGAAGTGTGGTATAATACCCAACTAAACCTATAGTTATTAATTTATGACTATGTCAAGTGAAACATCGGTTGTTGAAAAACCAAAGACGCATAAAAAGCTTCCTGATAATCTTCCGTGGACTGTTGTTGAGTCTCAATATTCTCATTTATGATTGCGGATAATTCGGTCTATGTCCAATGAAGATTTTGTACAAATGCTCATTGATGCACATGAAGATCAGGGATTTGTACCTACGCTTGAACAGGCAAAAGCAATGGTGTGCAAATCAGCATTATTTGCTTCTAATATGCCTAAAAGTAAGGATAGTGATAATTATCGATAATTAAATTTTTTAGGAAAACATAATCTTCCATGGCCGAAAGGATCAATTAAGCCGAATAATATGGAAATACAGCCGTATCATTCTCCTATTGCATCATAATATAAGTATGATGATGAATGGGGTACAGTAATGGCAATTTTACCCGATGGTAAAAAAATATACTGGGATGATAATGAGAATTATGCGTATCATGCATTATCAAAATTGACTTCTGGAATGGAACAAAAGGATCTGTCCGAATTAAAGTTGTTTATACTGGATAATTTTGAAAATATATCCGCCTGGGGAGTTGAAACGACAGGACCTTTACTTCGTATAGTAGGAAAAGGACTTGATCCGTTTACAGAAGAAGGATTACGTGTTGGGGATAAGTTGTATTCCTTTTATAAGGAATGGGTAGAAAATAAAGCTGGAGAGAAAATACGGAGTGATGATGTAGGATTTAAACCATGGATGATAACAAGTATTCTAGAATATAATAATTTAATTGTTCCTCTCTACCGATCTATTCTGCATAATCAAAATTTGAATTTGAATGACAGAGTTCAATTTATGATAAGTTTCTTACGTAGTGGCAAAACTACATTTTCAAATTCATTATCACAATTACCAAATCACCTTAATACTCTTCGGAAAATATATGCGGATAAATCTACTCATGGGATTGAGCGGGAAAATCTGGAATTATTATTGAGAAAGGTTTTATTACTCAATGATAATGCTCCAATATATGAATCATTGAATGCGTTATATAATTCAATCCAATTTGAAAAATATCCGCTTACAGAAACAATAAAAAATGACAGGATTACTAGTCTATTAAAAATATTCAGAAAACAGGGAATTCGACAGCATAATCAAATTTTGGAGGTTGGTGCCGGTACTGGATGGTTAACAGGTGCGTTACATAATGAACACATGTATGCAAATATGCGAGGTATGGATGTTAATCAGCGTCATGTTGATCTTGCCAATCAGCAGTATGGTGAATTATTTCATTCAGGGGACTGG